>VGWF01000167.1 GCA_016873715.1 Lentisphaerota bacterium | reverse complement strand
ACCTGCTCCGGGATCTCGTAGCCTTTCCGGTAGACCGGCCTGATCATCGCGGTGGCCTTGTCGTGGTCGAACCGGCCGGCGGCGCGGTCGTAGTTCAGCGCGGCGTTGCCGACGCGCATCGCGATGTTGCCCATGTGGGCGATGACGTTGCTCGCGTGGGCGATCGAGATGTCGGCGTTGGGCTTCGCGCGGCTCTTCAGGCACGCGATGAAGTTCTTGTAGTGCTCCGAGTCGCCCGCCTCGCCGAGGACCTTCTCGACGGTCTGCGAGTCGTTCTTCTCGACGACGAAGCCGCCGCCGTGGCGGCCGACGATCATCAGCTGCTCGGAACCGTAGATCTCGATGCGCGTCGAGTTCTGCTTCCAGTCGGAGACGATCCCGCGCCGCCGCAGCGCGTCGGTGCTCTTGACCATGTACTTCGGGTAGGCCGACAGCTCGAAGGTCATCACGAAGTCGTCGAACTCCCAGCTCGTGACCATGACATCCGGCACCTCGGAGTCGTCGCCGCGGTGGACGTAGCGGCCGCCGACCGACCGCACGTTCTTCGGCAGCCCGGGGTCGCCCATCAGCATCAGCGCCAGGTCCGTCTGGTGGATGCCGTCGTCGGTCATGTCGCCGCCGCAGAAGTCCCAGTAGTTGTGCCAGCCGCCGGAGACGATCCGCGAGTGGTAGGGCCGCAGCGGGGCGCGCCCGAGCCAGCGGTCCCAATCGAACCCCTCGGGCGGCTTCGCCGATTCGCCGAGCTTGAAGGCCGAGCCCGACTTCAGGTTGAAGACCTTCACGAGGCCGATCGTGCCGAGCTTTCCGCTCCGCACGTACTCGCGGGCCTGGAGGTTGTACTCCTTCGAGCGGTTCTGCGTGCCGACCTGGACGATGCGGTTGTACTTCTTCGCGGCCTCGACCATCTTCCCGCTTTCCCAGATGTTGTGGGAGTGGGGCTTCTCGACGTAGACGTCCTTGCCGGCGCGGCAGGCGTCGATCGTGATCGGGGCGTGCCAGACGTCGGGCGTCGCGACGATCACCGCGTCGACGTCCTTCGCCTCGAGCACGCGGCGGTGGTCCTTCTCGAAGCGGGGCTTGGTCTTCTGGACCTCGGAGAGCAGCGTCCACATCTGCTCCATCTTCGGCTCGCTCAGGTCGCAGAGGCAGGTGCACTCCGCCCCGCAGTCCTCGATCATCACCCGCGCGACGAAGCGGCCGCGGCCGCCGCAGCCGATCAGCGCGAGACGCGGGCGGTCGTTCGCGGACGGCGACGCCTGCGCGCGGGCGCGGGGGACGACGGCCGCACCCATCGCGGCGGCGGCGGCGAGGGTTCCGGAGTCGCGGAGGAACATGCGGCGGGACCGAGGGCTCATGACCGTTTCTCCTTCCGTGCGGACCGTCCGGGCGGCACGATGCCGCATCCTAGTCCCGCCCCCCTCGGCCCGGCAAGCCCGACCTCCGCGGGCTTCGCCATGTTGCATGAAATGTAACGATCGTTACATTTCATGCAACGTTCCGGGTGCGGGTGGAGGGGGGCGGGGCGGGGCAGCTCCCGTCCGTCCCGCTGTGGTATCCTCCGCCGATGCGCGCAACGGGACAGGAATCACGGGTGGAACTCATGGCGCCGGCGGGGGGGCCGGACGCCGCCCTCGCGGCGTTCCAGTACGGCGCCGACGCGGTCTACCTCGGCCTCCGCCAGTTCTCCGCGCGCGCGGACGCCGAGAACTTCGCGCCGGAGCAGCTCGACGAGGTCGTCGCCTTCGCGCATTCCCTCCAGCCGCGCCGGCGGGTCTACGTGGCGCTCAACACGGTCATCCTCGACCGCGAGATGCCGGCGGCCGTGGACGCGGTCGCGACGGCGGCGGATCTCGGGGTCGACGCGCTGATCGTCCAGGACGCGGGCCTCGCGGGGATCGTGCGCCGCCACTTCCCGGAGTTGCGCCTCCACGCGAGCACGCAGATGGCGGTCCATAACCGCGCCGGAGTCGAGCGGCTGCGCGATCTCGGCTTCGCGCGCGCGACGCTGGCGCGGGAGCTGACGCTGGACGAGATCCGCGACGCGGCCACCGTCGACGGCATCGAGGTCGAGTCGTTCGTCCACGGCGCGCTGTGTTACTGCTACAGCGGCCTGTGCCTCTACTCGTCGCTGGCGACCGGCCGCAGCGGCAACCGGGGGCGTTGCGCCTACCTGTGCCGCGACCGCTTCGCCGCCGGCACGGCGGCGGAGGCGGGCGACGCGGGCGCGTTCCGGTTCTCGATGAAGGACCTCGCCCTGCCCGCCGCCGTCGCGGATCTCGCGGCGGCCGGCGTCGCCTCCATCAAGATCGAGGGCCGCAAGAAGAGCCCGCTCTACGTGGCGGCGGTGACGAACTTCTACCGGCGGCTGCTCGACGGCCCCGTCGCCCCGGCCGACCGGCGCGCGATGGAGCAGGACATCCAGTCGATCTTCAGCCGCCCGTGGACGGGGCTCTTCAGCGAGGGCCGCGACGGCGGGGGCGTCGTCGATCCGGACTTCGTCGGCCATCGCGGCACGCCGGTCGGCCGGGTCGAGGGGGTCGTCCGCCGCAGCGGCCGCAGACTCCTGCGCTTCACGACGAGCCGCCCGGTGGAGCGCCACGACGGGATCCAGGTCGATGTGCCGGGGGCGGACCGTCCGTTCGGCTTCCCGGTCGACCACCTCTTCCTCGCCCCGGAGGACCGCACGCCGCCGCGCGAGGTCTTCGAGTCGCATTCCGGCGACCGGATCGAGGTCGAGCTGCCCGGCGACGCGCCGGAACTGCCGGAGGGCGCGACGGTCTACAGCGCATCGTCGCAGGATGTGAAGCGCCGCTACCGCTTCGAGCGGCCGAAGCCGGGCCTGCACCGCGTGCGGCGGAAGGTCGATGTGACGGTGACGCTGGCGGCGGAGGGGCTCTCCGCCACCGCCCGCCTCGCGCCCCGCGTCCCGGGCGAACGGCCGGTCGAGGCGTCCGCCTTGGTCGCGGAACCGTTGTCCCCCGCGCGCAACCCGCAGGGCACGGCGGACGCGGTCGCCCGCGCCTTCGAGAAGCTCGGGGACACGCGCCTCGCGGCGGGTCGCCTCTCCATCGGGAATCCCTCCGGCCTCTTCGCGCCCGCGTCGCGCCTGAACGACCTGCGCAGGCAGCTTTCGGCCGCGACGGAGGCGGCGTGGTCGAGTGCCACCGCGGCGCGTGCCGGGGCGGCGCGCGCCGACCTCGCGCCGGCCCCTGCCGCGGCCGCGGCGCCGGAGACGGAGTCCTGGCGGATCAAGGTCGACCGGCCCGGACTGCTCGACGCCTTTGAGGCCTCCGACCTCGACGGCGTGGCCGAGGCCCTCTTCGACCTCGGCTTCAGCACGCCCGAAGGCGTCAGCGCCGATGTCGGTCATCTGGCCGGGCGCGTCGGGCGCGACCGCGTGCGCATCGCGCTGCCGGCCATCACGCGCGCGTGGGACGAGCCGGGGCTGCGCGCGTGCATCGAGCGGCTGCTGCGCGACGGCTGGACGCGCTGGGAGATCTCGAACCCGTCCGGCTGGCGGTTCCTTCCCGCCGAGGGCCTCGACCTGGGCGGCGGCTGGCCGCTCTACGCGACGAACCTCGCGGGCGTCCGCCAGTGGCTCGACTGGGGGCTGACGTACGTCACGCTCTCCCCCGAGGACGGCCGCGACAACTTCGCCGCGATCCTCGCCGCATCCGCAGGCGTCGCGGACGTGCCGCTCTACGAGGACGTGCCGCTCTTCATTTCCGAGACCCGCGCCTGCGCGATCGACCGCGACCTCGCGCCGTCGACGTGCGGCCGCACGTGCGAGATCCCGCTGGTGTCCTCCAAGGGCGACGACACGCTGCAGCTCTGCCGCTGCGGCCGCACCGTGCTGCTGCACCGCGCGCCGCTGTGCCGGGCCGGGCGGCTCGACGACCTGCGCGCGCTCGGCGCCCGCCGATTCCGGGCCGCGTTCGTGTGGCGCCGCTACGAACCGGACGACGTCCTCGCGCTCTGGCGCGGCCTTCGCGCAGGCCGCGCCCCCGACCCGCACACGATCGGCAACTACGACCGCGGCCTGGCCTGAGGTCCGGCGGATTGCGCGCTTGCCGGTCTCGACACCGGCGGGCACACTCGGCCCCCATGAAGACGATCAAGCTCGCGCGCCGCGCCGTTGCCGCCCTCCTCGTCGCCGCCGCGCCTCTTCGCGCCGCGCCGGTCCCGCTCGACGACGGCTTTCGCGCCGTGCCGGACGCCGACAAGCCGTGGGCCTACTGGTGGTGGCTCAAGGGCAACGTCGACGAGGCCTCCATCACCCGCGACCTCGAGGCGATGAAGCGGGCCGGCTTCGGCGGCCTGCTGATGTTCGACGCGCGCGGCTACCACGAGGGCCACGTGCAGCCCCCGCCGTCGCGCATGGAGTTCATGAGCCCCGAGTGGCGGCGCATGCTGAAGTTCTCCGTCGCCGAGGCCGGCCGCCTGGGCCTGAAGGTCAGCGTCAACCTCAGCAGCTGCGCCGGCGCGCTGAAGGGGCCGTGGGAGGTCGGCGCCGACACGCCGAAGAAGCTCGCGTGGACCGCGACGCCGGTGCGCGGCCCGCGGCGGCTCGACTGCACCATGCCCGTGCCCGCCGCCGCGCACTTCCACGACATCGCCCTGTTCGCGGTGCGGCTGGAGGGAACCAACGGCGCCGCCCACGACCCGATGGCCACCATCGCCGTCTCGACGAACTGGATCGACACCGTCGGCGCGACCGGCGCGTGCGCCGGCGTCGCGGGCGACGTGATCGATCTCTCCGAGAAGACCGACGCCGAGCACCGCCTCACCTGGGATGTCCCCGAGGGCGGCTGGGTCCTGCTGCGGTTCGGCTGGTTCGCGATCGAGGGACACGAGTTCGACGTCGACGTCCTCGATCCGAAGGCCGTCGCCGGCCACTTCGAGCGCATGGGCGGCGCGATCCTCGCCGACGCCGGGCCGCTCGCCGGGACGACGCTCACGCACTTCTACAGCGTGAGCTGGGAGGGCGCCGCCCCGACGTGGACGCCCGCGCTCGAGAAGGAGTTCGCCGCCCACCGCGGCTACGCGCTGCGCCCCTGGCTGCCCGCGCTCGCCGGCTTCACCGTCCGCGGCTCCGACGAGACCGCCCGCTTCCGCCGCGACTACTTCAAGACGCTCGGCGACTGCTTCATGAACAACTTCTACGGCACCCTGCGCGACCTCACGCGCAAGGCCGGGCTGCAGTGGCACTCCGAGTCCGGCGGGCCGTGGGACCGCAAGCTCGCCGCCTTCGAGCACGCCGACCAGCTGGCCTTCCTCGCGCGGAACGACATGCCGCAGGGCGAATTCTGGTTCCCCGGCCGCGCCGGAAGGACGGGACGCGCGCCCGACCTCAACCGCGCGCCCGCGATGACCGCCCACATCCACGGCCTCCGCCTCGCCGCCACCGAGGCCTTCACGCACATGGTTCAGCACTGGTCCGCCTACCCCGCCGTGCTGAAGCCCGGCGCCGACGCGGCCTTCTGCGACGGCATCAACCAGTTCGTCTGGCACACCTTCACGGCCTCGCCGCCGGAGTTCGGCCTGCCGGGCGACGAGTACTTCGCCGGCACGCACATCAACCCGAACGTCACGTGGTTTCCGCAGGCGCGCCCGTTCCTCGACTACCTCGGACGCTGCCAGTGGATGCTCCGCCAGGGCGGCTTCGTCGCCGACGTCGCCGCCTACACCGGCGACCGCCCCTACCAGCACTGGGGCCGCAACACGAACTGGAGTCCGCGCGCGACGGTCGGCATGCCGCCCGGC
Source organism: Lentisphaerota bacterium (assembly GCA_016873715.1). Classification (GTDB taxonomy): domain Bacteria; phylum Verrucomicrobiota; class Kiritimatiellia; order PWTM01; family PWTM01; genus VGWF01. Next base: position 3,168 of record VGWF01000167.1, on the reverse strand, counting down.
CGCGGCTACGATCTGCTGACGACCGAGGCCCTCACCGCCCGCGCGGTCGCGCGCGACGGCGCGCTCGCGCTCCTCGCGCCCGCCGACCGCGGCGGCGCGGAACGCGAGATCATGCGCTACCGCATCCTCGCCGTGGACCTCGACGACCCCGAGATCCCCGTCGAGGCGCTGCGGAGGATCGACGAGCTCGCGAAGGCCGGCGTCCCGGTCGTCGTCGGCGCGCGACGCCCCTCACACTCGCCCGGCCTGGCCGGCCAGCCGGCGGCGGATGACGAGGTCCGCCGCCTCGCCGCCCCGCTGTGGGCGAAGGCGCCCGCCGAACCGCCGTCGAAAGCCGCGCCGGATCCCGCCCCGCTCGAGGCCGCCCTGCGCGGGCTCGCCCTGCCGCCGGACTTCGAGGGGCCGTTCGAGCACACCCACCGCCGCGACGGCGGAACGGACATCTATTTCCTCGCGGGCGCCGGCTCGGGCGACTGCACGTTCCGGGTGAAGGACCGCGAACCCGAGCTGTGGGATCCCGTCACGGGCGTGATCCGCGACGCCGTCGCGTGGCGCCCGACCGCCGACGGCCGCACGACGGTCCCGCTCGGCCTGCCCGGCACCGGCTCGGTCTTCGTCGTCTTCCGTCGCCCCGCTGCGGCCGCGCGGCTGGCCTCGGTCGAAGCGCCCGCCGGCGCCGTCGAGATCCTCGGGCGCGACGGCGAGCGTGCGAAGGTCCGGGCGTGGTCCGACGGCTCGTTCGCCGCCGCCACCGCCGCGGGCGCGCCGGCGCGCATCGAGGCCTCGGGCGTTCCGGCGCCCGTCGAAATGCCGGGGCCGTGGACCGTCGCCTTCGAGCCCGACCGCGGCGCGCCGGAGTCCGCCGTCTTCGAGACGCTGACCGACTGGACCGCGCACGCCGACCCGGGCATCCGCCACTTCGCCGGGAAGGGAACCTACCGCATCGCGTTCGACCTCGACGCCGCGCGCGCCGCCCTGCCCGCGCGGCTGCAGCTCGGGTCGCTCTGCGCGATCGCGCAGGTGCGGCTCAACGGCCGCGACCTCGGTGTCGTCTGGACCGCGCCGTGGCGGGTCGACGTCACCGGCGCGCTCCAGGCCGGCCACAACGAGCTGGAGATCGACGTCGTCAGCCTGTGGATGAACCGCCTGATCGGCGACGCCACGCTGCCGCCGGAGAAACGCATTACGAGGACCAACGTGACGCTCGAGCAAGGCAAGCGGACGGTGAAGGTCTACCAGGGCTTCGGCTCCGAGGACCCGCTGATGCCCGCCGGTCTCCTCGGCCCCGTCCGCCTCGAGTTCGCGCGCGACACGGTCGTGCCGCTCTGAGCCGGATCTTCCAACCCTTGGAACCCCGCGCGCGGGGACTTCCAAGGGTTGGAAAAAGAGACGGTGCGCCCTGGAGACGGACGAGGGAAAGGCCCTGAAGGGCGGCCGCGTCACGGAGAACAGGAGCTCGATCCCGCCAGGGCTCCGCCCTCCTCAAGAAGCGATTCCATCCGGCCCGGCAGCAGGTCCAGCGGTGTCGGCCATGAGATCGGCTTCCCCCTGCTTCGCTCGCACCCGCGCAGCCGTGGCGGTCGTTGAAGCGGCCCCGCCGCCGGAGGTCGGCGGCCGTGACGAGAGAAGGAGGACGGATCCGAACCTCGGCCACTCCGTCGCCGCGACGTGGAGGATTTCTCCGGAATTTTCGCCGCGGGTTTCCTTCCCATGGATGGAGGCCCCGTAGGGCGGGGCCGCGCGAGGGGAGTGGAACGCCATGAGCGACATCGGGGTCAGGATCGACGGGTTGTTCCCGCGCGCCGCCGTACTGCGGGCGCCGGGGCCGGGGGCGCGGGGCGTCGGCGAGCCGGCGGTGCCGGCGGAGTTCGCGGACCCGCCCTCGGAGAGACTGCTGCAGTGCGTGTGGTACGACGCGACCCTGCGGCCGCCGGGCCTGCGCACGTCCGACGGCGAACCGGTGGTCGTCGAGGACCCCGGCGTCTGGAACCTCGAGGCGGGGCCGGACTTCCTCGGCGCCTCGCTTCGCATCGGCCGCGGCGAGCGGAGGATGGCCGGCGATGTCGAGCTTCACGTGCGGCCGATGGACTGGTGCCGGCACGAGCATCGCGGGGACCCGCGCTACGCGGCCGTGCGTTTCCACGTGACCTACCATCCCGGCCCCGCCGCCGACCACGCGCTGCCGCCCGGCGCGGTCCGCATCGCGCTCCGCGACGCCCTGGCCGCCGCGCCGGGGTTCTCGTTCGATGCCGTCGACCCCTCGGCCTACCCCTTCGCCGCCCGCGCCGCGCCGACGCCCTGCGCGATGGAACTGGCCGGCTGGCACCCGGACCACCGCGAGGCCCTTCTCGAGGCCGCCGGCGAGGAGCGGCTCCGCCGGAAGGCCCAGCGCATCGCCCGGCGGATCGCCGACGCCGGCGCGGAGCAGGCCCTGCACGAGGAACTCGCCGCGGCGCTCGGCTACAAGCACAACAAGGCGCCGTTCCGACTCCTGGCAACGCGCGTGCCGCTGGAGGCGCTGCGCACGGAGGGCGCCGGCGACCCCGACCGCGCCCGCGCGCTGCTCCTCGGCGTCGCGGGGCTGCTGCCGGCCGAGACGGGGGGCGACGCGGATGCGCGCCGCCTCTGGGACCACTGGTGGAAGCTGCGCGGGCGCTGGGAGGCGGCGGCCCTCCCCCGCGACCGCTGGCGGCTCGACGGCCTGCGGCCGCTCAACCGTCCCGAGCGCCGGATCCGCGCCGCCGCGTGGCTCGCGACGCGCCCGGAGTCGCCATCCGCGACGCTGCTCCGGCTCTCGGCCCTGCCCCCGCGCGAGTTCGTCGGCGCCGCGCTCGGCTGGCTTGACGTCCCCGGCGCGGCCGCGGGTCCCGGGCTTCTCGGCCGCTCGCGAGCCACCGCGATCCTGATCAACGTGCTCGTCCCCTACCTCGCCGCCGTAGACGCCCGCGGCCCCTTCGACGCCGGCCTGCTCCGCGCCCTGCCGGACGAGCCCTCCAACGGAATCGAGCGGACCATGGCCCTCACCCTCTTCGGCCCGGACCACCCGCCGTCGCTGCATCGCGGGAGCCTTCGCCGGCAGGGGCTCGTCCAGGTCTTCCAGGATTTCTGCCTCAACGACCGGTCCCGTTGCGCCTCGTGCGGACTGCCCGCCCTTCTCCGGGCGTTCCG
>VGWF01000166.1 GCA_016873715.1 Lentisphaerota bacterium | reverse complement strand
CGATGGATTCTGATGGTGGTGGCGGCGGCAACGGTGTCGGCGACGGCGGCGCCGTATGTCGTTCTGAAGAACTCGCAGCGCAAGGAGGGTGCGGCCATCCGTGCGAAGCCGGATGGCAGCATTCAACTGATCGATCAGCAGGGCCAGCAGTTCACCTTCCTGCGCGAGCAGTACATACAGGCCGTCGCCGACAAGCCGGCGACCTATGACGCCGCGGTCGCCGCCGTGCAGGCGAAGAAGTACGACGAGGCCATCCCCGCCCTGCAGAAGATCATGACCGACCTGCGGTTCCTGGAATGGGACAAGGCGGCGGGGCTCGCGCTGGCGAAGGCCCACCAGGGCAAGGGCGACTTCGAGAACATGATCCGGACCTACGACGGCCTCATGAAGGACTACCCGGCGCTCGAGACCGACGTCGAGATCGGCTGGGCCTACCGCGAGGCGATCCTGGGCGCGAAGCAGTACGCGCGGCTGGAGCCCATGCTGACGAAGCTCGTCTCCAGCGAGAACCGGACCGACGCCGCCCGGGCGCAGGTCATGCGGGGCGACATCAACGCCGCCCAGGGCAAGCCCGAGGTCGCGATCCGCGACTACCTGCGCACGATCCTCTTCTTCGAACGCGAGGCCACCGTGATGCCGCTGGCGCTGCTGCGGGCGGCGCAGGGCCTGGAGAGGCTGCGCGATCCGCGGGCGAAGGAGTTCTACCGGCGCTTGGCGGAGGAGTATGCGGAGGCGCCCGAGGCCGCGCTGGCCAAGGGCAAGTTCTGAGGTTTGGGTTGAAGTCCGGAAGGCGGACGACTAGGATGCGGGTTCCTTGGGCGGGCGGTCCCCGGGTGTCGGAGCCACGGGGCCGGGGCGACAGCGAAACAGGAGAATGCAGGTCATGAAGATGTGGATGCGTTGGGGCGTGTTGGCCATGGCGGTGGCGGTTCTGGGCATCGGACTCGCGGCAAAGGCGCAGGAGGCGGCCAAGCCGGAGGAGAAACCCGCGGCGGCGGCGGCAGCCGCTCCGGCGGCCGGCGCCACCGTGCTCGACGCGGAGGCCGCGAAGGCCGAGGCGGCGGCGAAGAAGGCCGGCGGCATGGGCTTCTGGTCGGTCATCACCAGCAGCGGCTGGCTCGGCAGAATCCTGTGGCTTGCGCTCGGCGCCTGTTCCGTGGCGGCGGCGGCCCTGATCATCGACTCCTTCATCACGATCAAGGAGAAGAAGATCTCGCCCGAAACGCTCGTGAAGGACGTCCGGGAGTCCATGGCCCAGGGCGACGTGATGAAGGCGATCAAGCACTGCGAGGGGAATCCTACGCCGCTCGCCAGCATCCTGACCGCGGGGTTCTCGAACGTGCAGGAAGGGTTCGACGTGATCCAGGACGTCGTCGGCGTCGCCGCGGACCTCGAGAGCGAGAAGCTCATGCAGCGCGTCGCCTACCTGAACGTCTGCGCGAACCTCGCCCCGATGCTCGGCCTCCTCGGCACCGTGCAGGGCATGATTTACGCCTTCATGACCCTCGCGCTGCAGGAAGCCGGCGCCGCGCAGACCGCGATGCTCGCGAAGAACATCGGCCAGGCGCTGTGGACGACCGCCGCCGGCCTGATCGTCGCCATCCCGGCGGTCAGCTTCTACACGTACTTCAAGAACGCGGCGACGAAGATCATCCTGGGCATGGAAGGCCTGACGATGGACCTGATCAAGTCGCTGCGCAACGTCGAGGTCGTCCAGGAAGAGGAATAGCCTCGGCACCGATCGCAATCCTCCAACCGGGACGGAACGACCATGCGGAAACGTGATGAGGAGATGGGCCTGAACATGACGCCGATGATCGACGTCGTGTTCCAGCTGATCATCTTCTTCGTCGTCACCATCGCCCAGCAGCAGAAGGAGCTGGAGATGGAGCTGCGCCTGGCGATGGCGCCGGACGGCAAGGCGGTGGAGAAGAAGGATCCGCGGACCATCAACGTCGACGTCGACGACGAGGGGCGCATCTACATCGCCCGGCAGCGCCTCTCGCTTCCGGCGCTGCGGGCGATCCTCCGGCAGTCGGTCAACCGGCACGGCCAGACCCTGCCGGTGGTCATCCGGGGCGACCTGTCGGCGCGCCACGAGTACATCCGCCGGGTGATCGACACCTGCTCCGAGGCGGGGCTCTGGCGCATCAAGTTCGCGGCGATCAAGGAAAAGGCGTAGCGCCGGGAGGCGACGGGACCCATGGCACGCAAACGCAAGAAGCACGACGCGCCGGCGGCCGAACTGCCCATGACGCCGATGATCGACGTCGTGTTCCAGCTGCTGATCTACTTCATCGTGACGATCAAGCCGATCGACGTCATGGCCCACCTCGACGTCTCCCGGCCGTCGCCGGAGGCGCAGCAGCAGAAGCTCGACGTTCCGAAGAACCTGATCCGCATCGGGGTCTTCTACGACGGTTTCGCGATGAACGACAAGCCGGTGCCGGAGTCGGCGCTGGACGACCTCATCGGGAAGCTCGCGGACCTCGATCGGAAGCAGACGATCCTGATCATGTGCTCCGGGGCCGCGCCCCACGAGATGCTGATCAAGGTCCTCAACCTGTGCGGAAAGCACCAGCTGGCCAATCTTTCGGTCATCAGCACGAACTGACGCCCTCGGGATGGGATCGGCAGGCGGTTTCGATGTCCAACAAGCGCCCCCGGCCGGAAGAAGGGGTGCGAACGGGAGCCCGCGGGAAACCGCGGGGAAGACCATGGCAGACGAACCTGAAGTGAAGCCGGAAGCCGTCGCCGAGGAGCCGCGCAAGCCGCGGCTGGATCCGCGGATCCAGCGGATCATCGACCACGTGTGGGGCCCCACCGGGTCGGTCATCCTTCACATCCTCATCGTCATCCTCCTGATCAACATCGTTCTCGTGCCGGAGAAGCTCGAGAAGGCCGAGATCGAGGTCACGGTGATCGAGCCCGAGGAGTCCAAGCTGGAGGAGTTCAAGAAGGAACTCGAGCAGCTCAAGGACATCGAGATCGATATCAAGCCGCCGGAGGCCGAGATGGTCTCCGAGCAGCCGCCGGAGATGGAGAACCCGACCGCGCAGCCGCAGGAGGATCTTGCGGCCCTGGACATCACGTCCGACGCGCAGAGCCCCCTGATCATGAAGGGGCTTTTCGCCGGACGGTCCGCCGGCGGACGGGCGAGCGCGCTGGGCAAGTACGCCGGTCGCTACGGGGGCGCGACCGAGGCCGCCGTGATCAAGGCCTTGGAGTGGCTCAAGAATCATCAGCTTCAGGACGGGTCGTGGTCGGGCGTGGGATCCTCCAAGAATGCGCCGGCGATGACCGGCCTGGCGCTCCTCTGCTTCCTGGCCCACGGCGAGACGCCCGCGACCTCCGAGCGCTACGGGCCGACCGTCGACCGCGCCATCAAGTTCCTCGTCAGCAAGCAGAAGGATGACGGATCGTTCGACGGCAACTCCTACGCCAACGGCATCGCCGTTTACGCCCTTGCCGAGGCGTACGCGCTGACCCGCATCCCCTCGCTTCGGACGTCGATGGAGAGCGGTGTGGCGCGCATCGTGCGCGGCCAGCAGGACACCGGCGCCTACACGTACGGCTACGAGAAGAACGGTCGTCGCGACACCTCCGTCGCCGGATGGCAGGCGCAGGCGATGAAGGCCGCCTACATCGCGGGCGCGGACGTGCCGGGCCTCAAGGAGGCCATGGAACGCTGCGTGAACGGGCTCAAGATGAACTACATCCCGGAGAGCGGGAAGTTCCGCTACGCGCCCCAGCCCGGCAAGGACGAGGGCAGCAACGCGTCGCTGGCGTGCACGGGCATCGGCATCCTTTGCCTCCAGTTGCTCGGCCATCACGAGAGCAAGGAAGTCGACGGCGGCCTCAAGTCGATGGAGAGCTACCAGGCCAACTACGCCAGCCCGGAGGGGACCGGGCGGCCCCTGTACGCGTGGTACTACGTCGCCCAGGCGATGTTCCACAAGGGCAAGGGCATGTGGGAACGGTGGAACAACACCTTCGCCCGCGAGATGGTCAAGGCGCAGAACGAGGACGGAAGCTGGGTTTCCGGAGGCAAGGAGGAGGCCGAGAACGGCCCCGTCTACGGCACCACGTTCTCCGCGCTCAGCCTGATGGTCTACTACCGCTTCCTGCCGACCTACCAGCCGATCCAGACCGAGGCGAAGCCGACCGAAAAGGCGGCGGACGACGTCGTGGTCGAGGTCATCTGACGCGAGAGCCCATGCCGGGCTGAACGACGACGGCGGCCCCCCGGCCGCCGTTGCCGTTTCCGGGGCGGGAGTTGAAAGCGGTACGGTCGGCTGTATAGTCTGCAGATCCCTAACCAAAAGGAGAAGGCCATGGTCAAGATCGGTCACGTCATTCCGGATTTCGAGCTCGAAGCATTCCATGCCGAGGAGGTGAAGACCCTCCGCCTGTCCGATTACAAGGGCAAGTGGCTGATTCTCTTCTTCTACCCGGCCGACTTCACCTTCGTGTGCCCGACGGAACTCGAGGAGATGGCGAACCTGTACCCGCAGTTCGTGAAGGAGAACGCCGAGGTTCTCAGCGTCAGCACGGATACGGTTTTCGTCCACAAGGCCTGGCATGACACGTCGAAGGCCATCAGGAAGATCGCCTTCCCGATGGTCGCCGACCCCACGGGCAACCTCTCGCGCGAGTTCGGCACCTACATCGACGGCGTCGGCCTCTCGCTGCGCGGCAGCTTCATCGTCGATCCCGACGGCGTCCTGAAGGCCTTCGAGATCCACGACAACAGCATCGGCCGCAGCGCCGCGGAACTCCACCGGAAACTGCAGGCCGCGATCTTCGTCCGCGAGAACGGCGGCGAGGTCTGCCCCGCGAACTGGACCCCGGGCAAGGAAACCCTGAAGCCGGGTCTGGATCTCGTCGGCAAGATCTAGTCTGCGCCGGAGCCGGGCCCCCGCCTGTCCGCAGGCGCGGGGCCCGGTTTCTTTCCGCCCCCGCCATGCGACGCCGCACCGGATCCGTCGATCGCGAGCCCCTCCTGGCTTGGTTCGAGCGGAACCGTCGGGATCTTCCGTGGCGGCTCAGCCGCACGCCCTACCGCGTCCTCGTGTCCGAGGTCATGCTGCAGCAGACCCGGGTCGAGACCGTCATTCCCTATTTCCGGCGGTTCCTCCGGCGTTTTCCGAGCCTGCGCGCCCTGGCCCGCGCGTCGGTCGACGACATCCTCAAGGCATGGGAGGGCCTCGGGTACTACCGCCGGGCCCGGAACCTCCACCGGCTGGCCTCCGTCGTCGTGGAGCGGCACGGGGGGCGGCTTCCGGACACGCGCGAGGCCCTCGCGGCGCTCCCCGGTATGGGGGCCTACACGTCGGCCGCCGTCGCGAGCCTGGCATTCGGGCGCGATGCGGCGGTCGTGGACGGGAACGTCCGGCGGGTGCTGGCCCGGCTGCACGCGCTGAAATCGGCCGCGCCCGCGCGATGGCAGGCGCTGGCCGACGCGCGGCTGCCCGCCGGACGGTCGGCGGCGTTCAACGAAGCCATGATGGAGCTGGGGGCGACCGTCTGCCTCCCGCGCAAGCCCCGGTGCGGTCTCTGTCCCCTTCGGCCCTCCTGCCGCGGATTCCGCCACGGCGATCCCGCGGCGTTCCCCGCGGCCCGGGCGCCGGGGAGGATCCCGCACTACGTCGTCGGCGCCGCGGTCACGCTCGACCGCCGCGGTCGCGTGCTCATCGCGCGCCGGCGCGACGACGCGATGCTCGGCGGTCTCTGGGAGTTCCCGGGCGGCAAGGTCGAGCCCGGCGAGACGCTGCCGGAGTGCATCCGCCGGGAACTGATCGAGGAGATGGGTGTCACCGTCGCCGTCGGCCGGCCGCTCGTCGTGGTGCGGCACGCCTACAGCCACTTCACGATCGAACTGCACGCGCACCTGTGCGCCGTCGAATCCGGGAGGCCGCGCCCGATCCACTGCTCGGCCGTGGCGTGGATCGACCCGGCGGACGCCGGCGATCGCGCCTTCTCGAGGGCGGACCTGCGGATCCTCGACGCGCTCAGATCCTCCGGCAGCAGTTCACCGCGCACAGGACGCGGTCGAGGACCTGGCCGGGGCTGAACGACGGATCGACCTCGCTGAACGCATCGGTCCGCGCCGGCTCCACCACCAGCCCGACGGTCTCGTAGAAGTTGTTCTTCTCCGCCCGGTTCCGGAACGCCGACTTCGCCCACCCGCTGACGTAGCCCATGCCGAGCGCCCGGGCCATCATCGTGTGGCCGTGGACGATGTTCGCGCCGCGCACGAACTCGGGCAGCAGCGGCTTCAGTTCCGCGGTGGCGAAGTCGTCGACGAACTTGTTGCCCGGACTGTTCATCTCCGTTCCCGCGACGAGGAAGAGGTCGCGCGCGCGGGCCTTCTCGACGATGGCCAGGAGGTTCTCGAGCTTCCGGTCCCTGACCCCCGGCTTGTAGTTGCGGTCGGGGATGATGTTGACGCCGCCCGCGCCCCCCGCCACGTGGAGGTCGAGAAGCTCGTCCGCCGCCTCCTCGCCGGCCGAGGTCCCGTCGAGCCACGTCGCGAGCGGGATCGCGCCCGCGTCGAGGATGAACCGGTTCGTCTCCGCGAGGGTGGGGAAGGAGCCCGCGTCCGGCTTCATGTAGCCGACGCCGCCGGCCTTCATGGTGATCGCGCGGATCCGGTTCTGCAGGGCCGGGCCCTCCGGCAGGTCGAGTTCCGCCGCGTTGCAGCGCAGCTTCTCGCTCCAGAAGGTCTCGAGGGCCGCCGGGCTGCCGAAGACGTGATGCGCCTTCCGCGCGTAGGCGAGGCAGATGTGCCGCTCGGTCGCGTTGCCCTTCGGCGTCAGCGGGAGCACGTCCGAGTCGTAGTCGAGGACCGCGGGCGCGAGGTGGCCGTTGACCTTGCCGACCATCGTGCGGTTCCGGCCCGACGAGATCTCGCGCAGCCGCGCGAGGAAGGGGGTCAGCGGCGCCGGGACGGACGACGAGGCGAAGCCGATGCCCATGTGGTAGGAGACGCCCGGCTCGCCGGGCGAGTTGATTTCGCGGCTGGCGAACTCGGGGATGAAGACGCGGCACTCCATGCCCGCCGCGGCCCGGAGGCCCAGGCATCGCGTCGCGTCGAGGAATTCGTCGACCCCGTCCAGCACGTCGAAGTCCACGATGCCGGCCGCCCGGAGGCCCCGGCGCAGGGCCAGCCACGCGAACTGCGAGGGGGTCCAGCCCGAGGGGTTGTACGAGAAGAAGGTGTGGCAGTGCAGGTTGACCCAGCCCGTCGAGGCCTCGGCCCGGAACCCGCCGGATTCCACCGCCCCGGCCAGGGTTTCGACCGCCGCCCGGCGCGTTTCGGCCGACGGCGACGCCAGGTCCGCCGCCGCCCGATCCACCCGCCCGCCGCCCGCCATGTCTGTCGTTGCGCTCACGTCGCCATCCTCCGCAGAAAACGGCATACTACTTGAATCCGACGCCCGACAAAACTAGGTTTTCGCTTTCGCCGTCAGAAAGGACGCCGCCATGCTGGACCCGGTTTCGAACAAGGTCGACTTCCCCCGGATGGAGGAGGAGATCCTCCGCTTCTGGACGGAGGCGGACGTCTTCCGGAAGTCGCTGGAGCAGCGGCGCGGCGCGCCGGAGTACGTTTTCTACGACGGCCCGCCGTTCGCCACCGGACTCCCGCACTACGGCCACCTGCTCGCCGGCACGATCAAGGACATCGTCCCGCGCTACCACACGATGCGCGGCCATTACGTCGCCCGCCGCTTCGGCTGGGACTGCCACGGCCTCCCGATCGAGGCCCTCGCGCAGGAGAAACTCGGCCTCTCCGGCGCCGCCGCGATCGTCGAGCGCGGCATCGATGTCTTCAACGAGACGTGCCGCTCCATGGTGCTGACCTACACCGCCGAATGGCGCAAGACCGTGACGCGCATGGGGCGGTGGGTCGATTTCGACAACGATTACAAGACGATGGACCCCTCCTTCATGGAGACCATCTGGTGGGTCTTCAAGCAGCTCTGGGACCAGGGCCGCATCTACCGGTCCTACCGGATCATGCCCTACTCGTGGAAGCTGACGACCCCGCTCTCGAACTTCGAGGCCGGCAGCAACTACCAGGACGTCCAGGACCCCGCCATCACCGTCCGCCTCCGCCTCACCGGCGGCGGTCCGGCGGCCGCCCCCGGCGCCAGCCTGCTGATCTGGACGACGACCCCCTGGACGCTCCCGGCGAACCTCGCCGTGTGCGTCGGGCCGGACATCGACTACGTCGCCGTGAAGGACGCGGCGGACGGCTCCGTCTACGTCCTCGCCGAAAGCCGCCTCGCCGCCTACTACAAGAAGGCGGAGGATTATGCCGTCGTCGCGCGCTTCAAGGGCCGCGACATGGCGGGCTGGACCTACGAGCCCATGTTCCCGCATCTCGCCGGCCACCCCGGCGCGTTCCGCGTGCTGGCCGACGGCTTCGTCAGCACCGAGGACGGCACCGGCATCGTCCACATGGCCCCGGCGTACGGCGAGGATGACTTCCGCGTCTGCCGCGCCTCGGGCATCGAACTCGTCGACCTCCTCGACGCCGAGTGCCGCTTCACCGACCGCGTGCCGGAGTACCGCGGGCAGTTCTGCAAGGACGCCGACAAGGCCATCATCAAGCGCCTCAAGACCGAGGGCCGCCTGGTGCACCAGTCGACCCTCGTCCACAGCTACCCGTTCTGCGAGCGCACCGACACGCCGCTGATCTACCGCGCGATCGACGCGTGGTACGTCCGCGTCGACGACCTGCGCGAACGCCTCGTCGAGGCGAACGGCACGGTGCACTGGGTGCCGGAGTCCGTCGGCGAGAAGCGGTTCGGCAACTGGCTGCGCGAGGCGAAGGACTGGAACATCAGCCGCAACCGCTTCTGGGGCTCGTGCCTCCCGGTCTGGATCGCCGAGGACGGGTCCGACTCCATCTGCGTCGGCTCGGTCGCCGAACTGGAAGCGCTT
>VGWF01000165.1 GCA_016873715.1 Lentisphaerota bacterium | reverse complement strand
GACGGCGACGGCAAGCTCGACATCCTCGCGAACGCCGCGAACGCGCGGTTTCACCGGCAGGTCGGGGAGAAGGACGGCACGTGGCTCTTCAAGGACATGGGCCTGCTCGTCGAGCAGAACATCGAGGGCCACGACGTGAGCCCGACGGTGGTCGATTTCGACGACAACGGCATCCCCGACTTCCTCGGCGGCGCCGAAGACGGCCGCTTCTACCACCTCCCCAACCCCCGCGCCCAGCCGCCCGGAGGGAAGGCAAACGAATGGGGGCAAACGAATCAGAGGCCGGCGAAGCCCTGACCAACGCGATCTGCTGGGGCTGGGACATGCCAATACACTGTGCCATTCAACTGCGCGATCTGGATGAGAGGGAGTTTGACGAGCGGGATGCCATCGTCATGCGGTGCGCCTTCGCCTCGCAGAACGAGATGGGGCGCCTGTGCGAGGAGCAGGTCTACGAGAACGACATGGCACTTCGCCTTCGCGCGGAAGGCTGCCGCGATGTTCACACGCAGGTTCCGGTGCAGGTGTCCCACGGGGACTTCGTCAGAACCTACCGGCTCGATCTCGTTGCAGACGATGCGTTGTACGAGCTCAAGACGGTTGCCGCCTTCACGAGCGAGCACGATGCGCAGGTCTTGAACTACGCCATGCTGACCGGCGTCCGGCACGCGAAGCTGCTCAACTTTCGTTCTGCAAGAGTCGAGGGCCGGCTCCGGCGCAATGCGATGACGCAGGACAGGCGATTTGACCTGTCGTGGGACGATTCCTCCTGGAGCCCTCTCTCGACCCAGTGCGAGCGGCTCAAGTTGCGGGCTACGGGAATCCTGAGCGATCTGGGAGGCTGTCTGGAATGCCGGCTCTACGAGGATGCCCTGATCCACTCCTGCGGAGGCGAGGAACGATGTGCCCGCCGCCTGTCCGTCGTCCGCGACGGTGTTCCGCTGGGCCATCACCGGATGCTCCAGCATGACGCCGGCGTCTGCTTCACCGTCACGGCCATGACGGGGAATCTGATCCGGCACGAGGCACAGCTTCGTCGTATCCTCGCGCTCACACAGCAGTCAGGCATGCAGTGGATCAACCTCAATCACGGGCGGATTCAATTCATCACCCTTGAGTCGACAGCACCCCGCGAGGTTCGAAATGTCGCATCCTGATCACCTCCCGCGTCTTCATTCGTTTGCCCCCATTCGTTTGCCATCCCGTCCGGCTGCTGCGGCTTGGTCCATGGCCGTGGCGATGACGATCAGCGCCCCGGCCGGGACGAATGTCACCAATCATGCGGAGTGGAAGGGCGGGAGGCCGGCGGGGCTGCCGGGGGCGGTGACGGCGAGGGTCGAGACGGCGTTCGTCTACCAGCCCGATGCCGACTCCGCATGGGCCTACTCGCACCACCCGAGCCTCGCCTGGTTCAAGGGGCGCTGGCTCGCGATCTGGTCCAACGGCCGCACGAACGAGGACGACCGCGGGCAGCGGGTGCTGCTCTCGACCTCGAAGGACTTCCTCCACTGGACCGAGCCGCGCCCGCTCGCCGTGCCCGACCGCGACGGCACGGGCGGCGAGCGCGTGCTGACCGCGGCCGGCTTCCACGAGCCCGACGGCACGCTCGTCGCCTACTTCGGAAACTACGGGTTCCGCAAGGAGACCACGCACCTGCAGGCCGTGACGACGACCGACGGCGACCGCTGGAGCGAGCCGATCGAGATCGGCCTCCCCGTGAACCCGAACCACGGCCCGCAGCGGACCGCGTCCGGCCGGCTCATTATCAGCGGCAACATCTCGTTCCCATGGACCGACGATCCCGCCGGGCTGACCGGCTGGCGCATGACCGGGATCCACCCCGCGAGCCTCGACTTCACGATCAAGGACGATCCGTCCTCGTTCCACGACGTCGCAACGATGCAGGGCTGGCCGTCGGGCCTCTGCGAGGGCTCGTTCTTCCAGACCGACGACCGCGTCCTCCACATGCTCCTGCGCAGCACCGGCCGCCCGCACGACGGGCGCCTGTGGCTGAGCGAAAGCCGCGACGATGGCGCGACGTGGTCCGCGCCCGCCCCGACCGCGTTCAGCGACACCAACGCCAAGTTCCACTTCGGCCGCCTGCCCGACGGCCGGTTCTTCTACGTCGGCAACCCGGTCGGCGGCGGCCGCATCCCGCTCGTCCTTTCGCTCTCGCGCGACGGCGCGTCGTTCGACCGCCACTTCATCCTCGGGGCGACGCCGTACGAGAAGCGGAAGGCCGGCACGCACAAGGGCGGCCACTACGGCTACCCGCACACGCTCGTCCGCGACGGCTTTCTCCATGTGATCGTCTCGCGCCAGAAAGAGGCGGTCGAGGTGCTGCGCGTGGCGCTGTCCGAGCTGCGCGACGAGGGACGACGATGATGGCGGAAAGGGCCCGTGAAGGAGCCGCGACCACCGGCCGCGGCCAGGGGAGGCTACCATGGCATCCATGAACCGTCGGAATGCGATCAAGGGGCTGGCGCTCGGGGCGGCGGCGGGGTGGGGGGCGTCACGAGCGGGTGCGGCGGAGAGTGCGGCGGCGCCCGGCCGCAAGGCGGCGGTCTGGCCCGCCGTGGACGTGCTGGTCTGCGGCGGCGGGCCGGCGGGCATCGCGGCGGCGCAGATGGCGGCGCGCGCGGGGCGGAAGACGCTGCTGGTCGAGCGCTACGGGCGACTCGGCGGCATGGCGGTCCAGGCGATGGTCGGTCCGCTGATGGGCAGCGTGCGCAGCGCGCCCGTCGACGAGATCCTCGCGGCGCTCGGCGGTCGCAACGTCGACTACGAGTTCATCGACCTGAAGTACACGGAGCTCCTCGAGAAGGCCGGCTGCCGGGTCCTGCTCCACGCATGGGCGGCGGAGCCCTTGATGGAGGGCCGTCGCGTCGCCGGGGCGCGGCTGGTCACCAAGCAGGGGCCGATCGACGTGCCCGCGCGCGTGACGGTCGATGCGACCGGCGACGGCGACCTCGCGGCCGGCGCGGGCGCCGCGTTCGACCAGGGGCGCGCCAAGGGTCCGAACTGGGAGGCCGACGGGCTCGTCCAGCCGATGACCATCATGTTCCGCGTCTCCGGCGTGCAGCACGAGGAGACGATGGAGGCCAACCGGGGCCGCAAGAAGTTCCGCACCGCCGACGGCCGCTCATGGAACCAGTTCTGCAAGGACGCGTGCCTCGCCGGCGACCTGCCGCCCAACGTCGGGATGCTGCGGATCTACATGTCGCACCGGCCCGACCAGCGCGTGATCAACGCGACGCAGATCAACGGCGTCGACGGAACGAAGGTCGAGGATCTCACGCGGGCCGAACTGGAGGCCCGCCGCCAGGTGCGTCCGGTGATGGACTTCCTCTGCAAGCATGCGCCGGGATTCAAGGACGCCTACGTCAGCGGCATGCCCGCCGTGATCGGTGTGCGCGAGACGCGACGCATCCGCGGCGTCGAGACGCTTTCGGTCGACGACCTCTTCGCCGGACGCACGTGGCCGACCGCGGTCGTGCGCGGCGCCTCGTTCCCTGTCGACATCCACAACCCGACCGGCATGGGGCAGGCGCAGGGCGTCTCCGCGGCGCATCCGCTCGGGAAGGATCCCGCCGTGCAGCCCTACGAGATCCCGTACGGCTGTCTTGTGCCCCGCGAGACCGACGGCCTGCTCGTCGCCGGCCGCTGCATCAGCGGGACGCACGAGGCGATGGCCTCCTTCCGAGTCCAGGTCATCGCGATGGGCATCGGGATCGCCGCCGGCGCCGCGGCCGCGCAGGCGGTTGCCCAGGGCGTCGAGCCGCGCGCCGTCGACATCGCGGCGGTCCAGAAGGTCACCGGGACGGAGGCGTGAGATGAACCCCTCCCACGGCGTTCACCCTCCCCGCCTGCGGAACCCCGCGTGCGGCGCTTTCCTCGCGGCGCTGGGCCTCTCGTTCGCGGCCGCGGCGACGGAGCGGCCGAACGTGCTGTTCATCGCCTCGGACGACCTCCGCAACGACCTGGGATGCTACGGGCATCCGACGGTGAAGACGCCGCACCTCGACGCGCTCGCCGCGCGCGGGGTGCTGTTCGAGCGGGCGTACTGCCAGCAGGCGTTGTGCAACCCGTCGCGCGCGTCGCTGATGACCGGGCGGCGGCCGGACACGCTGCGGCTGTGGAACCTGACGAAGCACTTCCGCGACGAGATCCCGGACGTCGTGACGCTGCCGCAGCATTTCCGCGCCGCCGGCTATTTCGCGCAGAACATCGGCAAGATCTACCACAACTTCCGCCAGGAGATTCAGGGAGATCCGGCGTCGTGGAACGTGCCCGCGGTGATGCACTACGGCAACCACAACGACGACCGGCCGGTGGTGGAGGGCGAGCCGCCGCCGAACCTGGCGGGGGATCCGAAGTGCCGTTGCTGCGATGTGCCTGACGAGGCCTACTACGACGGGCGCGTCGCGAAGCTCGCGGTCGAGGCGCTGCGCGAGCGCGCCGCGAAGACGGAGCCGTTCTTCCTCGCGGTGGGCTTCTGGAAGCCGCATTCGCCGTTCAACGCGCCGAAGCGCTACTGGGACCTGTACCGCCGCGAGGAGGTCGCGATGCCGGCGAACGCGGAATGGCCGGCGGATGCCCCGCGGGTCGCGTGGCACAACAGCCGCGAGATCCTCGGCGAGCCGGCGCGCACGCTGACGCCGGAGGCGGTCCGCGAGATCCGCCACGGCTACCTCGCGAACATCAGCTTCCTCGACGCGCAGGTCGGTAAGGTGCTCGGCGAGCTCGACCGGCTCGGGCTCGCGGACCGGACGATCGTCGTCTTCTGGTCCGACCACGGATACCACCTCGGCGAGCAGACGCTCTGGGCCAAGACGTCCAACTTCGAGCTCGACGCTCGCGTGCCGCTGATCGTCGCGGCACCGGGACTCCGCGGCGGCGTGCGGACGCGGGCGCTGGCGGAGCTGCTGGATCTCTACCCGACGCTCGCGGAACTCGCGGGGCTTCCGCGTCCGGCCGGGGTCGACGGCGTGAGCCTCGTTCCGGTGATGAAGGACCCGGCGGCGGCGGTCCGGCCGGCGGCGCTGACGCAGCACCCGCGGCCGGCCTACGGCAAGGGCGCGCCGGAGGCGATGGGCTACTCGCTCCGCACGGACCGGCACCGCTACGTCGAGTGGCGCGACTGGACGAACGGCGCGGTCGTCGCGCGCGAGCTGTACGACCATGGGGCGGACCCGGCGGAAACCCGCAACGTCGCGGGCGATCCCGCCAACGCGGCGACCCTTGCCGGGGCCGCGGAGCTGTTGAAGACGTTCAAGCCGGTCGCGGGAACGCTCCCGCGGCCGACGGAAAGGGACGCACGATGAACACCCCGCTGGCGGGCATCATCCCGCCGATCGTCACGCCGCTGAAGGACCGCGACACGCTCGACGCGGAGGGCTTCGAGCGCCTCGTCGAGCACGAGATCGCGGGCGGCGTCCACGGCCTGTTCATCCTCGGCACGACGGGCGAGGGGCCCGGCCTGGGCTACCGCCTGCGCCGCGAGGTCATCGACCGCGCGTGCCGCACCGCGAACGGCCGCCTGCCGGTTCTCGTCGGCATCACCGACACGGCGTTCGTCGAATCCGTCGCGATCGCGCGCCACGCGGCCTCCGCGGGCGCCGACGCGCTCGTCGCGGCGCCGCCGTACTACATGCCCGAGGGCCAGCCGGAGCTGCTCGAGTACCTGCAGCACCTCGTGCCCGAGCTGCCGCTGCCGCTGTACCTCTACAACATGCCGATGATGACCAAGGTCAGCTTCGCGCCCGAGACGGTGAAGCAGGCGATGGACATCGCGGGCATCGCGGGCATCAAGGACAGCTCCGGCGACATGGACTACTTCCGCAGCGTCTGCTCGATCGCGCTCGAGCGGCGGCCGGATTGGTCGCTGCTGATGGGGTCGGAGAGCCTGCTGGCGCCGGCCGTCGCGTGCGGTGCGCACGGGGGCGTCTGCGGCGGGGCCAACGTGGCGCCGCGGGTCTTCGTCGACCTGTACGAGGCGGCGGTCTCGCGCGATGCGGACCGGATCAGGGACGCCGAGGCGCGGGCGGAGGCGCTGTCGCGGATCTACCGCGTCGGCAGTCATCCGTCCACCGGCATCAAGGGCATCAAGTGCGCGCTCTCGCTGCTCGGCGTCTGCGACGACTTCATGGCCGAACCGTTCCGCCGCTTCCGGGCCCCGGAGCGGGAGAAGGTGGCGCGCATCCTGTCGGAACTGGGGCTTCGCGCCGCCGGACAGGTGTAACATTATCGGATGCGACCGCATCCGATAATGTTACACCCGCAACGTGCAGCAAGGAGGCGGTGGGCGGACGGGAAGGGAGGCGCCGGAGGGCGGGAAGGCCCGCGGCCGGGCCGCTACGGGCCGTTTGCGCCCAGCCAGCGGGCCATCTCCGCGAGCCCGTCGGGCGTGCCCATGTCGAGCAGCGGCGGATCGGCGGGGGCGGCGGCGATGCGTCCGTCGCGGGCCCACGCCGGGAAGAGATCGGTCTCGATCGAGGCGGCCGTGTCGCGCGGGATCGCGTCGACCGCCTCGCGGCTCAACCGGTAGACGCCGCCATTGATCCAGCCCGCCGCCGCGCGCCCCTTCTCGAGGAACTCGACCACGCGGCCGTCCTCGACCGTCACGGTCCCGAAACGGGCCGCGTCGTCGGCGCGCGTCACCGCGATCGACGTCCAACCCTTGGAAACCCGTGCCGCGGCGGCTTCCAACCCTTGGAAGTCCAGCTCCGGCAGAAGCGTGTCGCCGTTGATCACGAGCAGCGCATCGCCGTCTACGAAGTCCGCCGCGAAGCGAACGCCACCCCCCGTCCCCAGCGGCCGCGGCTCGACGGAAATCGACAAAGAGGTGTCAAGTGCCAGGTGTCGGGTGCCACGGACGGACGCGGAACACGGGGCGCCGGATGCCGAATCCCCGCCACCCGGGACGCAGGCGGATAGGTGTCGAACTGTCAGCGTCGGCGACCCAGCCCATCCCCCCGACACCCGACACTCGACACCTGTCACTCCTTCTGCCCACGCCGCCAGCTGGTCCGCCATGTGGCCGGCGGCGAGGTGAACGCGGCGCACGCCGCCGCGCGCGAGCCACGCGAGCTGCCATTCGAGAAACGGCCGGCCCGCGACGGGCACGAGGGCCTTGGGGCGGTCGCCGTAGAGCGAGGCCAGCCGCGTGGCGCGGCCGCCGCACAGGATGATGGCGGGGGGCATCATGGCTTGCGCGCCGCCACGAGCCAGCCGTCCTTCAGCGCCGGGGCAAAGGCGCCCAGCGCGGCCTCGGCCGCGAGGTAGGTCCGAAGCACCGCGTTGCGGGCCGCGTTCCCGCCGAAGAAGGCATGGGCCAGGTAGGTCAGGTGCTCGTTCGCGATCGGATCGAGGCCGGCCGTCCGGCACAGCGCCTCGAACTCGGAGGCGGCGTAGAGATGGATGTGCGGGTAGGTCTGGCAGCCGTGGAAGTCCTCGGCGACCGGCAGGTGGAACGGGCTCTTCCCGAGCAGCAGCAGGAGCCGGTTCATCAGCGAGACAAGGTTCGGCGACGTGGCGACCACGACGCCGCCGGGGCGCAGCACGCGGGCGATTTCGCGCAGGGTCGGCATCACGCCGTTCGCGGGGAGATGCTCGAGCACCTCGGAGAAGGACACGGCGTCGAACGACGCATCGGGGAAGGGGATCGTGTTCTTCGTCAGGTCCGCCTCGACGATCCGGATCGACCGGCGCGCCATGATCGCGTCGAAGGCGTCCTGGTAGGTCGCGTGGCGGAGCGGGATGTCGACGCCCTGCCAGCGCACGTCCGGAACGAACTCGTGCAGCGCAAGGACGAGCGCGCCCTCGCCGACGCCGACCTCCAGACCGTCGAGCGCCCGGCCCGCGGGCAGGTGGCGCAGGAATGCGCGGACGATCGACCCGAACCGGGCCGTCATGCCGTCGCGGCCCGGCCCGAGGTTCACGGCCTCGCGCAGCGCGGGATCGGGGCGAATGCACTCCTCGTGGATCCGCTCGATCGCCGCGCGCAGCGTCCGCCGGTCGGGCGCCGCCCGCCTGTCCGTCCTGTCCGGAGCGTCGCTCATTGCATCGGGTTCTCGATCTTCACGCGCACGCGGCCGCCGAGGAGGCCGCGCAGGTAGTATGCCGTGAACACGTACATCGCCGCCACGCTGAAGAACGGCACAACGGCGAGCCGGGGATCGCGGACGTGGCGGTAGGTCGCCGCGCTCCAGGCGATGCTGAAAGCCAGCACGCCGAGCGCCGGCCAGGGCCAGGTCCACGGCAGCGGGGCGGCGAGGCAGCAGGCGCAGAGCGCAAGGCGCGCGGCCAGCGTCCGCAGGTAGCCGGGCTCCTGGCCGAGGTGCGCGAGGTAGACCGGCGTCGTCGCGCCCATGCATTCCGCGTTGCGCGCGTACTTGCGGAGGAGGCCGGTCCACGTGTGCCGCTTGCCGAAGCCGTGGAGGTGCTCGACTTCGACGCGCGTTTCGACGATCCGGCCCGCCGCGGCGAGGCGGACGCGGAAGTCGAAGTCCTCGCCGCCGTACGGAAACCGACGGTCGTCGAAGCCGCCGATCCGCTCGAACACCTCTCGCCGGACTCCGTTGAACTTGGTGTCGAAGTCGTTCTCGCACCGGAGCCCCTGGTAGCGCGCGAGGAAGACCTGTCCCCAGAAGTCGTACGTCCGGAAATCCTCCCCGGCGCCGAGGCCGACGAAGGTCGTCGCGACGACGCCGGGCTCCTCCAGCATGCGGACGGTCCTTGCCAGCGCGTCGGGGTCGCGGATGCGGACGTCCGCCTGCATGAACACCAGCAGCGGCGCGCGCGCAGCCGCGGCACCCAGGTTCCGGCCGACGTTCATGCCGTGGTTCTCCGGCGGCAGCGGCAGCACGCGGACCCCGGCCCGCGCGTTCAGCGGGTGGGCGCGGATGACCTCGACCGATCGGTCGGTCGAGCAGCCGTCGGCGAAGATGACCTCGTAGGGGAAGTCGACGGCCTGCCGCGCGAGGCTGTCAAGCACGAGCGGGATCGTCACCTCCTCGTTCTTGAACGGGACGATCACCGACGCGCGAGGCGCGGGGCCGGCCGGCTCCGTCATGGCTCGCCGGACCGGAACACGATCCGGCTCCCCTCGC
>VGWF01000164.1 GCA_016873715.1 Lentisphaerota bacterium | reverse complement strand
CCCCTGGACGCGCGACGGCCCCTTCGACGCCGCCAGGGCGGTCCGCAGCGCCTCGGCCGCCTTCTCCGTCCGGATGCCGCCGAGGGCGATGCACGCGAGGCCCGCCGTCTCCTCCGCACCGAGCAGCGCAGCGAGGGCCGGCACGGCCGCGTCGGTCCCGTATTCCGAGAGCCGCTCGCACGCGAAGCGCTTCGCCTCGAAGGAGGCGTCCGCCGCCAGCATGCGGACCAGCGCGGCTTCGGCCTGCGCGCGGTCCGCGGGGGCGTCGATCGTCGCGACCAGCGCCCGCTCGAGTTCGCGGAGCGGCACAACGTCGCCGCCGGACACGTAGTTCGCGGCCTTCTCCGCAAGCGCCGCGAAGTCCGCCGCGCCGGACGCAGCGGCCACCGCCAGGACCAGGACACTCGTGAGTGTGTTCTTCATGGGGGTTCTCCGGCTCACACGGTCCAGGGCGTGCGCGGCTCGCGGCGAAGCATTCGGTTGGCGGCGTCGCAGTCGAAGAGCTCCTTCACCGGGTCCCACGCGAGCTTCCGGTTCAGGCGCGCGCTGATCGTCATCGCCTCGACGATGCTCTGCGCGCGGTGCCCGACCTCGGGATTGCAAAGCGTCGGGCGGCGGCTGCGGATCGAGTCGAGGAGGTTTCGGATGTGGTCGCCGGCGTTGGACCAGCCCACGCCGCTCGATCCCTTGAACTGGAGGATCGAGGCGGGTTCGGCGGTGACGACGTCGGTCTCATCGTCGACCTGGATCCAGCCCTCGTCGCCGATGTAGCGGATGTAGCGGTCCTTGAACGCCCCGCGCTGGTAGATCACGCCCCGGATGCCGTTCGCGTAGCGGCAGCGGAACGTGCCGGAGATCGCGGTCTCGCTCATGCACTTCACGGGGTCGGGCCAGACCACGTCGGAGGTCTCGAACTCGACCGGCGCGGTGGCGTCGGTGCCGAGCACCCACTGCATCTGGTCGGTGTAGTGCGTGCCCATGTCGGTGTGCATGCCCTCGCCGGTGTCCCAGAAGCTGTGCCAGTGGTCGCACCGCGCGCGGACGAACGGCCGCCACGGCACGGGTCCGAGCCACATGTCGTAATTCCAGCCCTCCGGGACCGGCTCGGCGGCGCTGTGCGGCACGGTGCCGCCCATCCAGACCTGCGACTCGACCGTGTGGAGCTTTCCGATCCTCCCCTGCAGGACCATCTCGCGCGCGAACTGGTAGGACGTGGTCGACCGGCGCTGCGTGCCGGCCTGGTAGATCGTGCCGTGGCGGCGGCAGGTGTCGACGAGCCGGCGGCCCTCGTCGATCGTCAGGCTGATGGGCTTCTCGCAGTAGATGTCCTTGCCGGCCTTCGCGGCGAACATCGAGGCCGTCGCGTGCCACCGGTTGCCGGTGGCGATGAGCACCGCGTCGATGTCCGGCCGCGCGAGCAGGTCGCGGAAGTCCGCGAAGACCGCGCAGTCCTTCGTCCCGTAGTGGGTGTCGACCATCTCCTTCGCCGACGCCAGCCGGTCGGCGCGCGCATCGGAGACGGCCGCCCACTGGAGATCCTGGAACCAGAGGAAATTCGGCAGGATGGCCCTCGCGCGGTTGCCGATGCCGATCCCTCCGAAGACGATCCGGTTGCTGGGCGCGACCCCGCCGTCGAGGCCGAGCACGCGGCCCGGCACGATCATCGGCGCGGCGGCCAGGGCGAGGCCGCGACGCAGGAAACTGCGGCGGCCGATGGAACTGCGCGGTCGTGTCATGGTCGTGCCTCCCGGCGGTCAGCGGATGCGTTCCCGGATGAACCCGATGCAGTGCTTCACGTCGTCGAGAAGACGGTCCGTCGTGTGCTCGTACTCGACGGCGATGTGCCCGCGAAAGCCCTGCTTCTTCAACTCGGCGATGACGCCCGCGATGTTGCCGATCCCCTGTCCGTACGGCACGTCGCCGCTCTTCGGCGTCGCTTCCGTGACGTCCTTGAGGTGGACGGAGAGAATGCGCCCCTTGAACAGCCGGACCGTCTCGACGGGATCGACTCCGGATCGGCTCAGGTGCCCCGTGTCGAGCGAGAAGCCCATCCGCGGATCGCGCTTCTCCATCAGCGAGAGCAGGTACGCCGGCTCCCAGTTGCGGTATTCGGGCTTCGCCGGGTTGCGCGGGTGGTTGTGGAAGCAGAGCTGGACTCCGGTCTCCTTCACGAGCCGCTCGACGAGGTCGAGGTGCTCCACCGCCGGCTCGCCGGTGAGCCCGCGCAGCCCGAGCTTCTTCGCGAACGCAAAGAGCTTCCGCGCGCCCGCCTCCGCCCCGGCCGGATCCTGGAACGGCGTATTGTTGAAGTAGGCGTTCACGGCGCGCACGCCGCAGGCCTCGAGCTTCGCCTTGAGCGCGGCGAGATGCGCGCCGGACAGGTCCGCATTCAGCACGACGTTCGAGTGCGCGGGGCTGAGCTTCTGCCACAGGAAGAACTCGATGACCTCGCCGCCGCACTCCTTCGTCTTCTCGATCGCCTCGAACGCCGTCAGGTGGCGGAACGAGTAGGCGGCGACGCCGACCTCGATCCCCTCCCCCGCCGCCGTCCCCGCCCGCACCCCCGCCGCCAGTGCCACCGCCACGACCGCACGCCGCATCGCTTTCATGTTGGTCCTCCCCTGGCCCGACTTCCGCCTCTTCACACCCGTCTCCCGACTCCCCGGTCCCGACTCCGACCGCCTCACGGCATCCCCATGCCGCCGTCGACGTACACGTCCTGCCCCGTGATGTAGCGCCCGGCCTCGGAGCACAGCAGCAGCGCCATCCCCGCGCAGTCGCGGGGCTCGCCGATGTAGCCGAGCGGGATCTTCGACTCGACCTTGCGCCGGTACTCCTCGTCGGAAAGCACCTTCTCGTTGCGCCCCGTTTCGATCGCACCGGGCGCGAGGTTGTTGATCGTGACGCCGTCCTTCGCCAGGTCCGGCGCCAGGCTGCGGACGAGGTTCACGAGCGCGAGCTTCAGCGCCGAGTAGACGATCATGTCGGGATGAGGACGCACCTGCTGCACGCTGCCGACGGTGACGATCCGTCCCCAGCGCCGCGCGCGCATCGCGGGCGCGAAGGCCTGCACCGCCCACAGGCACGACGCGAAGTTCGTGTCGGCCTGCACGCGGTACTCCTCCGGCGTGACTTCCTGCCAGCGCTTCCGGATCTGTACCGAGGCGTTCAGGATCAAGATGTCCGGGTCGCCGATCGCCTCGCGCGTCGCGTCGCGCAGCACCGCCGCCGCGCCGGGGTCGGCCAGGTCGGCCGCGACGATCCCGCTCCTCGCGCCGAAGGCCTCGACCTCCGCCCGCGCCGCCTCGGCCTTGGCCCGGTTGGACGCGCAGTGGATCATCACGTCGGCGCCGTACTCCGCCAGCCCGGCCGCGATCGCGCGCCCGATGCCCTGGCTGGACCCCGTCACCAGCGCCTTCCGCCCCTTGAGGTCGAACATCCGCTTGAGCGATTCCATCGTCAGCCCCGGAAGACCGGGCCTCCCTTGCGGTCCGTTGCGATCGCGAGCAGGCACCCGCGGTCGGCGTCCGTTACGACCAGCCCGAGCCGGCCGGACGGATCGAACGCGCAGTTCGTCGGACGCTTCACCGGCAGTTCGATCGTCTCCACGACCGCGCCGGCGGGCGAGACCACCACGACCTTCGCCATGTCGAAGACCGCGACGAACAGGTTGCCCTCCGCATCGAAGGCGATGCCATCCGGCCCGATCGGCCCGCCGATGTGCGCCCAGGGCTCCTCGTGGACGATCCGCGCCGCCGCCGCGTCCCACTGCGCCTTCCAGAGCCGGTGGCGGTAGGTCTCGGCGAAGATGAGGAACGAGCCGTCGGCGGAGAAGGCGATGCCGTTCGTGAAGAACTTCTCCCGGCTGATGACCCGCGCCCCGCCGCAGGGCGTGCGGACGAAGAGCCACCCGGTCGGCTCGGTGCGCCCGTCGCCGTGGCACGAGACGACGAGGTTGCCGGCCGGGTCGAAGGCGAGGTCGTTCGGACGGTTCAGCTTCTCCCCGCCGGCCTCGGTCAGCGCGGTCTCCGCCGCGCCGGTCGCCGGATCGAACACGCCAAGCGCATGCCGCTGCGAATCGGTGAACCAGAGCCGCCCCGCCCGGTCGAAGGCGCACCCGTTGGCGGCCTCGCCGACGTGGTGGCGCTCCAGCCCGCCGCCGCGCCACCGCACGAGGTTCCCCGCCTTGATCTCCGTGCACCAGAGGTCCCCGGCCGCATCGAACGCGGGACCCTCGGGGAAGTCCAGCCCCTCCGCAAGGACCCGGATTTCGGGGTTCGACATGTCAGTCCGGCTCCCAGGGCTGCTCAAAGGGATTCCAGCCGGCGCGGTCGAAACGTCCCTCCGCCGGCGCCAGCTTGCGCAGGAGCGACGCGATCGTCGCGCGGAGGATCGAGCCCCCCATCTGCGGCAGGTCCGGCGCGGCGGGGTCCTTCGACCACGTGCACGCGGCGACCAGCGGCAGCAGCGGGATGCTCTGCGGCAGATGGTGCCACGTCGTCATCAGGTAGCCGCTCCCGCCGGCGCGCGCGCCGCGGGCGAGCGTCCGGATGTTGCCGGCCGAGTTCCACGGACACGCCAGCGTCTCGAAGCCCTTCTCCTTGAAGAGCGCGAGCGTCGGAACGTCGCCCTGGGTCACGTTGTAGTGCCAGTCCGCGATCACGATCTTCCTCGAGAGCCGGTCGAGCGCCTGGTGGGTCGGCAGGTCCGGCGTGCCGTTGGCCTCGAAGCCGGCCGGCCACCGGCCCCGCTCCAGCAGCGGATCGCCCCACATGATCGCGCGGCGGCCTCGGGAGCCGATGTGCTCCGCGATCCCGTTGACGTGGTCGGCGAAGAGCTTCACGCGGTCCGTCACGCGGCAGCGGTCGCAGGTCGCATGGGAATAGGCCTCGTCGCAGCCGATGTGGAAGTACGCCCCCGGGCCGGCGAACCCGATCAGTTCGTCCGCGACGCTCCGCAGCAGGGCCTGCGTGCGCGGGTTCGTCAGGCACCAGGTCCAGCCGTCCGGCTCGAACAGCGGCGCCAGCTTCGGGTTCTGGTCGAGCACGACGTGGCGCCCGTACTTGTTGCGGCCGGCCGACGCATGGCCCCACGAATTGAACATCGGGATGACCTCGAGGCCCATCGCGCGCGCGGCGGCGACGAGGCGGCCGGCGTCGCGCCGGCTCCACGCCTCGGGCCAGGACAGCTCCTTCAGCGACTCCAGGCGCAGCATGCCCCAGAACTCGAGGACGACGTGCGTGAACTTGAGGAACGCCGCGAGCCGGATCGCCCGCTCGATCATCGCGGGCGTCGACTCGCGGAAGACGCACAGGTGCAGCCCGCGGAAGGCGACCGCCGGCGCATCGCGGATCGCGACGAACGGGATCGCGGCGGAGCCGTCGTCGGCCGGCTGGACCAGTTGCAGCAGCGTGTACCAGGCATGCCGCAGCGCCGCGGGGCCGGCGACCGCGACGCCGACACCCGAGGCGTCCGCGGCCAGCGCATAGGCATCCCCCGCCGCGAGCGCCGGTGGACGGCCCTCGCCGAGCGCCATCTCGCCTTCGCGCAGTTTCGGATCCCGGGCGATGTCGAGGCCGACGCCGTCCAGCGCGAAGCGGGGCCACATCGCCTTCATCAGCGCGACCAGGTCCGCCGCCGGCTCGCCGCCGAGCGACAGCCGCGCGCGCCCCTTCAGCCGGAGGAGGCCGTCGCCCCAGGCGACGGACGCGGGGTACGGATGGATCGCGCGTGGCGCCGGCCCTGCGACGGCCGTCTCCGCGGCCCGCGCGAGAGACCCGAACGCCGCCGACGACGCGGCCATCGCCGAACCGCGCAGGAAGTGCCGCCGGGAGACCGCCGCGCCGGGGACACGTTCCAACCCTTGGAAGCCGGCGGCGGGCGGGTTTCCAACCCTTGGAAGATCCGCCGCTTGAAGCGACGGCCCCGCGCATGCCGGACTTGGGCAGTTCATCCGGCCATGGAATCCCATCCCGACCGAGGAAGGAAGCCAAAACCGCGGCGGCGCGCGAAGACGGGCGCACCTCCGATCCGGAAGCGGAACCGGCGCGACTCGCGCGGTCCTCCGGTTCGGCCGGACCGGCGTCGGGGCCGAACGGACATCCCGTGCGAACTCCCCGCCCGCCGTTGCACAGGACCCGGCATGCCTCCCGCAGGCGCATCTCCGGTCCTTTGCAGGGCGACCGCCGGAGGCGGGCGCCAACGTAGTCCTCACGCTCCGCGTGAGGACATCTCCGCAATCCGGATTGCCATCACGCGGAGCGTGATGACTACCATGCGGGGCCACCGCCGATCGGGCGGGGGGATGGCCGGAAGGGCGCATCTCCGGTCCTGTGCAGCGATGACGAAGGCGCCCGCAGGATCAGGTCCGTGAATCGGAGATGCGCGCCCTCCCGCGGGCGCCCCGACTTTGCGCTCGACCGGCGGGCGCCGCCCGGTCAAGATCGTCGGCCAATGGCGCCCGGCACGGCGCCCGAAACCGGAGGACGAAAGATGAGCCGGACCCTCGACGCCCCGTTGCAAGCCGCCCCCGTCCACCGCCGCGACTTCCTCGCGGGCCTCGGCACTCTCGCCGCCGGCACGGCGCTGGCCCAGGCGCCCGCCCCCGCCGCGGCCCCGGCCGGGCCGAAGGTGAAGCTCGGCCTGATCGGCTGCGGCGGCCGCGGGGTGTGGATCGGGAAGCTGTTCCTCGCCGATGGCGGCTACGAGGTGACGGCCGTCCACGACTACTTTGCCGACCGCGCCACCGCGGCGGGCGACGCGCTCGGCGTCCCGGCCGAGCGGCGCTTCACGGGGCTCGACGGTTACAAGCGCGTGATCGACTCGAAGCCCGACGCGGTCGCCATCATCACCCCGCCCTACTTCCATCCCGGGCAGGCGCGCGCGGCGGTCGACGCGGGGCTCCACGTCTACCTCGCCAAGCCCGTCGCCGTCGACGTCCCCGGCTGCCACAGCATCGCGGAGTCCGGCCGGCTCGCGACGCAGAAGAAGCAGTGCTTCCTCGTCGACTTCCAGAGCCGCGCCGACGCCTTCTACCGCGAGGCGATCAAGCGCGTGCACGAGGGCGCGATCGGCACCCTCGCCTTCGCCGAGTCCTACTACCACTGCGGCCGGCTCGGGCGGAAGGACCCCATCGACGACTCCGCCGAGTGCCGCCTGCGCAACTGGGTGTTCGACAAGGCCCTCTCGGGCGACATCATCACCGAGCAGAACATCCACACCCTCGACGTGCTGAGTTGGATCATGAACGGCGTGCCGCTGCACGCCTTCGGAACCTGCGGGCGGAAGGTGCGCGTCGACGTCGGCGACTGCAACGATTTCTTCACGCTGCACGTGCTCTATCCGGGGCAGGTCGGCGTCACGTTCAGCTCGCGGCAATTCGAGGGCCACGGCACGAAGCCCGACGGCATCGTCGTCCGCGCCTTCGGCGACCTGGGCGTGCTGGAGACCGCCTACGGCGGCAACGTGCTGATCCGGGGGACGAACTTCTACCGCGGCGGCTCCTCGCCGGGGATCTACAAGGATGGCGCGGCCGCGAACATCGCCGAGTTCCGCCGCTGCATCGCCGCGGGCGACGTGTCCAACCCGACCGTCGAGCCGAGCGTGCGCAGCAACCTGCTGACGATCCTGGGGCGCGAGGCCGCCTACACGGGCGAACTCGTCTACTGGGAGAAGCTCGTCAAGACGGACAAGCGCGTCGAGGCCGACCTCAAGGGGCTGAAGGCCTGATCGCGTCGTCGATCGACGCGGCCATGGCATCCACCGCCGCGAAGGCCTCGGCCCGCGGCGCGCCCTTGGCGGTCACCGGCGGGAGGAACTGCGCCTTCAGGCCCGGCATGCGGGCCGCGGGGTCCAGCAGCGCCTTGGGGCTCCATCCGTAGGAACCGAGCGTTGCGACGACGCGCGCCTTGGGCTTGAGTCCGGCCGCAATGGTCATCGCGAGCAGGGCGGCCGGGTGAGGGCCGTCCCAGATCGCCGGCGCCGCGATGACGAGGGCCGAGGCGTCGACCAGCGCCGAGGCGTAGCGGTCGACCTGCAGCGAGCAGGCATCGAACGGCTCGACATCGATCCCCCGGGCGACCAGGCCCGCGACGAGCCGGTCGGCCATCGCGGCGGTGCTGCCGTGGGTCGATACGCGGACCATCACGGCCTTCCGGAGCGGCGGGTCGTTGAGCCAGCTTCCGTAGGCGCCGAGGATGGCGGCCGGCTGCGCGTGCACGGGACCGTGACTGGGCGCGATCCACGCCGGGTCGAGGGCGCGGACCTTCTCGAGGTTCTTCCGCACGACGGTCGCGTAGGCCATCATGATCTGCGCGTAGTAGAGCCGCGCGCCCGGCAGCGTGCGGGCGTCGTCCTCCGCCCACAGCTTCGACGTCGCCAGGTGCGATCCGAAGAGGTCGCACGAGAAGAGCCCGCGGTCCTCCTCGAGGAACGTCACCATCGTCTCGGGCCAGTGGACCCAGGGCGTGTGCACGAACCGGAGCGTGCGGCCGCCGAGGTCGATGCGCTCGCCGTCGGCGACGGGGCGGATGCGGTCCGCCGGAAGGTCCGGCAGCAGGTCGCAGAGCATCCCCTGCGCCTTCGGGGTGCAGAGCAGCACGGCCGACGGGCATGCGCGCATGACGTCCGGCAGGCAGCCGGAATGGTCCGGCTCGGCGTGGTGCGCCACGACGTAGTCCGGCGCGGGCAGGGACGCCACCTGCCGGAGGAACAGCTCGAGGAACGCCGGATCGGCGCTGTCGAAAAGGGCGGCCTTGGCGGCTCCCTGCACGTGGTAGGCGTTGTACGACGTGCCCTCGGGGATCGGGATCAGCGCGTCGAAGAGACGGCGATCCCAGTCGATGGCGCCGAGCCAGTGGATGCCGGGGCGGAGGGTTCGCGGGTTCATAGGCCGATGGGATCCTTGAAGTCGACGGGCGGCGGAGGGATGTCGGTGTCCGGCGTGAAGAACCGGCTCCTGTAGTAGGCGTAGCCCCCGACGACGGCGATCCCGACCAGCAGGCTCCAGAAGAGGACCCGGCGCCGGACCTCGTGCTTGCTCATGCGCCGCTCGCCGCGATGGGGTGCGGGATACCGCGACCGCGTGGAGAGCTTGCGCTTCCTCCGGGCGACACGGCGGTAGGTCACGTCCCGCACCTGAGCCCGGTAGATGTCCGTTGTCCGTTCCTCTCCCATGCGGCGGCAGCTTACAGGAGGTCAGGC
>VGWF01000163.1 GCA_016873715.1 Lentisphaerota bacterium | reverse complement strand
CCCCGGTCGGGCTCGCGGCGTTCGATCGCGGCGAGGATGCGTTCCCGGGACGTCATGGCCGGCCCTTCGCCATGCCCGCGCGCAGCGCGGCCGGGTCGTCGGTCATGACGCACGCGACGCCGAAGGACGCCAGGACCAGGGCGCGGCGGGGATCGTTCACGGTCCACGCATGGACCCCGATGCCGCGCGCGGCGGCCGCCTTCACGAGCGCGGCGTCGATCGCGGTGTGCTCCACGCTGACGAAGCCGGCGTCCGTCGGGTCCAGTCCCGCGGAGTCGCCGGCGAGGATGCGGCCGGCGGGGACGGTCGGGCACACGTCGCGGAACCGCTGCAGGACGGCGGCGTCGAAGGAGGACACGATGCAGCGTCCGGTCGCGCCGGCCTCCTTCAGGATCGCGGCGACGCGGTCGCCCAGGTCCAGGCGGCCCGGTGCGGGTTTCAGTTCGATGTTGAGGCGGAGCCGGTCGCCGGCGGCCTCGAGGGCCTCGGTCAGCGTCGGGATCCGCTCGCCCTTGAACGCCGGACCGAACCAGGAGCCCGCGTCGAGCGCCGCGATCGCCTCGGCGGAGCAGCCGCAGGCGGGGCGGGGATCGCCGGTGGTCCGGAGGAGGTCCGCATCGTGGACGAGGACCACCTCGTTGTCGCGCGTCACCTGGACATCGATCTCCGCCCCGTCCGCCCCGTCGGCGATGGCGAGGCGCAGGGCCGCCAGCGTGTTCTCCGGCGCCCGGGCCGAGCTTCCGCGATGTGCGAAGATCTGCACGGTCCCATCCTCCGCGCGCCGGACCCGACGCCCGGCGTGCGCCCCGATCCTACCCGCTGCGGAGCGCCCGCGCCAGCGTCACCGACCGCCCGGGCAGGGCGGACGCATCTTGCTCGAGGTCGTGGCACCTTTCGGTCGGCGGGGCGCGGAGTGGCTGGTGGACGCTGGAGCGCTTGCGGTCGCGGGGGTGCGTCGCGGCATCGCCTTCGCCTTGATTCAAGGATCGTTCGGCTGGGATCTCCCTTTCCCGGCGATGGAAGGGGAATCCTGGGGATCCCGCGCGCACGGCCCGGTTTCGACAGGAACAAGATGCGCCTGCCCTGACCGCCCGGGGCGCGGCCTACGGCGCGGCGGGCACCGCGAGCAACGCTTCGTAGACCGCGAGATCGCCCGGGGAGAAGCAGCAGAAGGTGACGTCGATGCCGGCGCCGAGGCGGGAGAGGGCTTCGCGGACGGTCCTCACGGCGATCTCCGCGGCGGCGGCGACCGGGTATCCGTAGATCCCGGTGCTGATGCAGGGGAAGGCGATCGAGCGCAGGCCGCGCTCGTGCGCGAGTTCGATCGCGCGGCGGTAGCACCCGGCCAGGAGGTCCGCCTCGCCGCGCGAGCCGCCGCGCCAGACGGGGCCGACGGCGTGGACGACGTGGCGCGCGCGCAGATGGTGTCCGCGGGTGATCTTCGCGTCGCCCGTCCGGCAACCGCCGAGGCCCATGCATTCGAGCAGGAGCCCGGGTCCGGCGGCGCGGTGGACGGCTCCATCCACCCCGCCCCCGCCGAGCAGCGTGACGTTCGCCGCGTTGACGATGGCGTCGACGTCGAGCGTGGTGATGGGGGCGCGGATCGCCCTCACCGGCCGCGCTCCCGGGCGGGACGCCGCCCTACTTGATCGAGTCGGGCACCCGGAAGATGTCGCGGAACTCGGAGTGCCGCTTGACGGCGACGATGGCGGAGTCGCAGACCATCTTGATCTCCTGCAGCATCGCCTCGGTGATCTTGTCGGACTGGACGGCTTCCAGCAGCGCCTCGGCAAACGGCTTGCGGCTGAGTACCAGGAGGTTGATGGCCAGCCTCATCGTGTCGATCGGGGTCTTCTTCGCGGGCGCCTGGGCCGCGGCGCGCGATTGCACGCCGACCTTGGCCTTCTTGTCGAGATACGCCAGGGCGATCTCCTTTTCCTTCGACTTCGGCTGCGATTCAATGGCCTTGCGGACCTGTTCGGCCTTGAATTGATCGCCAGCCATGAACGCATCCACCCAGGCTTCACACTGCGGCTTGAATTCTCCGAGCGCAGCACCCTTAGGTCCGGGGATCTTGAATCCCATGAGGCATCCCTTTCTCTGTCGTTGTCCGAATTGCACGGGCGCGGAGGAGACTCCATCCCGGCCCGATGCCGTTGAGTTGACAGACCTATACCACGGAGCACATGCGACCGCCAGCACAAACCGGGAAAGGACAGGCAGGCGGGCGTCTTCGTCATCGCTGCGCAGGACCGGAGATGCGCCCGCCGGCCGTCAGCCCGCGCAGGATCGGCGGCGGCTCCGCAGTGTAGTCATCACGCTCCGCGTGATGACCACCCGGATTTCGGAGATGTCCTCACGCGGAGCGTGAGGACCACCGGCTGTCGCTCTGCGCACAATCGGAGGCGGCTCCGCATAGTAGTCATCACGCTCCGCGTGATGACCATCCGGCTTGCGGAGACGTTGGCGCCCACATCCGGCCGTCAGCCCTGCGCAGGACCGGAGATGCGCCCCAGGCAGGCTGTCACGATTGTCCCGTTGCGCTCACGTGTGACAGCTGCGGCGTAATGCCCGGCATCATCCCGCCTTGCGCCTTCCGCTCCCCCCTTTCGGGGGGTCATTCGGAGTCGCCTTTTCGCTTGTCGCGCCCCTTTCGCATCGGGTATAGAATCCCCCCCATTGGTCACCTCGAGGGTCCCGGCCGCGGGCCCCGGGGTGAGGAAGCCGGACAGGGCGGGACCGGGCGGCCAGCAGGAAAGCAGGACGGAATGAACATATTCGTGGGAAACCTCTCCTACCAGGTGGCGGATGAGGATCTCCGCGCGGCGTTTGCCGCGTTCGGGCAGGTCACGTCGGCAAACGTGATCATCGACCGCATGACCGGGAAGTCTCGCGGATTCGGCTTCGTGGAGATGCCGAACGCCGACGAGGCGACGAAGGCCATCCAGGCCCTCAACGACAGCCCGATCAAGGGCCGTCCGGTCAAGGTGAACGAGGCGCGTCCGCGGGAGGATCGCCCGCCCCGCCGCGAGGGTGGATTCGGGGGTGGTGGCGGCGGATTCGGCGGCGGTGGCCGCGGTCCCCGGTACTAGCCGGCTCCACGGAGCGAAAAGGAAAACCGCCGCCGGGCAACCGGCGGCGGTTTTCCTTTTCCCTCCCCGCCCGCGGCTACGCGGCGCGCCGGCGACGCAGCAGCCAGCCCGCCACGCCGAGGACGCCGAGCATGCCCAGCGTGCCGGGCTCGGGGACGACCGTCAGCACCAGGTCCTGGGCGTCGCCGTCGATCGACAGGGTCGCGTCGTACGAGCCGACCGTCCCGGTCGTGCCCGAGCCGAGACCGGAGATGCTCGTCGCGTTGACCAGCGTATAGACGCCCGGCCCGAAGCCGACGCCCGGCAGGAACGTGAAGTTGTCGAAGTCGACCCCGCCGAGGAGGGTCGCGCCGGCGAGGATCAGGTCGCTGGACGTCCCCAGCTCGAATTCCAGGAGCGCCCCGCCGTCCAGCGTCAGGGCCGCCGTCGTCAGCGCGCCGGCGCTGTTGCCCGGCTTGATCGTGCCGCCGGACGCCACGGTGACGCCCGCCACCGTGCCGGTGCCCATCAGCGTCGCCGTGCCCTGCACGGTGATCAGCCCGCCGCCGGTGTATGTTCCGTTGTACTTCAGCGTGCCCGCCGCCACGGTCAGTCCGCCGGTGTACGCGTTCGCACCCTCGATCGTCAGCGTGCCGCCCGTCGTCTTCGTCAGCGCGGCGCCGCCGTTGATCTCGGCCACGTTGCGCAGCGTGCCGGAATAGAGGCCCACGACGTCGATCGGCGCCGCCGCGCTTCCGATCGCGTTGCCCTGCATCTCCAGCGTGCCGCCGTTGAGCAGGAGGACGCCCCGGCCTCCCGCCTGCTTCACGATGTTGCCGGCCAGGGTCACCGTCCCGCCCGTGATGGCCAGCGTGCCCGTGGCCGTACTGGACGACAGGGAGACGGACCCGAGGTTCACGATGCCGCCGCCGATGTTCAGGCGCGAATTGCCGACCGTGCCGGCCTTGCAGGCGATGGCCATTTCGACGCTGGTGACATCGAGGACGCCCTGATCGAAGGCGAACGTGGTCGACCATGCCCCGCTGCGGGACGCATTCTGGCCCATTCGCAGGGAACCGATCAAGAGATCGGCCTCGTGCCCGGTGACGTCGAAGGTGTTCGCCGCCGTGTAGCCCGTGCCGTTGTTGTTCGTGCCGATCGCAACGTTGACCCGGCCCGCGCCGCTGGAATCACGCAGCCGCAGGCCGCCGGTCGCGCCGTCGAAAAGCACCTGCCCGCTGTCGCGGCCGAACGTGCCGAGGCTCAGGCTGTCCGTGTACAGGATGTTGGTGCCCGACCCGAGCCGGAGCTGGTTGATCGCGCCGATGTTGCTTCCGCCAACCGTGATCGTGGCCGCCCGGAGCGCATTGGACGCCGACAGGATCACGGTGCTCCGGTCGTTGGCGTTGTTGTCACCGACGGCGGAAACCGTCATGGCGCCGGTCCCGAGATCCATCAGGAACGCGCCGAGGCCGGAGAAGTCGACCATCGTCTGTCCGCTCTTGTCGGTCCCGGCGGTGACCAGGCTCGTGCGGAACGTGCCGCCGTTGGTGGCCACGACCAGCGTCCCGCCGCCGGTGGCGGTGAGGTTGGCGCTGGAGTTGTCGACGTTCGCGCCGACCGCGACGTTGCCGTTGACCGTCAGCGTGCGGCCCGCGCCGATGACGAGCCGGTTGGTGACGGCGCCGCCCGTGCTGGAGACACCCAGCGTGCCGAGGGTCTGGTCGGAGACGCCGAGGTCGAGCGTGCCGGCGGTGGCCCCGTCGCCGAGCACCAGCGCCGTGGCCGTCGGCAGCGCGTCGGTCAAGCCGAGGGTGACCACGCCCTGCCGCACCGTCGTGCTGCCGGTGTAGAGCTGGGCCGCGTTGATGGTCAGCGTGCCCGAGCCCGCCTGCACCAGGGCGCCCGGGCCGCTGACGGTGCTGCCGAGAGCCGCGGCCGCATCGGACCGGTTGAACGCAAGCACGCCGTTGTTGATCACGCCGCCCGTCCCGAGCGCGCCCGTCGTCCCGCCGTTGCCGACCTGCAGCGTACCGCCGGCGTAGATCCGGGTTCCGCCCGTGTACGTGTTCGCGTTGGTGATCACCAGCGTGCCGGGGCCGACCTTGGCCAGGCCCAGGGCGCCGTTCACCGTGTCCGCGACCGAATCGGCCAGCGTGCGCGTTCCGTCCGACGTGTCGAAGCCGATGAGCGATCCGGCCAGGAAGTTGCCGGTGCCAAGCATCGCGGCGACCTCGGTCTCGGTCACCACGTTGCCGACGGCCAGGACGACCCCGTTGGACACGGCGTAGCCGCCCGCGGAGAAGAGCCCCGGCAGTGCGTTGGTGGACGTGATCGACAGCGCGCCGGCGGCGATCAGGGTGTTGCCCGCGTAGGTGTTCGTGCCGCCCAGCGTCAGCACGCCCTCACCAAACTTCGTCAGCCCGCCGCCGCCACCGCCGTTCACCAGCGGCTGGAGGATCGTGATATCAAAGCCCGACGTGTCGATGAAGGCGCCGCCGGACATCACATTCGCCGCGGTGATGCTCCGGATGAAGTTCGCCTCGTTCGCCCGCGGACGCAGGACGCCGCCGTCGAGGTTGAGGACGCTCTGTCCGTTGATCGCCTGGTCCCCTGCCATCACGTACCGGACCTGAAGATCGCCGCCGGCCAGCAGGTTGGCGACCCCCAGTGCCGACTGCGAACCGAGCATCAGGCGCCCGTGCGACGCGCTGGCATTCGGTATCCGGACCGTCCCCGCGATGTCGATGATATTCGTCTGGGTACCGTCGCCGCTCTGGTAGCCAGCCCGCAGATTATTATTGAGTTCCGTCATCACGATGGACGCGCCGTTGGTGATCACGAAGCGCGCCTGACCGCCCGGCAGGTTGGCGCTCGGGCGGAAGATGGTTGCCGCGTTGGTCACAGCGGCTCCATTGAGGATGACGGTGCCGTCGAACATGCTCGAATCGCCACCGGCCCACACATGGACCCCTCCCTGCAGCGTCAGGGTGCCGGGACCGTACTTGCTGATCTGGCCATTGGTCGAAACGCCCGACAGGATCACGGCGCTGAAGTTGGTGACCGACCGCGTACCCGCCGTCAGATCGACCGGCCCGGACAGGGTCAGGACGCCGTTGTTGACGGCGTCACCCAGGCCGGACGCGGTCGTGATGCTGATCGCGTTCGTCAGCACGCGGGCTGCAACGCCGTCCGCCGCGACCGTTCCGCCTGCAAGGACCAACGCGCCGTTGCCGAGCACGTTGTTGCCGCCCAGCGCAAGGACGCCCGCCGCGCTGGTCGTCCCGCCGGAGTAGGTGCTCGCACCGGCGAGAACCAGCCGGCCGTCGCCGGTCTTGACCAGCGCGCCCGCGCCGACGACCGGATTGGTGATCGTCAGCGTCTTCGCCGCATCGGGGCTGAACACGCCGAAGGTATCCAGGGTGACGCCGCGGTTGTCGAAGGTCATGTCGCCGCTGGTCTTGAGGGTGCCGCCGCGGAAGGTCAGGCCGCTGCCGGAGGCGCCCATGACCGTGTCGTTCGAGACGTTGAGCGTGCCCTCGTAGAGGACGATGCCCCCGTTGAACGTGTTGGCGCCCGTCAGGATCAGGGTGCCGGCGCCCGTCTTCGCGAGGCCGCGGGTGGACTGCGCGGTCCCGTAGGCGAAGTCGCCCGCGGACGTGTCGATGCCGACGAGCGCGCCGGCCTCCAGCGTCACGCCCGCCATCGTGCCGGCCCACAGGGAGTCGACATCGGCCGAGGCGTAGAAGCCCGCGCCGCCGACGCCGAGGCCGACGGCCGCGCCGGCCAGGCCCGTCACCGTCCCGCCCGCCGGCATCGCCGACGGCCTGGCGAACGAGAGGACGCCGTTGGAGACCGTCGCGCCGCCGCTGAACGTGTTGGCCCCGGCCAGCATCAGCGTGCCGATGCCCGCCTTCCGCAGCGTGCCGGCGTCGACCCCCGCGTTCTCGAACGCCTGGGTGATGGTGATGGCCAGTCCCGCCCCGACGTCGAACGTCCCGCCGTTCGCCGTGAGGTAGGCGCGGGTCAGGTTCTGCATGTAGGCGGCGCTCGACGCGATGGGCGAGAGCGTGCCGCCGTCGAAGGTGATCTCCGAGTAGGAGTTCGTCCCGCGCACCGTCGGGAAGGCGGGCAGCGTCACCCGCGCGCCCTGGCCGAAGTGGACGAGACCGGTGCTGTCGTTGCCGCTGGCCAGCCCGCCGAAGGCGGTCGACCTGAACGTTCCGTTGCTGATCGCCAGCAGTGCATAGTTGTTGGAACTGTTGACCGCGCCGCCGCCGGCCACCGTCACGTTGGCGAAGCCGGCCGTGCCGCCGGACTGGTAGTAGTAGCCCACCGACCGCGGCGCCGTGCCATCGGACCTCGACACCTGGAGGATCTTGCCGGTCACGATGCCGTCCACGAGATGGAAGGTCCCTGTCGTGACGTTGTTGACGCCCACGAGAATGCCGCGGCTGGCCGCCGTCGGCGTCGCGACCAGGGCGCCGCCGTTCATGATGTACGTTCCGCTTGCGCCGGAGTCGGTGACGTTGCCGAGCAGCAGGCCGTTGCCGCCGCTTGCGATCACGGTTCCGGCGTTCTGCACGATCGTGCCCGACGAGCCGGCGCCGAAGCCGACCCGGAAGTCCGACCCGACGGAGTTCGTCCCCGTCGCGCCGAAGACGACCGTCCCGGCGTAGTTGGTGAAGCCCTGCGCGACGTTCAGGGCGCCGGTCAGCGTCAGCGTGCCCGCCCCGACCTTGGTGAACGACCCGCCGAGGCCCTGGTCGTTCAGCGCGCCGCCGAACGTCGTGCTCGCGCCGTCGCCGCCGACCGTCATCGCAACGCCCTGCGCCGCCTCGTTGGTCAGCGGGATGTCACCCGCGCCGGACAGGCCCCGCAGGACGATACTCTGGAACCCACGGAAGCCCAATCCATTGGCGACCGCGTTGCTGACGGCGCTGTTCTTCAGGGCAGAAGCGTTGGCCAGCACCACGCGTCCGTCGAGGATCGCCGTCGCCCCGCTGAAGGTGTTGCTCGTGCCGAGGATGAGCAGCCCCGTGCCAGCCTTGGTCAGACTGCCGGTACCGCCGATACTGCCGCCGGAGATCGCATAGTCGCGGTCCGAACCGACGGTCATCCCGCCGGGCGCGACCTGGGTGTCGACCACCACGGCGTTCGTGACCCCGGCGGTCGCGCCGGAGTTGTCGAAGGTGACGGAATCCAGCTGGTAGAACTTCTCCCCGCCGGCCCAGCTGGCCGTCGTGGCGACATCCCACGCGCCGCTGCCCGCCGCCCAGGTCAGGTTCAGCGGCGACGACGACCCGGCGACGTTCATGACGATCGAGGTCCCCGTGCTGGTGTCGAAGGTGAAGGTGTAGCCCGGCCGGACGCCGCGCGCCTCGCCGACGAGGTTCCCGGCCCCGCCGGTCAGCGTCCCGCCGTAGGTGAAGAGCGTGTAGCTCGACGCCAGCGCACCTTCCCACGGCACGATGACGTTGGTGCTGACACCCGT
This sequence comes from Lentisphaerota bacterium, assembly GCA_016873715.1. Classification (GTDB taxonomy): domain Bacteria; phylum Verrucomicrobiota; class Kiritimatiellia; order PWTM01; family PWTM01; genus VGWF01. The sequence goes on along the minus strand of VGWF01000163.1, from coordinate 678 downwards.
CAGCGTGAGGTTCCCCTTCACGTCGACCAGGTCGTTCACGCCGCCGCCGACGGTGCCGACACCGGCCAGCTCGAACTGCACGTTGGCGTCGACGAGGACCAGGTTGTTGCTGTAGGTCAGCGTGCCCGGCGAGGCGCCCGGCTCGATCCGGCCGCGGAGGACCGTTGCGTCGCCGCGGATGCTGCCGGGGCCCGACACGGTCTGGTTCACCCACTGCGTCCATCCGCCGGTGACCGCGGAGACATCGAAGAGCTTCCCGGCCGCGATGGAGATCGACGGCGAGGGGGAGATCGATCCGTTCGCGCCGAGCGCCAGCGTGCCGTCCAGAATTCTCGTCGCGCCGGAATACGAGTTGGCGCCGTTGAGGGTCAGCAGCCCGGTTCCGCTCTTCGTCAGCGCGTACCCGCTGCCGCCATCCGAGATGCCGGGCGAGACGATCAGGGGCGCCGTGGTCGGGTTGAACGTGATGTCGCCCCCGAGGGTGACCGAGGCGACCGCACCGGAGATCGCCGCGATGAAGCCGTTGGCGCCCGTCACGTTGAACGTCAGCGGCCCCGCGGTCGTCACGGGACCGTTCAGGGTCATCGTCCGGTCCGTGTTCGATCCGCCGGCCCGGTTCACATTCAACGTGAAGGCCGTCGCGGTCGGCTCGATGACGACGCTCTCGCTGGTGAAGAT
>VGWF01000162.1 GCA_016873715.1 Lentisphaerota bacterium | reverse complement strand
ACACCCGGATCCGTCCTGCGGGAGGGTCGCGCTCCGCGCGACCGCGGGGTCCGCATCCTGTGCATCGGCCGCACGGAGTGCGGCCCTCCCCTTCACACATCCGGATCCGTCCTGCGGGAGGGTCGCGCTCCGCGCGACCGCGGGGTCCGCATCCTGTGCATCGGCCGCACAGAGTGCGGCCCTCCCCTTCACACATCCGGATGCGTCCCGCGGGAGGGTCGCGCTCCGCGCGACCGCGGGGTCGGCATCCTGCGCATCGGCCGCACGGAGTGCGGCCCTCCCCTTCGCACACCCGGATCCGTCCTGCGGGAGGGTCGCGCTCCGCGCGACCCAACGGATTGGATCTCGAGGCCCCGGAGGAGGAGGCGGTCGAGCGGACGCTGGCCCTGGCGGCGGGCGCGATCCGGGCGTCGACCTTCTCCGTCTGGCTGAGGAAATGGTGCCGCCGCGCCCGGCGCGCGTGACGCACTACGGCGCGGGCGCGGGGACCGGGATCCGGACGACCCTCAGCATCGAGGGTTCGGGCAGCGGCGGAGGACGCGGGCGGTCGCGGTTGGCCTCGAGCGCCTCCCACACCAGTTCGAACCTCGAGCCCGGCGGCGGCTCGCCGGTGTCCCGGGCCGTCTTCTTCTTCATCCCGGGGAACTGCGATTCGACCTTCCCCAACGACCGGGGCGGGCCGGGCCCGCGCGACGGCGCCTTCGCGCCCGGGATCGGACGCAGCGTCGCCTCGTCGAGCACCCAGGTGCCCGCGCCTTTCGGATAGCGGTAGGCGAGCGTCAGGCGGCCGTCGCCGACCGGCTGCACGGCGCCGATGTTGACCTCGCAGAGGATCGTCCCGCCGCCGCCGAACTCCCACCGGTAGCCGGTCCAGTCGCTGACCTGCACGATCGTCCATCCGTTCGTGCCGCGCCGCGCGGCGAAGATCTGCAGGTCGCCGGCCTTGTCGTACTTGTGGTAGGTCAGCACCGGCCGCCCGGCGTTGTCGAAGCCGAGTTCGCGGTTCGCGTTGAGCAGGCCGCCGCGCGCCGGGACGGGGTCGACGATCTCGCCGGTGCGGATCGTGATCGGCAGCGCGAGCCGGCGGCCCGCGGAGTCGGTCCAGCTCACGAGGTCGTCGCTGCGCGCGTAGCTGAGGTCGTGGTTGCTGGCGCAGTCAGGGGTGTCGCGCCAGACCCACGCGAGGTGGAACCGTCCGTCGGGGCCCTGCTGCGGCGTCACGGCGTAGGCATTCATCTCCCCCTCGCCGCTGAGCAGGGGGCCATCGATCAATCGCCGCCACACGCCGGCCTTCTCGTCGAAGACGTTGTAGAGGTCGTCGCCGCTGCCGCTGGAGCCGTCGCGATAACGGAAGACGAGGCGTCCGGCCCGGTCGCGAAGGAAGACGGGATAGGTCGCCTTCGTCTCGCGCTCGCCGGTCATGCCGGGCATGCGCGTCAGCGTCGCGGCGTCGTAGGGCGCCGCGCTGCGGAAGTAGATCAGCGGGACGCAATGCATGTTCCCGGCGAGGTGGAGGCGGCCGTCGCGGTCCAGCGCCATGGTCACGTAGTTGTGCGAGTCCCAGCCGACCGTGGAGTCGAGCTTCGTGAAGCGCCATGCGGACTCGCCGAGCCGCCGCTGCGCGACGGTCATGCGCCGCTGCGCGTCGTAGTAGGCAGCGAACTGGTGCGGCGGCTTCGTCAGCAGGCAGAAGCCGACCGGGTGCGCCGACCACACGGGCTCGAGATCGAGGACCTCGGGATCCGCGGCTCGCCCCGCCCCCGCCATCGCGACCGCCACGCCAAGGCCCATCAGGATCGTTCGCATGCTCATCCCGCCTTTGTACCGTTCTCCACCGGTCCGGTCATCCGCAATCCTCCCGCGAACCGCGGCGGACGACGGGCCGGGGGCCCTGGCCCGATGCCGACGGAGCGGCACCCTCCAGCGCCGTGCCTTCGGATGCCCGGGGTTCCATCAATGCCCGTCCGCGGGGATGAGGGGGACCGGCTTCTCCACGCGCCCGGCCGGCCGGCAGCCGGGGCCGACGCCGTCGAGGCCGAGGTCGTCCCTCGTCGCCTCCGCCATCGCGCGCAGGCGGGCGACGATCTCCGGGTTCGCCGCCGCCGCGTTGGTCGCCTCCCCGATGTCGGCCCCGAGGTTGTGGAGCTCGCCCTTCGCGAGATGCAGCTTCCACGGGCCGGAGCGGACCGCCTCGAGCGTGAGGCCGCGGAAGTACAGGAACGAATCGCGCGGCGGATTCGCGCCGGCCTGTCCGGACAACACCGGCCACTGGTCGACGCCGTCGACCCGTCCCGCGGGGACGCGCCCTCCCGCGAGGCCGACGAGGGTCGGGAGGACGTCCATCATCGACGCGATCGCGTCGCTGGACGTCCCCGCGGGGATCCTCCCCGGCCACCAGGCGAGGAGCGGAACGCGGATGCCGCCTTCGAGGGTGCTGCCCTTATTGCCGCGCAGGGGCCGGTTGACGGCGCGCGGCGTGCCGCCGTTGTCGGACGTGAAGAGCACCAGCGTCCGCGTGTCGAGCTTCAGCTCGCGCAGCGTGTCGAGGATGCGGCCGACGCTCCAGTCGACCTCCTCGACCCAGTCGCCGTAGATCCCGTTCGCCGACCTCCCCGCGAACGCCTTCCCGGGGTAGATCGGGAAATGCACGGCCGAGTGCGGAAGGTACAGGAAGAAGGGGCGGTCCTCCTGCGCGCGGATGAACCCGACGGCCTTGTCGGTGTAGGCGGCGACGAGCTCCCGCTGGTCCGCGGGAAGGACGCGCTTCACGACCGTCTCGTTCTCCAGCAGCGGCAGCGGCGGCTGCGCGGCCCCGCGCAGGCCCGCCTCGTCGGACGCCGGGGCGCCGCCCTTGCCTGGCTTCGGCGCCGGCAGCGGATCGCCGAGGCTGCTCTTCGAGCCGTCCGCCGCCGGGCCCATGTCGTTCGAGTAAGGAAGACCGTAGTAGTAGTCGAACCCGCGCTTGCGCGGGAGGAACGGAGGCTGGTCGCCGAGGTGCCACTTCCCGACGCAGGCGGTGGCGTAGCCCTCCTTCTTCAGAAGCTCCGCGATCGTCGGCGAGTCCGGGTTCAGCGCGATCGCCGAGGCGGGGAACAGCACGTGCGGCGTCGGCAGGACGCGCTTCGGGTAGCAGCCGGTCATCAGGGCGGCGCGCGACGGCGAGCAGACCGGCGCCGCGTAGAACGAGGTGAGGCGCATGCCCTCCTTCCCCATGCGGTCGAGGTTCGGCGTGCGGTTCAGCGTCGAGCCGAACGGCCCGATGTCCGCGTAGCCGAGGTCGTCGATGTTGATCACGACGAAGTTCGGCTTCGGCGCCGCGCCGGCCCACGAGACGAGCCCGACCCACGCCGCCAGGATCACACCCGGAATCCGCTTCATCGCCCTGCCGCCTTTCTTCGCCCGCTGCCATCCGCCGTCTGCCGACTCATCCACTCCGCCATCGCTTCGCGATCGGCCGTTTCAGCCGGCGCCCCGCCGGACGCCACCACCCACCGGATCCCGGATCCCGCGGGCTTCCTCCCCGTCTTCCGCGCGGGCCGGGAATCGTCCGCCGAGTTCCGCATCGTCGTCATGGTTCGACCCTCACGGCATGCGCCCGTCAACCGCCGGCGCCGTCCTGGCGGGCCATCTGGCCGTTCATGTCGCGGATCTTCTCGAGGATGGCCTCGTCCTGCTCGCGGTACATCTCCTGCACCGTGGGGTCGTGGAACGCGAGCACGCGGTCGGAGAAGGCGGAGGAGCCGAGGCGGCCGAAGAGGAGCGCGTTCGCGTGGGCGATGTCCTTGCCGTAGATGTGATAGGAGTCGGCCTGCCAGTTGAGCCGGCCGAGCCGGACCTCGCGGCCGGCCCGTTTCGCGACGCCGTCGGCGATGATCTCGCGCGTGAACAGGACGAAGCCGAACATGTTCATGAAATGGGCGCCCCAGGCGTCGTTGCTGCGGAAACGGATGTTGGTGTTGAGCCACCAGGCGCCGTCGTCGTCCTCGAGGACGCGGTACCAGAGCGACTGCAGGCAGGGCGGATCGAAGCACGAGAGGTCGAGTTCGGGCATCCACGTGATCATCTGCGCCTGGCGCGTGTAGGGCTGGCGGGCCAGCTTGTCGATGACCGCGGCGATCTGGTCGACGTCCGCCCGGCCCGCGACCCGCGCGACGCGCGCGGTCCCCTCGCCGGCGGTTTCCTTCCACCGGCCGTAGTGCTCGAGGCGGCCGTGGTAGGTGTATTCCCAGCGCGTGTCGGCGGGGTCGTTGATGGCCCGCGTCCACGCGTCCTTTCGGCCCTGCAGCTCGAGGACATACTCGCGAAGGTCGGCGACGCCGCCGGGAAACGCCATGTGGATCATGGGGTCCGCCATCGGGTCCTCGACGACCAGGTTCAGCGTCGCGTCGAGGCTCGGCGGGTCGCCGGGCTTGTCGTACTGGGTGCGGAACGGAATCCCGCCTCGGTGCAGCGCGACGAGCGCGTTCTCGTACCCCTCGGCCAGCGTCCGCCCGGTCACCTGCAGCACGGGAATGTTCTTCACGGCCGGCCTCCCCGGCGCGCGGGTTTCGCGGGCGCGCGCCGGCGGCCAGACTAGGGTCCCCGCCGCCGGCGCGCAATGCCCGTGTTGGGGCGGGACTACTCGCGGTTCCAGACGGCCCGCTTGATCGCGCGGAGGAAGTCGCGCACGGTGGCGCGGTCGAACCCGGTGGTGGTCACGAGGCGCCCGTCGGACTCGACGTCCTTGCCCGTGTAGTTGGCCCCGGCCTTCACCGCCTCGGCGGAGTCCTCCTTGCTGGTCGTCATCTTCTTCCCGAGAAGGGCCTTCTCCGCCAGCACGGGGACGAGGGCCGACGGCCCCACGGCGCCGAGGATCCGCTCCGCCGCGTGCGCCTCGCGCGCGATCCGCAGGGCGTCGTCGTTCGCCCGGAGACCGCGCCCGCCCGCGCCGCCGGCGAAGAGAACGACGTCGTAGTCGCCGCCCTTGAGACCGGTCAGCGCGGTGGGCCGGCCCGGGCCGGCCAGCTTTACGGCGGCCCCTTCCGCCAGCAGTTCGCGCCGCAGGAGGTCGACCGAGTCGGCGTCCTTCGCCGGAGCCACCAGCAGCGCCTTGCGGTCGCGGAGGTCGTAGTAGGGCGCCATCGCGGTCGCCAGCCGCCGCCGCCCGCGGACCGTCGTCAGCTCGATCGCCTTCGTCCGCGCCTCGAGCTCCGGCTCCAGCACGCGCGCGAAGGCCTCGACGTCCGCCACCGGCTTCCCGGCGATGTGCGTGATGACGTCGAGCGGCCGGAGGCCCGCCTTCGCCGCCGGCCCGTTGGCCACGGCGGTGCGGACCAGCACGCCCTTCACCTCGGACAGCGAGTGCAGCAGCTGGTGCACGCGAACGACCGGCACGACGCCGAGCCCGAGCGCGCCGTAGCGGAGTTCCACGAGTTCGCCGGCGTGCTTGCCCATCTCGGGCAGCGGCTCCATCGCCTCGAGCTTCGCGCGCACGGTCAGGCGCTCCCGGCCGCCCGGCGGCCCGCGGAGCACCGTGTAGGCGACGGCCTCCCCCGGCTTCCGGATCGTCTGCTCCCACTCGAAGTCGGTCAGTTCGGCCTTCGTCCGCGCCGAGCACGGACGGCCGTCGACCTCCACGAGGATGTCGCCGTCGCGCAGGCCCGCCTTTTCCGCGGGCGAACCGGGCATCACGTAGGCGATCAGCACGCCCTTGTCGACGCCCAGGGAGCGCGCGAGTTCGTCGTACAGCTCGTTCGTGATGAACAGCGGCACGAGGGCGCGCACGAACCGGCCGCGCTCCCGGAGATGGTCGCGGACCGCCGCCGCGACGTGGATCGGGATCGTGAACCCGATGTTGTTCCCGCGCCCCGCGTAGGTGTTGATGCCCAGCACCCGGCCGCCGCGGTCGAAAAGCGGTCCGCCGCTGTTGCCGGGATTGATCGCCGCGTCGGTCTGGAAGACCTTCGTCTCGGTGCCGAGGTCGGTGCGCTCGACGTTGCTCAGGATGCCCCGCGTGAACGTGCGCTTGAGTCCGACCGGCGTCCCGACCGCGAAGCACTGCTGGCCGACGTGCGCCGAGCGGGAATCCGCGAACTCGGCCGGGCGCAGCTTGATCGGGGCGTCGATCTTGATCAGCGCGACGTCCGGATCCATCGAGAACCCGAGCACGCGGGCAGGGTACTTCTGCTCGTCGTGGAGGATCACCGTGATCGCCTTCGCGGGCTGCGTCGGGTCCTCCTCGTCGGAGCCGCGGACCACGTGGCCGTTGGTGAGGATGTAGCCGTCCTCGGAGACCACGAAGCCGCTGCCGCCCGCCCGCTCGTGCTGGATCGCCACGACGGAGGGATCGACCTTCCGGACCACCTCGTCGGGGATGTCCTGGTCGGCCGCCGGCGCCGGGCCCTGGGCCCCTGCGACCGCCGCCACCGCCATCGCCGCGAATCCTGCCGCCACCCGCCTCATCGCGTACCCCCGTTCCCCTGTTCGCCGATCTTCAGATTCAGCCCCTCGTACCCCGTCATGTACCCGCGGCGGAGCTTCACGAGCACCACGTCGTTCCGCTCCCGGCGGATCCCGTCGAGCGCGCGGCCAAAGGCCTTGACGTCGGGCGTCGGCCGGCCCGCCAGTTCGAGGATCACGTCCCCGGCCACGAGCAGGCCCTGCCCGAAGCTGCTGCCGGTTGCGGCCGGGCTGCCCTTGTACACGTCGGTGACGAGCACGCCGTCGCCCGCCAGGAGGTTCCGCTCGAAGACGACGGGATCCGTCACGTCCTGCACCGTCACCCCGATGTCCTCGGCGCGCAGCGTCTCCGGCTCGGGCCGCTTGGTGAACTCGCCCGCCACATCGACCTTCCGCCCGCCGCGCAGGACGGTCAGCGTGAACTTCACGCCCGGCGTGGCGCGCATGGTCTGCAGGAAGTAATCGCGCGCCCGCTGGCCGGACAGGCGCAGGGGCTTCCCGTTGAACGCCACGACCAGATCGCCGGTCTTCACCCCGGCGGCGGCGGCCGGACCGTCCCCGGCGACGTGGGTGATCCACAACCCGCTGATCGGCCACCCCCGGGCCAGGGCCAGCTCCTTGTTCACCGGCTCGAGGTGCGCCCCGATCCATCCCTTGGTCCGGGCCTCGTCCTCCGGCGAGCGGACGCCCGTCGCCTGCGCGAGGAACGCGGCGATGTCCTCCCGCAGGTCGGCGGCCGAGGCCGCACCCCACGCGTCGAGCAGACCGACCACCCGGCCCGAGAGGTCGACCACCGGGGCGCCCTTGGCCTCCCGCGGAAGGCCCGACACGAGGAAATGCCGGTAGCGGCCGGCGAGCTCGCCGCGCGAGATGACCAGGTGCGTGAACCTCTCAAAGTCCGTCGACTCGTCGGACGGGACGACGACCACGCCCCACTCGCCGGCGAGGAGGTCCGCCCCGGCGTCGAGCCGGACGGGCCTGAGCGGCGCGGGCGTGTCGATCTTGAGGATCGTCATTCCGAGCGTGTCGTCCGTCTTGATCGGCCGCGCGGCGACGACCTCGCCGCCGACGCTCGCCTCGATCCGCTCGGCGGTGTCGGGACGGATGATCTCCGGGACGAGCACGTGGCCCTCGGGCGTGAGCACGACGCCCGTGAACGAGCGCGGCCCGGAGGCGCCGGCCTGCAGCCCCTGCAGGAGCTGCACCGCGGCCTGCGGCGAGGGTTCGCGCTGCACGGTCACGAGCACGATGCCCCCCTCCACCGCCTTCGCCGCCTCCGCCACGGCCCTCTGCATGCCGGTGAAGGCGGCGCGACCGGAGGCCGCGGACGCCCCGCCGAGAAGCGCGCAGCCGCTCCCCAGGCCGGCGATGCCCAACGCCATCCCCACGGACAGGATTCCTCGCACGACGTCTCTCCCCGCGCCGCGGGCCGGCCGGCCCGCGGACGCCCCGGTATTGTCCGCGTCCCGCGGCACGATTGCAACCCGGCCGCCTGTTGCTTCAAGTGAAAAAGACACCGAAGGGGCGTGTGGTTGGGGCGATTCGTTGCCTCACGATCGAGACACCGAAGGGGGGACGGGAAGGGGCGTGCCGATCGGAGGGGAAGCCGGGCCCCCGGGGGGTGGGGGCCCGGCGGCCGCGAGTTCATGCGACCTCCCGGCGAAGCGAGGGGTGAACGAGGCGGAAGACGGCCCGCAGTTTGCGTTCGATCCTCTCGGTCAGATCGAAGGGATCCAAACGGTGGAAGAGTTGGTCGAGTTCGTCGCGCCTCTCCGCCGAGAGTCCCGGGCCGTCCCGTAGGCGTTGATAGGGCGTGCGGGGGCGGTCGTGGGTTTTGACCATTCGGCTCTTCACGCGGGTCTTCGCCACGAGCTTGGTGGAGGCGCAGAAGAAGTTGTGCCACCAGCTCCATTCGTTGCGGTAAAGGTCGTTGAGACGATCCACTACGCGGGGGTCCTCGAAACGGTCATAACCGAGCCACTGCCGTACGTGCGTCCAGTTCTTCTGCTCGACGTGGGCGTTGTCGTTCTTGTGGTAGGGCCGGCTGCGGGTGAACTCGATCGCCTCGGGACGATCCTGGAAGTAGCGGATCAGGTGCCAGTTGAGGAACTCCGATCCGTTGTCGCAGTCGAAGCCGCGCAGCACAAAAGGCAACGAGGCCTCCACCTCGCGCACCTGCTGTAACACCCCGACAGAGCCACGGTTCCATACGGCGCGCACCTCCGTCCAGCCCGTGTGGATGTCGGTGAACGTTACGCTCCAGACGAAGTTCCCGCTCATCGACTCGCCGCAATGCGCCACGCTGTCGGCCTCGAGATACCCCGGCCCGTCGATCTGCCACTCTCCTGCACGAATGGGAATGTGGGTGCGGAGCAGCCGGCCGGGCCGGGTCCCGGTCCGGCGCCGTCGGGCGGCCTGGGCCCGGTACGGGGCCAGCAGTCGGTCCAAGGTGCTCGCGCTCATGCCCACCACCTTCTCCCGGACCTTCGCCTTCAGCGGCCCGTGCCGACGCTCGTATCCGGGCAGCCACAGCGGCAACATCTCCTTGAGCCGCTTCGAGCAGGGCTGCTGCGCCGCCCACCAGATCCGTTCGGCCACCTTCCGCTCGGCCGCCCCGTACATCGGTCCAGGCCCCGGTCGGTCACGCGGCCCCGTCCGGCTTCCCCGGAGCAGTTTGATCGCATGCTTCCGCTCGTATCCGCACACCGCGCAAAACTCGTCCAGTATCCGAGTCTTGTGGCGCCGTCCGGCCCGGGCGTACCGATCCCGAATCCGTTCCATGTACTCCCGCCTCGTCGTCTGGCTCACGTTCATGCCCTCGTTTCTTCGGTGTCATTCCTCGTGAGTCAACGATTCCCATCCGCCCCCAACCGCCCCGCCCCTTCGGTGTGTTTTAATATGAGTCAACTCGCCCTTCCGTCCCCGGCCCCGCGGCGCTTGACCTCGGGGGGCGGGTTCCGCAGGATGCTTGGCTTTCGCGGGATTCCCGGGAAGAAACGGGGGAGAGCATGAACGAACAGGCGAACGTGTCGAT
>VGWF01000161.1 GCA_016873715.1 Lentisphaerota bacterium | reverse complement strand
CCCCCAGCACCCAGCACCCAGCACCCAGCACCCAGAACCCAGCGCCCAGAACCCAGCACCCAGAACCCAGTGCCCAGCGCCCAGAACCCAGTGCCCAGCCCCCAGCCCCTGCTTCTCCGCAAGACCGCGATGTCCGACTTCTGACCTCCGACCTCCGCCCATTCCGCCCGGCCGCGCGCTCGTCCAATCCTTGGAAGCCGGGACGGCCGTCGCGTCCGGGGATTGGCCGTCCACCGGGATTGATGAGCGGCGGGGGGCGCGGGTAGGATGCGCGGCATGGCCGCGGTCGCGCTGCGGCGGGAGGGCGGGCATGAAGAAGTCGTTCATCGGGGCGGTGCTGGTCGCGGCGTCGGTCGCCGGAGGGGTGCGGGCGGAGCCGGCGGCGAAGGACTACACGAAGGAGACGCCGCAGGAGCGCGCCGCGCGGATGGCGTGGTTCAACGAGGCGCGCTTCGGCCTGTTCATCCACTGGGGCCTCTACGCGGTGCCCGCGGGCGAGTGGAACGGGAAGGCGATCGGCGGCATCGGCGAGTGGATCATGAACCACGCGAAGATCCCGCTGGCGGAGTACCGGCCGCTCGTGCAGCAGTTCAACCCCGCGAAGTACGCCCCCGCGGAGTGGGCTCGGGTCGCGAAGAACGCGGGCATGCGCTACGTCGTGATCACCTCGAAGCACCATGACGGCTTCTGCCTGTGGGACTCGAAGGAGACGGCCTACGACATCGCGTCGACGCCCTACGGGAGGGACCTGCTCCGGCCGCTGGCCGACGCCGTGCGCGCCGAGGGGATGACGATGTGCTTCTACCACTCGATCATGGACTGGCAGCACCCGAACTACGAGCCGCTGCCGTCGTGGGACAAGGCCCGCGAGGGGCACCAGCCCGACATGAGCGCCTACGTGAAGTACCTCAAGGCCCAGCTCCGCGAGCTGGTGCAGGACTACGGGCCGCTCGGCATCCTGTGGTTCGACGGCGAGTGGGAGGCCTCGTGGACCCACGAGCGCGGCGTCGACCTCTACAACTACGTCCGCGGCCTGCAGCCGTCGATCATCGTCAACAACCGCGTCGACAAGGGCCGCAAGGGCATGGTCGGCATGAACGCCGAGGGCGACTTCGCCGGCGACTACGGCACGCCCGAGCAGGAGATCCCGCCGCGCGGCTTCCCGGAGGGCGTCCACTGGGAAAGCTGCATGACGATGAACGACACGTGGGGCTACAAGAAGAGCGACGCGAAGTGGAAGTCGTCGCAAGACCTGATCCGCAAGCTCGCGGACATCGCCTCGAAGGGCGGCAACTTCCTGCTCAACATCGGGCCCAAGGCCGACGGCACCATCCCGGCCGAGAGCATCGAGCGTCTCGCCGCGATGGGCGAATGGATGAAGGTCAACGGCGAGTCGATCCACGGGACCACGGCGACGCCGTTCCCGCGCCTGCCGTTCCGCTGCACGAAGAAGCCCGGCGTGCTGTACGTCCACGTGTTCGACCGTCCGGCCGACGGCGCCGTCGCGCTGCCGGGCCTGAAGAACGCCGTGAAGTCCGCGCGGCTCCTCGCCGGCGGCGCGCCGCTGAAGGTGGCGGTGAAGGACGGCGTGGCGACGATCGCGTTGCCCGCGGCGCTGCCGGACGCGAACGACACGGTCGTCGCGGTCGAGGTCGACGGCCTGCCCGAGGCGGCCGCCGCGCCGCTCGGGCAGGGGCCGGACGGCTCCATCGAGCTGAGCGCCTTCGACGCGAAGATCCACGGTTCGACGCTCAAGTACGAGGAATCCGGCGACAACCTCGGCTTCTGGACGAACGACAGGGACTGGGCGGAATGGACCTTCAAGGTCACGAAGCCCGGGACGTTCGACGCGGCCATGACGGTGGCCTGCGACGGCAAGTCCGCGGGCGGTGTCTACCAGCTCAAGCTGGTCGACCAGGTGCTCGACGGCAAGGTCGAGTCGACCGGCGCGTGGACGAAGTTCAAGACGGTTTCCGCCGGCCGCTTCATCATCGCCGAGCCCGGGGAATGGTCCCTCGGCGTCCGCGGCCGCAAGGCGGAGAAGGCCGAGGGCCTGATGAACCTGCGCAGCGTGAAGCTGACGCCGGTGAAGTGAGCGCTCACGCCCGCCGCAGCGCCTCGGCGAAGAGAGTGACGGTGTGGGCGACGCGGATGCGCGTCGCGCCGGCGCGGCGGAGGCCGGTTTCGATCTGGAGCTGGCAGCCGGGGTTGCCGAGGGCGACCACGTCGGCGCCGGCGGCCAGCACGTTCGCGACCTTGCGGTCGAGGAGGCGGTCGGCCGTCTCCGGCTGCGTCAGGCTGTAGACGCCCGCGCTTCCGCAGCACCACTCGGCCTCGGGCAGGTCGACCAGCGTCACGCCGGGGATCGCGGCGAGCACCTGCCGCGGCGCGCGGGCGACGCCCTGGCCGTGGCGCAGGTGGCAGCTCTCGTGGTAGGCGACGCGCAGGGGCGGTGCGTCGGCGCCCGCCGGCGGCGCGCGCAGGCCGGTCCCGACCAGCCATTCGTGGACGTCCCTCACCTTCGCGGCGAACGCGCGGGCGCGGTCCGCGTAGGCGGGGTCGTCCGCGAGCAGCCGGTCGTAGTGCCGCAGGTGGCTGCCGCAGCCGCCGGCGTTGGAGATGACGGCGTCGAAGCTTCCGGGCGGGATCAAGTCGATCATCCGCCGCGCGAGCGTGCGCGCCGCTTCGAGGTCGCCGTTGTGCGCGTGCATCGAGCCGCAGCAGGGCTGGACAGGCGGCGTGACGACCTCGCATCCGTGGGCGAGGAGGACGTCGGCGGTGTCCCGGTTGACCTCGGCGTAGATGAGGTCCTGCACGCAGCCGGTCAGCAGCGCGACGCGCCTCCGCGGCGGTTCCGCGGCGGGCGCCTCGCGCGGGGCGATCAGCCGGTGCGAGAAGCGCGGGCTCACGCGCGGCGCCATCGTCTCCAGCCGCCGCCAGCGCGGGGAGAGCAGCCGGAAGGCGCCCGAACGCCGCAGCGCCGTCTCGAGTCCGCTCCGCTGGTAGAGGCGCATCGCGACGCCCAGCGCGCGCAGCGCCCGGGGCCGCAGGAAGAGGCCGCGCAGCGTGATCGCGCGGAGGAAGCGGCGGAAACGCGTGTCGAGCACGCCCGTGCGCAGCGTCTCGGCGCGTGCGGCCTCGAAGATCTCCGCGTAGCGGACGCCGGCGGGGCAGGCGGAGGTGCAGGCGAGGCAGCCGAGGCAGTATTCCATCTCGCGGGCGATCGTCGCGCTCATCGGCAGTTCGTCGAGCGCCACGGCGCGCAGCAGGGCGATGCGTCCGCGCGGCCCGTGCCGCTCGAGGCCGGTCTCGGCGTAGGTCGGGCACACGGGCAGGCACAGGCCGCAGTGGAGGCACTGCTGGAGGACGGAAAAGTCGAGCGAGCGCAGCATCGAGCCCGCCCGCCTGCCGCGACGATCCGTCGCGGCGGCGGCGGACTCCATCGCGGCCGGGTCCTCTGCAGCCGCGACCGCGGGTCGCGGCGGGGCGCACCCCGGGGACGGTCCGGCGGCGCCGGCTGGCTCAGGGGCGCGCATCGCCGGGATCGAACATCTTTCCGGGATTCAGGATGTGCAGCGGGTCGAGCGCGTCCTTCACGGCGCGCATCAGGCGGAGTCCCTCCGTCTTCGCCTGCGCGGGCAGCCAGGGCTTCTTCGCGAGGCCGACGCCGTGCTCGCCGGTGATGGTGCCGCCGAGCTCCAGGGTCTTCGCAAAGAGCTCGTCCAGCGCGGCCGCGACGCGCTTCATCTCCTCCGTGTCGCGTTCGTCGGTGAGGAAGGTGGGGTGGAGGTTGCCGTCGCCCATGTGGCCGAAGGTGCCGATCTCGACGCGGTGCTTCGCGGCGATGGCCTCGACGGCGCGGATCATCTCGGCGAGCCGGCTTCGCGGCACGGTGACGTCCTCGAGGATCGTGGTCGGCCGCAGCCGCGCCAGCGAGGCAAAGGCGGAACGGCGGGCCGTGGCCAGTTCGGCGGCGTGGTGCGCGTCGCGCGCGAGCGTGACGGAGCGCGCGCCGTGATCGCGGGCGATCTCCGCCATGCGGTCCGCCTCCTCGGCGACGACCGCGGGGTGGCCGTCGGTCTCCATCAGCAGCAGGGCCTCGCAATCGGACGGCAGTCCGACGTGCGCGTAGGCCTCCACGCACTGCATCGTGCGGCGGTCCAGGAACTCGAGGGTGCAGGGGACGATCGGCGCGGCGATGACGGCCGACACGGTCGCGGCGGCGTCCTCCATGCGGTCGAAGAGCGCCATCAGGGTGCGGCGCGCGGCGGGGCGGGGGACGAGCTTGAGCAGGATGCGCGTCAGGATGCCGAGCGTGCCTTCGGATCCGGTGAAGAGGTCGCGCAGCGAGTAGCCGGCGACATCCTTGACGCACGGCCCGCCGAGCCAGGCGACGTCGCCCGCGGCGGTGACGACCTCGACGCCCATCACGTAGTCCTGCGTGACGCCGTACTTGAGACCGCGCAGGCCGCCGGCGTTGTTGGCGACGTTTCCGCCGATGGTCGAGACCTTCATCGAGCCGGGGTCGGGAGGGTAGAAGAGGCCCGCGGCGGCGGCCGCGTCGTCGATCGCCTGCGTGATGACGCCCGGCTCGGCGAGGAGGGTCAGGTTGCGCGCGTCGAGCTCGAGGATGCGGTTCATGCGCAGCAGGCAGACGACGACCGCGTCGCCGTCCGCCGCGACGCTCCCGCCGGAGAGGCCGGTTCCGCTGCCGCGCGGCACGAGCGGGACGCGGTGGGCGGCGGCCCAGCGGACGACCGCGGCGACCTCGGCGGTCGAAGCCGGGAGCACGACGGCGCGCGGCACGCGGCGCAACGCGGCGGTCGCGTCGAAGGCATAGGGGACGAGGTCCTCGCGCGCCGTCAGCACGCGGTCCGGCGACAGGATCCGGGGCAGTTCGTCCAGGGGCGGATTCATGCGTCGGGAGTTTCAAGTTTCAGCTTTCAAGTTTCAAGTTTTCTGTCTTCGGGCGTCGGGGATGCATTCGGCGGGCGGCGGTGTAGACTGTGCGCATGATCACGAAAGCGACATTCGGGTTCCTGAAGGCTCTCGGGGCGCACAACCAGAGGGCGTGGTTCCATGCGAACCGGGAGCGGTACGAGGCGGCGCGGGCGGAGGTGGTGGCGCTGGTCGACGCTGTCCTCGCGGGGCTGGCGCACGCCGAGCCGGACTTCCTGGAGATCGACCCGGAGGACTGTCTCTTCCGCATCCACCGCGACACTCGGTTCTCGAAGGGCAAGGAGCCCTACAAGACGAACTTCGGCGCGTTCATCAGCGACCGGGGCCGCCGGGTCGCGCGCGCCGGCTACTACGTCCACGTCGAGCCCGGCGAGTGCCTCGTCGCGGCGGGGCTCTACATGCCGCCGTCGCCCGAACTGAAGGCCGTGCGCGCGGCGATCCTCGGCGATGCGGCGGGGCTGCGGCGGATCCTTGCGCGGCCCGCGTTCCGGAAGGCCTTCGGGAAGGAGATGCCCGGCGACCGTCTCAAGACCGTGCCGCGCGGGCTGCCGAAGGACCATCCCGACGCGGATCTCCTCCGCTACACGAGTTTCGCGGTCTGGCGAACGGTGCCCGACCGCGTCGCGCTCACGCCCGCCTTCGCGAAGGAGGCGGTCCGCGACTTCCGCACCGCGCGCGAGTTCGTGCACTGGATCAACCGGGCGCTGGATCGCGCGTCGCGGTGAGATTTGTCTCGACCCGCACGGGGCGCGTCACGATGATGCGCGCGATCCGGGCGGCGCGGTGGGGTTGCCGCGCGTCCGGGGGAAGGAAGAGGAGACGGTCATGGCGCAGTTCCAGGGCAAGGTGCTGATGGTGGGCTACGGTGCGGTGGCGCAGTGCGCGCTGCCGATCCTGATCAAGGAAGCCGGGATCCCCGCGAAGCGGATCACGGTGATGGACTTCGAGGACAAGCGGGCGGAGATCAAGCCCTTCGTCGCCCGCGGCGTGAAGTGGGTCCGCGACCGCGTCACGCGCGAGAACATGGGCGCGCTGCTCGGGAAGTACCTCAAGGCGGGCGACCTCCTGATCGACCTGGCCTGGAACATCGACGCTTGCGAGATCCTCCAGTGGTGCCACGACCAGGGCATCCTCTACGTCAACACGTCGGTCGAGCTCTGGGATCCCTACGAGAACGCCGACCGCAAGACGCCGCAGGAGAAGACGCTCTACTGGCGGCACATGAACATCCGCCGCATGACGTCCGGCTGGAAGCAGCCCGGCCCGACCGCGGTTCTCGAGCACGGCGCCAACCCGGGGCTGATCTCGCACTGGACGAAGCGCGGCCTGCTCGACATCGCCGCGCGGGCGCTGGCCGAGAGGAAGTTCAAGGGCGCGAAGGCCGAGGAGATCGCGGACCTCGCGCAGCGCCGCGTCTTCAACCGGCTTGCGTGGAAGCTCGGCGTCAAGGTCATCCACTGCAGCGAGCGCGACACCCAGATCAGCGACCAGCCGAAGCAGGTCGGCGAGTTCGTCAACACGTGGTCGATCGAGGGCTTCCGCGAGGAGGGCACGACGACCGCCGAGATGGGGTGGGGCACGCACGAGAAGACGCTCCCCGCCCGCGCCTTCACGCACAAGACGGGCCCGAAGAACCAGATCTGCCTCGCGCGGATGGGCATGAACACGCGCGTCCGCACGTGGGTGCCGAACTGGGACATCGAGGGCATGGTCGTCCGCCACGGCGAGGCCTTCACGATCTCCGACCGGCTGACGGTGTGGGAGGACGGCAAGGCCGCCTACCGCCCGACGGTCCACTACGCCTACCAGTGCAGCGACGCGGGCCTGCTGTCGCTCCAGGAGTTGCGCGGCCGGAACTACGAGCTGCAGCCGAAGCTGCGCATCATGAACGACGAGATCACGCAGGGCGCCGACGTGCTGGGCGCGCTGATCATGGGCCATCCGTTCAACGCGTGGTGGACGGGCAGCGACCTGTCGATCGGGGAATCGCGCCGGCTCGTGCCGCACCAGAACGCGACGACGCTGCAGGTGGCGATCTCGGTCGTCGCCGCGTCCCTGTGGATGGTCGGGAATCCCGACCAGGGGGTGAAGGTGCCGGACGACCTGCCGCACGACTTCATCCTGAAGATCGCGGATCCGTACCTCGGCAAGAACCTGTCGGTCCCAAGCGACTGGACGCCGCTGAAGCGCTACGTCAATCCCTTCACGCGCCACGCAAAGCCGGACCTCGACTGGAAGGACCCCTGGCAGTTCAAGAACTTCCTCGTCGCGGACTGATCTGCCCTCGCGGCGGAGGCAGGGGCGGGCATCCTCCGGGGCGCCCGCCCCTTGCGCGTCCGGGGGCCGGCGAAGTGCGCCGGGGCGGGGCGGCGGGGTACACTACGGGTTCACAGGTCGGGGTGGCGTTCCGCGTCCGTCCGAACCTTGGAACCTCCGAACCTGTGAACCTCCGAACCTTGGAACTTCTTCTCACATCCCCGCGCGGACGAGGGCGAAGTAAAGCGCCATCACGACGGCGACCACGGCCATCGGCCACCGGATCTCGCGGACGCGCCCGGCGAGCAGCTTGAGGACGGGGTGGGCGAGGAAGCCGAGGGCGAGGCCGTCGGCGATCGAGAAGCACAGCGGGATGCCGGCCATCACGAGGAAGGCGGGCACGGCCTCGGTGAAGTCATCCCATTCGACGCGGGCGGCGTTCCTCATCATCAGCGCCCCGACGACCACGAGGGCCGGCGCGGTGATCGGCGGATAGCCGGCCACCATCGCGATCAGGGGGCTGAAGACGAGCGAGAGCAGGAAGAGCGCGGCGACGACCAGCGCCGTCAGGCCCGTGCGTCCGCCCGCCTGGATGCCGGTTGCGCTCTCGATGTAGCTCGTGACCGTGCTCGTGCCCATCGCCGCGCCGACGACGGTGCCCACGGCGTCGGAGAGCAGCGCCTGCGAGGCCCGCGGCAGCCGTCCCGCCTGCTTCCATCCGGCCGCGCCGGTGACGCCCACCAGCGTCCCGACCGTGTCGAACATGTCCATGAACAGGAATACGACGATGAAGGGGAGGGCCTTCCACGTCAGCGCGCCGGCGAAGTCCATCTGGAGGATCGAGCTTCGCTTCACCTCGGGCAGGCCGAAGAAGCCCCCGAACTTCGTCTTCCCGAGGGCGAGGGCGACGGCCGCTGCGACGAGGATGCCGGCCAGGACCGCGCCGCGGCGCCCGCGCGCCTGCATCGCCGCCGCCGTGGCCAGCCCCGCCCCGAAAACGGCCAGCGCCGCCGGGTCGGCGTGCACGTTGAGCGTGACGAGCGTCCCCGGCGCCCCGGCGATGATCCCGGCGCCCTTCAGCCCGATGAAAGTCATGAACAGGCCGATCCCCGCCGAGATGCCCGCGCACATCGAGGGGCTGATGCCGTCGACGATCGCCTCGCGGACCTTCGCCGCGGAGAGGACGATGAACGCGACTCCGGAGAGGAAGACGATCGCGAGCGCGGTCCGCCACGCGTCCGCGACGCCCGCGGCGCCGAGGGCCATCACCGTGGTCACGAAGAAGAAGTTCTCGCCCATGCCCGGCGCCAGGGCGATCGGGTAGCGCGCCCACAGCCCCATCAGGGCCGTTGCGACCGCCGACGACACGGCGGTCGCGAGCAGCAGGGCGCCGGGATCCATCCCGGTCGGCCGGCCCGCGAAGTCCGTCGCGAGAATGGCGGGCTGCAGAAAGAGGATGTAGCCCATCGTCAGGAACGTCGTCACGCCCGCCAGGATCTCGGTGCGGATCCGCACCCCGCCGCCGTCCGGATCCAGTCTCGCCAGCCATGCCTTCATCGCCCGCCTCCGGAGCGGCATGATAACGGACCGTCCGCCGGGGTCGAGCCCGCCCGCCGCCCCGGAGGATTTGACAATAGTTGAACGAAGGCCGAGGGTAGCGCCCGTGGACACCACGTGGAACATCGGGGCGGTCGCCCGGCGGGCGGGGCTGTCGGCGCACGTCCTGCGGGTCTGGGAGCGGCGGTACCGCGCGGTGCGCCCGGTGCGCACGGACGGCAACCAGCGGCTCTACGCGGAGGAGGACGTCGAGCGCCTCCGCCTGATGGCCCGTCTCTGCCAGGGCGGCCACCGGATCGGGAGCATCGCCCGGCTGCCCGTCGCGGAGCTCCGGGCGCTTGCGGTCGGCACGCCGGGGAAGGTCGGGTCGGTCGGGGCGGACGGTGGCATCGGGGGTCTTCTCGCCCGCTGCCGCGCGGCGGTCGAGGAGGCCGACGGGCCTTGCCTCGCGCGGGTGCTCGAGTCGGCGAGGGTCTTCGTTCCTCCGTCCCGGCTCCTCCCCGAGGTGGTGCTCCCCCTGATGAGGTGGATCGGCGAGCGCTGGAAGGCGGGCTCGATCCGCATCCTGCACGAGCATGTCGCGACGGTCGTCGTCCGGGCGTTGCTCGACCGCATTGCCTCGGAGTTCCCCCTGTCCGACAGCGCTCCGTGCGTGGTTCTTGCGACCCCGCCCGGCGAATGGCACGAGCTGGGATGCCTGGCGG
>VGWF01000160.1 GCA_016873715.1 Lentisphaerota bacterium | reverse complement strand
CTCACCTCCTCCTCCGACCTCACCCATACGTGCACCGCGTTCCATCCCTCCACCCTTTTCACGTGCATTCCGGGCAGACTGAGCACACTCTCTTCCCAAGGCATGGCATCCTCCGTTCTTCTCTTCTTGGCCTATCGTATAGGCCTACGGTTGATGCCGTGCCCCCTTCTTTGATGGAGAGCCGGCGAGACGAGCTTCCTCGCGGACTACCGCCGTCCGTACTGGGAGGTGAGCGAGGGCATCGCCGGCGACGCCACCCGGGACCGCCTGGCGCTGCGCCGAAGCCTGGGCTGGGGGTCGTCCCTGAGCGCGGAGATCGAGGGGGCATGGAACCGCTACGGAATCGGCGACTACGATTCCGCCGCCGAAAGCGTATCCGTCGGGGGCAGCCTCGGGCTCCTCGTGCTCACCGCGCCCGTCGAGGTGCGCCTCGAGTACGCGCTGGACGCCGAGTTCCGGCAGTCCGCGGCCACCTGCAACCCGGCGGGGCCCGGCGGCGGGCAGGGTCGCGGAGCCGGCCCCCTCGGAGACCGGGACCCGTGCCACCCCTTCGACCTGCAGGACCGCGAGGTCCACGCGGCGCACGCGACCGCCTCCATTCCGATCGCCCGTTGCTGGCAGGCCGAGTGCAACGTCGGGTGGGAATGGGATCGCGAGTCCGGCGGCGACAGCCCGTACGCCAGCGGCAGCCTGGTCTGCGGGCAGGGGCGATGGCGGGCCCATGCCGGGTACGAGCACCGTCGGGACTTCGTCGACGACCGGCGGAGGGTGTCCAGCATGACCGCCGGGATCCGGGTTCACCTGCGATGAGCCCGGGCATCGGCCAACGACCGGCTCCTGTGGTATTCTCCGGCCGACCGGTCCGAAGGCGGCGCGGGCCGCAGGGGTTCGGGAGCATCGCCGGTCTGCCGGACCGGGGAGGAGCACATGGGCGGGGATGATGCCGGGGCAACGGTGGCGCGGTGGATGGGAATCCGCCGGGCCGCGGTGATCGAACTGGCGGTGCTCTTCGCGGCGGCGCTGTGCGCGGATCGCTTTCTCTTCCAGTCCGACCGCTTCTGGAACGTCTCGCCGCATCCGTTCGGCATGATCGTGCTCCTGGTGAGCGCGCAGTACGGAACGGCCGAAGGACTGCTGGCGGCCGCGCTCGCGACGGCGTCCCTGCTGGCCTTCAATCTCCCCGAGCCGGTGCTGGGCGCCGACCGCTATGCCGTCGCCCTCGACCTGGCGCGACGTCCGATGTGGTGGTTCATCACCGCGGTCGTCCTCGGGGAGCTGACCCGGCGCCGCGCGCGGCGCGAGGACCGGCTCCGAAGCGACCTGGCCGGCGCGCGGCGCCGGGAGGAGGAAGCCCGCGGGGCGTGCGGCGAATTCCGGTCGTCCCTGGATCTCCTGCAGCGGCGCATGGCCGGACAGCCCGCGACGGTCCTGAACCTCTGCAGCGCGGCCACGCGGCTGGAACGGCTCGATCCCGACCAGGCCCTGGAGGGCGCGATGGAGGTCGTCGCCGCCGTGATGCGTCCCCGCAAGTTCTCCCTGTTCCTGCGCAAGGGCAACGCCCTCGATCTCGTCCACCAGGAGGGATGGGAGGCCGGCGACCGGTGGAGCCGTTCGCTCCCGGCCGCCTCCCCGCTGGCCGTCGCGATGCTCGAACGGGCGCGCCCGGTTTGCGCCGCGATCTCCGGCGACGAGGCCGTGCTGGGCGGCGAAGGGGTCCTGGCCTGCCCGCTCCGGGATCCGGCGACCGGCCACACGCTGGGCATGTTGAAGGTCGAGGACCTGGACTTCGAAGGCCTTCACGAGATTCCTTCGCGGACGTTCGAACTCCTGTCCGCCTGGATTTCCACGGTCTACTCCCAGTCAAGGCTTCACCAGTCCCTGCTCGCCCGGCTCGCCGAGGATCCGGCGGCGGCCGCCCAGGCGTCCGATCTCGGGGTCGGATCCCCCCGGGGATGACCGTCGTGCCCGCAGCGCCCTGCGAAACTGCTCTCCCACCCGGCGATGCCCGCCCCGGCGATGGCCGGTGGACCGTTCTCGCGGCGGCGGCGCTGCTGCTCGCCGTCGAGGCCGGACTGGCCGTCCTGGCGTTCGTCCCCGGGCATCCGCTGGGCGCGCTGGCCGGCCACATCGTGGTCTGCGCCGCGCTGGCGATCTGGGTCCGTCGACGCCGTCGTGACGCGCCGGACGCCGTGGCCCTCCGCCTGCTGGCGACGACGCTTCCGTTCTTCGGCCCCCTCGCCGCGGCCGGGGCGATTCTCCAGGCCGTCCTCGCCCCGCTGTTCGCCCGATCCACCCTGCCGGTCGAGCGATGGCTCGATCTCCTGCTCCCCGGGGACCGCGACGACGCCCCGCCGGCGCCGACGCCCGGCCCGGGGATCGGCCACGGCACCCTGCCCTTCGCCGGGGTGATGATCGCCGGAACCCGGGAGCAGAAGCAGGCGCTCCTCACGCTGGCAGGCCGCGATTTCGAACCCGTCTTCGCGTCCGCGCTTCAACTTGCGCTCCACGACGGGAACCCGGCGGTCCGCGTCCAGGCGGCCGCCACGATCGCCAAGGTCGAGGCGGACATCCACGAGCGCGAGCTGGAGTTGGAGCGGGCGTGCAAGGCGGGCGGTCCTGCGACCGACGCGGCGCTGGCGCTTGCGCGCCTTCACGAGATGCGCTCGCGCCTGGCGTGGCAGGATGCGTCGATCCGGGACGAACACCGCGGGCACGCCCTCCGGCTCTACCGGGAATGCCTCGCGCTCCGGCCGGACGACGCGGATCTCCGGCTGGCGGTCGGCGTCCTCCTGCGCGAGACCGGGCGCGCGGACGAGTCGGCCGCATGGTTCGCGAGCGACATCGCCGCCGGAACGGCCTCCGCCCGGACCGTGTTCGCCTGCATGGAGAGCCTCTTCGACCTGCAGCGGTTCGACGACGTACGCCGCCTGGCCCGCGACCACTACGAGCGAATGGCGCGAACGGGCGAACTGCCGCCGGACGCCCTGCGCGTCGTGGAGTACTGGCGGGCCAAGGGCCTGCTCGCCCCGCCCGGGGGATCCGGCCCGTGACGGCGCCCGGACCATCCCCCGCGCCGGTCGATGTGTGCCTCCTCCTCGAGGGCACCTATCCCTACACGCCCGGCGGCGTCTCGTCGTGGGTCCACGACCTCGTCGGCGGCCTCGCGCCCCTCACCTTCCACGTGGTCTCCCTGCTCCCCGGGACGACGGTGCCCGCCCGGAACTACACGCTCCCCGCGAACATCGCGGGGCTCTCGCATGTTTTCGTCCGCTCCCTGCCGGAGGGCCCCCGCCGGATCCGGCATGCCGACCGGCTCTTCGCCGCCCTCGCCGAGCCGATGGCCCGCATCCAGGAGGATGGCGGGCTGCGGGACATCGCCGCCGTCTCCCTGGCCCTCGAACCGCACCGCCGCCGCATCGGCTCGCGCATGCTCCTGAACTCGAGGCCCGCGTGGGACCTGCTTCACTCGATGTACCACGCCGCCTACGCGTCGAACTCGTTCCTCGACTACTTCTGGGCGTGGCGATGCCTCCAGGAGGGCCTCTTCTCCGTCATGCTCGCGCCCCTGCCCCCGGCCCGGGTCTATCACACCGTCTCGACCGGCTTCGCGGGCCTGCTGGCCGCGCGGGCGCGGATCGAGACCGGCCGGCCCGCGCTCGTCACGGAGCACGGGATCTACACGAACGAGCGCCGCGTCGAGATCGCGATGGCCAACTGGCTGCACGAGGCGCCGCCGGACGGAACGGACCCGGGGACCCGCAGCGGCTCCCTCGCCGACTTCTGGATCCGCACCTTCGTCAGCTACTCGCGCGCGTGCTACGAGGCGTGCGATCCGATCGTCACCCTCTTCGAGGGCAACCAGCGCCTCCAGGCGGAGGACGGCGCCCCGCCCGGGCGGCTCCGGGTGATCCCCAACGGCGTGGACGTGAGCCGCTACGCCGATCTCGCCGCGGCGCGGCGCCCGCACCCTCCCACGATCGCCCTCATCGGCCGCATCGTGCCGATCAAGGACATCAAGACCTTCCTGCACGCGTGCGCACGGCTGCGGAAGTCGGTCCCCGGACTCCGGGCCTGGCTGCTGGGATCCGAGAGCGAGGACCCGGACTACGCCGCCGAATGCCGCGACATGGTCCGCCACCTGGGCCTGGAGGACACGGTGACGTTCCACGGCCAGGTCCGGCTCGACGATCACCTCGCGGAGATCGACGTGCTCGTCCTCACCAGCATCAGCGAGGCCCAGCCGCTGGCGATCCTCGAGGCCGGGGCGGCGGGCATCCCGATCGTCGCCACCGATGTGGGGTCCTGCCGGGACCTCATCCTGGGACACCGCTCCGAATCGCCGGCGCTCGGTCCGGGCGGCACCGTCACCCGCCTCGCCGATCCGGCCGCGACCGCCCGGGGCGCGGAGCGATTGCTCACCGACCCGGCCTGGCGCGACGCCTGCAGCCTCGCGATCCGGCGCCGCGTCGGCCTGCACTACGACCAGAGGGCCATCGAGAGGCGCTACCGGGACCTCTACGCCGAACTCATCGCGCGCCCGTCGCAGCCCGGGGTGCCCGACCCGGAGGAGGCGCGCTGATGGCCGGACTCGGATTCGCCCTGCGAAAACTGCTTCACCGGGACGACCTCGGAGGCGCCGCGGCCGGATGCCTCCGGTGCGCCATGGTCTCCTCCGGCCCCTGGCTCCTGACCGTGCTCTGCCTGGCGGGCCTGGGCGCCCTCCGCGCGCATTCGGTCTCCCGCGACGAACTGACGGTCTTCCAGATCATCGTCTACTACAACTTCTCCTTCTCCCTCGTCGTCTCGGGCCCGGTTCTGGCGATCGCGACGCGCCACCTGTCGGACTTGGTCTTCACCCGGCGGACCGATGAGGCGATGGGGCTGCTCCTCGGGAGCCTCCTCCTGCTCCTGGGCAGCCAGGTCCTGATCGTCGTCCCGTTCTATTTCGGCTTCGCCGAACTGGCGACACCCATCCGCGTGCTTGCGTGCGTGAACTTCCTCCTCGTCTCCGCGATCTGGCTGGCCCACGTGTTTCTCGTCACGCTCCACAACGACCGCTCCGTCACCGCGACCTTCGCCGCCGGCCTGGGTGTCGCGCTCGCCGCGGCCCTCGCCCTCGGACGGTTCCACGCCACCGCCGGCCTTCTCGCCGGGTTCGACCTGGGCCTGGCCCTGATCCTCTACGCGCTCCTCGCCCGCATCGTCGCCGATTACCCCCGCCGCGACACGGGCCGATGGGCCTTCCTCGCCTGCTTCCGCCGGCACTGGCGGCTGGCCGCGGGCGGACTCGTCTACAACGCCGCCATCTGGGTCGACAAGTGGCTCATGTGGACCGCCCCCGAGGCCGTGCAGCAGCCCTGCCGGCTCGTATCCTGCCTCCACTACGACAGCGCCATGTTCCTCGCCTACCTGACCATCGTGCCGTCGATCGCGCTGTTCGTCCTGTCCGTCGAGACCGACTTCTACGAGGTCTACCTCCGCTACCTCCGCGACATCCGCGAACACGCCCCGTGGTCCGCCATCGCCGTCAACACGCGGCGGATCGGCGAGGTCCTGCTCGCCGGCGCCGGCCGCATCCTGCTGTGGCAGGGGCTCGTCTCCTCGCTCGCCATCCTCCTGGCGCCCCGGCTGCTCGACCTTCTCGGCATCGCCTTCGTCGAACTGGGCATCTTCCGGCTCGGCGTCCTCGGCGCCTTCTTCCACGCGCTGTTCATGTTCCTGCTGATCGTGCTCTCCTACTTCGAACTCCACCGCGAGACCCTGGCCCTCCAACTGCTCTTCCTCGCCAGCAACGCCGCGCTCACCCTCTGGAGCCTCGGCCAGGGCGTCGCCTGGTACGGCGCCGGCTACGCCCTGGCCTCCGTGCTCAGCTTCGCCGCCGCCGGCCTCGTCACCTTCCGCCTCCTGCCGAACGTCCCCTACGAGACCTTCGTCCGCCGGAACGCCGCGCTCCAGCGCTAGCACGTCCCCTCCTCCATCCGCCCATCCGTCCCTCCCTTCGTCCACCCGCGGATTCCCTCTTTTCGCTTGCACGGCGTCCGCCGCGGGTGTATCAGCACAATCGTTTGTGCAAGCCATCGGAGGCCCATGGCGGGGAACGGACAGCGGGCGACGCTGCGGACGGTCGCGGAGAGGCTGGGGATCTCGGTCTCCACGGTCTCCCGCGCCCTGAGCGGCCAGGGCGGGCGCTACCGGATCCGGCCGGAGACGGTCGGGGCGGTGCGCGCCGCGGCGGCGGACCTGCAGTTCCGCCCCGATCCCGTCGCGCGCGGACTGCGGATGCGGCGGACGCACTCCCTCGGCCTCGTCGTGCCGGACGCGGCCAACCCGTTCTTCGCGGAGATCGCCGCGAGCGTCGCGGACGCCGCCCGCCTGCGCGGCCACGCGGTTCTGCTGTGCGACAGCCGCGAGACGACCGAGCGGGAGGCCGAGGCAGTCCGGCTGCTGATGGACCGCAAGGTCGACGGCCTGATCGTCTGCCCTGTCGGCCTCCGCGCGGATCACCTCGAGGCCTGCCGCGCCGGGGGCCTGCCCGTCGTCGTCGCGGACCGCATCGTCGGCTCGCCGCCGCTGCCGTTCGTCGCCGCCGACAACGCCGCGGGCGGGCGCATGGCCGCCGCGTACCTCGTGAAGCGGGGCCACCGGCGGATCGGCCTCCTCCAGGGCCTGCCCGGCTCGACGCCGAACGAGGAACGCAAGACGGCGTTCCTCGCCGAACTCGCCCGGCACGGCATCCCGCGCCGGCTGGTTCCCGTCGCCGGCGAGGAGTTCTCCGAGGCCGCGGGCGCCGGGGCGGCGTCCGCGCTGCTCGACCGGCACCCCGGCCTGACCGCGCTCTTCGCCCTGTCGAACGTCGTCGCCATGGGCGCCCTGAGAGTGCTGGCCGCCCGCGGCATCAGCGTCCCCCGCGACTTGTCCATCCTGGGCTTCGACGACCACCCCTACGCCGCCCTGCTTGCCACCCCCCTGACGGTCATCGCCCAGCCGGTCGAGGACCTCGGCCGCCGCGCGGCGGAAACGCTCTTCGACCGGATCGAGGGGCGCGCCCCGTCCCGCGCCCGCGCCGCGGTCCGGCTGCCCGTCCGCCTGGTCGAGCGCGCGTCCGTCGCCGCGCAACCTCCCGATGCAACGAAAGGAACCCGCCCATGAGAAACCCGATCCCCGCCCTCCTCGCGGCCCTGTCGCTGGCCGCCGCCGCCCCGGCCGCCGGTCCGACCGGCATCCTCTTCGACACCGACATCGGCAACGATTGCGACGACGTGCTCGCGCTGGGCATGATCCACGCGCTGCAGACGCGCGGCGAGTGCCGGCTGCTCGCCGTCACCATCACGAAGGACCACCCCGACGCCGCCGCGTTCACGGACGCGATCAACACGTTCTACGGCCGCGGCGACATCCCGATCGGCGTCGTCCGCAACGGCCCCACCCCCGAGCAGGGCAAGTTCAACGGGCTCGCGAACCAGAAGGACGGCGACAAGTTGCGCTATCCCCACGACCTGCGCAGCGGCGCCGACGCGCCCGAGGCCGCCACCCTGATCCGCCGCGTGCTCGCGGCGCAGCCGGACGGGTCGGTCGTCATCGCGCAGGTCGGCTTCTCCAGCAACCTGACGAAGCTGCTCGACACCCGGGGCGACGACGCCTCGCCGCTGTCCGGACCCGACCTCGTGAAGGCCAAGGTCCGGCTGCTGTCGGTCATGGCCGGCGCGTTCCAGCCGATCAAGGGCAAGCGGCACCTCGAGTACAACGTCATCAAGGACATCCCCGCCGCGAAGAAGCTCGCCACCGCCTGGCCGACGCCGATCGTCTGGAGCGGCTTCGAGATCGGCATCTCCCTGCCCTACCCGGCCGTCAGCATCCAGCGCGACTACGCCTACGTTCCGCACCACCCGCTGGCGGAGGCCTACGTCCTCTACAACCCGCCGCCGCACAACCGCCCCACGTGGGACCTGACGAGCGTGCTGCACGCGCTGCGGCCCGACCGCGACTACTTCGGCCTGTCGCAACCCGGCCGCGTCGTCGTGCTCGACGACGGCGAGACGCGCTTCGAGCCCGCGGCGGATGGCCCGCACCGCTACCTCACCCTCACGCCGGAGCAGGTGATCCGCACCACCGAGACGCTCGTCCAGCTCTCGAGCCAGCCGCCGGGCCCGGGGCCGCTGGACGGCGGAAAAGGAACCCATGGCCGCTGACCGCCCGTCCCGGCGCGCACCGCGCATCGTGGTCGTCGGGTCCATCAACATGGACCTCGTCGCCCGCGTCGCCCGCCTTCCGCGCCCCGGCGAAACTCTCCACGGCCGTTCGTTCGACACCGTTCCCGGCGGCAAGGGCGCGAACCAGGCGGTCGCCGCCGCGCGGCTCGGCGCACGGGTCGGGATGGCCGGCCGCGTCGGCGACGACGCCTTCGCGGCGCGGCTGACCGGCTCGCTCCGCGCGAACGGGGTCGACATCCGCCGCGTGCTGCCTACGAGGCGCTGCTCGAGCGGCGTTGCGACCATCGGCGTCGAGGACTCCGGCGAGAACGCGATCGTCATCGTCGCCGGCGCCAACGGGCGCGTCTCGCCCGCCGACGTCTCGCGGGCGGAGAGCTCCATCGCCGCCGCCGACACGATGCTCCTTCAACTGGAGATCCCGATGGCGACGGTCGTCGCGGCCGCCGGGCTCGCACGCCGTCACGGCGTGCGCGTGATCCTCAATCCCGCACCCGCGCCCCCGGCGCTGCCGCGGCGCCTTCTCGCAACCGACGTCATCTGCCCGAACGAAACCGAGGCCCGCGCCATCACCGGGCTCCCCGGCGGCAGCGTCCGCGCCGCCCTCGCGCAGGCGGAGTGGCTCACGGACCGCGGAACCGGGCTGGCCGTCGTCACCCTCGGTGCGAAGGGCGCGGCCTGGTGTGAGCACGGCGGACGGCCCGTCCACGTACCGCCCTTCCGCGTGAAGGCGATCGACACGACGGCGGCCGGCGACGCCTTCGCCGGCGCGCTCGCCGTCGCGCTCTCCGAGGGCCGCGACGCCGCGGAGGCCGTGCGCTTCGCCTGCGCGGCCGGCGCGCTCGCCACGACGCGGCCCGGCGCCCAGCCCGCGATGCCGGCGCGGGCGGATGTCGAGGCCCTTCTCCGTTCCGCGCCGATCGCGAAGGCCGGCCGTCACCCATCCCGCCCCATGAAAGGACACAAGCCATGAGGATCCACTCCCGCCCGCCCGTCGCCCTCGCCCTCGCCGCCCTGCTCGCCGCGGCGCCCGGCTGCTCCCGCCGCGAGGCGGCGGCGCCGGCCAAACCCGAAGGCTCTCCCGACGCCGCCGCGCGACCCCGCATCGCGCTGGTCATGAAGTCGCTCGCCAACGAGTTCTTCGCGACCATGGCCGACGGCGCCAAGGCCCACCAGGCGGCGAACGCCTTGCGCTACGACCTCCTCGTCAACGGCATCAAGGACGAGCGCGATCTCGGCCGCCAGGTGTCGCTGGTCGAGGAGATGGTCGCGCAGGGCGTGAAGGCCATCGTCATCGCGCCGGCGGACTCCAAGGCCCTTGTCCCCGTCCTGAAGCGCGCGCGCGACCAGGGCATCGTCGT
>VGWF01000159.1 GCA_016873715.1 Lentisphaerota bacterium | reverse complement strand
GGCGAGTCGCCGTAGCCCGTCGGCCCGAGCGGCAGCATCTGCCAGAGCGTCTGGCCCGCCGACGCCAGCGCGAACGCGAACTCGCGGGCGGCCGGGCCGATGTCCCCGATGCCGTGCGGGCCGGGGAGGGAGGTGGGGTGGAGGAGGATGCCGGAGCAGCGCTTCATGGCGGAGGGGCAGGGGGAGGACGGAGGGTTGAGGGTGAAGGGTGGAGGTTGAGAGGTGGCGGGAGGGGCCCGGACAGGATCGGTTCGGTGATCGCAGCCGCCGTCTCCCACGGGCGGCCCTGCGGGGCTGCGTCGTGGATCGCGGGTGACTCCCGGACCTCGTACCCGGCGCGCGTGGAACCGTTCCACTCGTTCAAGCCCTGGTGGAGGCGTTCGGGCATCCGGTCGCAGATCCCATAGCCGGCGTCGAGTTCCGCCGCATGGGCTTCGTCCAGGCAGCCCCTGGCGAGGGCGACATCGCGAGGGTGTTGGGTTTCACGGATTCCGCCCTTGGAACGATCGATCGCCTCGATGCAGAGGCTCGTGTGCCGGCTGCCCCTTCCTTCCGCGAGGATGGCCGGCGCCGCGTTCGACGAACGCCGCATGGGCGAGTCCCACTCGTACATCCCGAACTTCGGAAGTCCGAGGCTGGCGGTATTCAGTTCAAGGTGCAATCGCTTCAGCTCCTGGGCCACGCTCGGGTTCCGGAGGGAAATCGACGTCCCCACCGTCCCTTCCTCCTCCACCTTCAGCCTCGCCCCGTCCGCCTATCCCGCGAGCCGCACGAGGTAGTCGATCCAGCCGTCCATGCCCGCGCCGGTCTTCGCGCTGAGTTCGAAGACGAACATGCCGGGATGCACCGCCTGGAGGGCCTTGCGGCACTCGGCGAGGTTCCAGTCGAGGGCGGGGATGAGGTCGGTCTTGGTCAGGATGGCGATCTGGGCGGCGGAGAAGAGGGTGGGGTACTTGAGCGGCTTGTCCTCGCCCTCGGTGACGGAGAGCAGCGCGACCTTGAAATGCTCGCCGAGGTCGAAGGCGGCGGGGCAGACGAGGTTGCCGACGTTCTCGATGAAGAGCAGCCGGGTGCCCGGCGGGGCGACCTCGGGCAGGACGTCGCGCAGGTGGCCGGCGTTGAGGTGGCACGAGCTGCGGGTCTCGATCTGGCGGACCGGCGCGCCGCGGTCGGCGAGGCGGCGGGCGTCGTTGTCGGTCTGCAGGTCGCCGGTGACGACGGCGCAGGCGAGGCGCCCGCGCAGAAGGTCGAGGGTCCGCTCCAGCAGCCGCGTCTTGCCCGAGCCGGGCGACGAGATCAGGTTCAGCGCGACGATGCCGCGCGAGGTCAGCCACGCGCGGTTGCGGGCGGCGATCTCGTCGTTCCGAGCCAGCAGGCTGCGCTCCATCTCGATCCGGCGGAGACCGTCCTCCGCGGCGTGTCCATGCGGGTGATCGTGGTCATGCGCGTGGTCGTGATCGTGGGGGTGGTCGTGCGCGTGCGCGTGATCGTGCGGGTGAGGATGGGCATGGTCGTGGGGATGCGGGTGGGGATGGGGGTGCCCGTGTCCGGTGGCCCTGGCGTTGGCCGATTCGCAGCCGCAGTCTTTGCACATGGTTGGGGTCCTCGGAAACGCGGCAGACTACCCGACCGGGACGTGGATTTCCAGCGCCTCGACCTTGAGTTCGCGTCCGGCGGTGACATCGACCGCCGCGGATCCGCACGTCTCGCACCGGCAGAGGAGGGGGTCGGGCGACGTCGTCGCGCCGCAGTCGCGGCAGTGGACGGCGAGCGGCACCTCGCGGATCCGCAGGTCGGCCCCGGCGGCGGGCGTCCCCTCCGCCGCGACCGGGAAGGCGAATTCGAAGGCGTCGGCGTCGACGCCCGAGAGCGCGCCCACGACGAGCCGGATGCGGACGATGCGGTCGGCGCCCTCGCGACGCGCGGCGGCGACGATGTCCTCGACCATCGACTGGGCCAGGGAGAGCTCGTGCATGGCGTCCGTTCGCGCCGGCTCAGGAGCCCGGCCGGTCCGTCACCGGCTCCACTCCAGGATGACCTTCCCGCTCCGTCCGGAGCGCATGACCTCGAAGCCGTCGCGGAACTCCGCGAACGGGAACCGGTGCGTGATCACGGGGGTGATGTCGAGCCCGGAGAGGACCATCGACGTCATCAGGTACCAGGTCTCGAACATCTCCCGCCCGTAGATGCCGCGCAGGGTGAGCATGTTGAAGATGACGGTGTGCCAGTCGATCCGGACCTCCTCCGACGGGATGCCGAGGATGGCGATCCTGCCGCCGTGGCACATGGCGCCGACCATGTCGCGCAGGGCCGCGGGGTTGCCGGACATCTCGAGGCCGATGTCGAACCCCTCCTTCATCTCGAGCTGCTTCATCACGTCCGCGGGCGGGGTGGCCCGCGGGTCGACGCCCAGGCTGGCGCCCATCCGTCGGGCCAGCTCGAGGCGGTGCGGGTTCGGGTCGGTCACGACGACGTGCCGCGCGCCGGCGTGGCGGACGACGGCCGTCGCCATCGCGCCGATCGGTCCGGCCCCGGTGATCAGCACATCCTCGCCGAGAACCGGCCACTGCAGCGCGGTGTGCACGGCGTTGCCGAAGGGGTCGAAGCAGGCCAGCACGTCGGTCGGGATCCGCGGGTCCGCGTGCCAGACGTTGGACACGGGGATCGAGAGGTACTCCGCGAAGCAGCCCGGGCGGTTGACGCCGATGCCCTGGGTGTTCGGGCAGAGGTGACGGCGCCCGGCCAGGCAGTTCCGGCACCGGCCGCAGACGAGGTGGCCCTCGCCGGAGACGAGTTCGCCGACGGCGACGTCGTGGACGTTGTCGCCGAAGGCCTCGACGACTCCGACGAACTCGTGGCCGACGGTCATCGGCACGGGGATCGTCTTCCGCGCCCAGGCGTCCCAGTTGAAGATGTGGACGTCGGTCCCGCAGATCGAGGTCTTCAGGATGCGGATCAGGACGTCGTTGGTGCCGAACTCCGGCATCGGCACGTCCTCGAGCCAGAGCCCCTCGGCGGCCTCGCGTTTCACCAGCGCTTTCATGGGACGGGAGCCTACGCCCGCACGGAAACGGCGGCAACCGGGAAACGAACGCGGCCCGTCCCGGGGTGCGTCTCCGGTCCTGCGCTGGGTGACGGCCGGGGGCGGGCGCCAACGTAGTCCTCACGCTCCGCGTGAGGATTGCCGTTTTGGCCTTTTCCTGCGGCCCCGGGCGCGGCATGATGGGTGGACGGGTGCGCGCAGGCGCCCGGGAGGACTCACATGCCGGAACTGGATGGCGTGCGGATCGGGATCGTGGGGCTGGGGTACGTCGGGCTGCCGCTGGCGGTCGAGTTCGGGCGCCGCCACCGGACGGTCGGGTTCGACATCAAGCCCGCCCGCATCCGGGAACTGCGTTCCGGGCGCGACTCGACGCTGGAGACCGAGCCGGCGGAACTCAAGGCGGCGAAGAAGCTCGTCTTCACCGACCGGATCGAGAAGCTCCGGGAATGCACGGTCTTCATCGTGACCGTGCCGACCCCGGTCGACGAGTTCAAGCGGCCGGACCTGACTCCGCTCGAGAAGGCGAGCGCGTCGGTCGGCACCGTGCTCAAGAAGGGCGACATCGTGGTCTACGAGTCGACGGTCTATCCCGGCGCGACCGAGGAGGTCTGCGTGCCGATCCTCGAGCGGGTCTCGGGCCTCAGGTTCAACCGCGACTTCTTCGCCGGCTACAGCCCGGAGCGCATCAACCCGGGCGACAAGGAGCACCGGCTGGTCACGATCCGCAAGATCACCTCCGGCTCCACGCCCGCGGCGGCGGCGACGGTCGACGCCCTCTACGCCGGCATCATCAAGGCCGGCACGCACCGGGCCACGTCGATCCGCGTGGCCGAGGCGGCGAAGGTGATCGAGAACACGCAGCGCGACGTGAACATCGCGCTGATCAACGAGCTCGCGATGCTCTTCGAGCGGATGGGCATCGACACGCAGGAGGTCCTCGAGGCCGCGGGGACGAAGTGGAACTTCCTCGGGTTCCGGCCCGGGCTCGTCGGCGGGCACTGCATCGGCGTCGACCCGTACTACCTCACGCACAAGGCCCAGCAGATCGGCTTCCATCCCGAGATGATCCTCGCGGGCCGGCGGACGAACGACATGATGGGCGCCTATGTCGTCTCGCGGATCGTGAAGGCGATGCTCCGGAAGAAGATCGCCGTGCAGGGCGCCCGCGTGCTGCTCCTCGGCCTGACGTTCAAGGAGAACTGCCCCGACATCCGCAACACGCGCGTGGTCGACATCGTGCACGAACTGCGGGGGTTCGGCGCGCGGGTCGACGTCTTCGACCCGTGGGCCGACGCGGCCGAGGTCCAGCACGAGTACGGCTTCCGCACGATCGCCGCGCCGCGGGCCGGCGCCTACGACGCCGTCGTGATCGCCGTGGCCCACCGCCAGTTCCGCGACATGGGCGCCCGCGGCATCCGCCGCCTCGGGAAGCGCCGCAGCGTCCTCTTCGACATCAAGTACGTCCTGCGCAAGGGCCAGGCGGACGGACGGCTGTGAGACCCGGCGTTCGCGGCGGCGGAGGCGGGGGGTGAAGCGGCTGGGCGAGGAGCAGGTCCGCGGGCTGGGCCAGTGCTGGGCCCGGCACCGGCTGGCCGTCGCCGCGCCGGACCGGTTTCCGTCGTGGGACTGGGTGATCCTGACCGCCGCCAGCGAGCCCCAGGCCCGCCTCTACGACCTGGCGCTGGAGGAGGCGCGCGCGCGGGGCGTGCTGGCGCCGGCCACGCGCACGCTCGTCGTGCCCGATCCCGGCGGCCGGCGGATCGGAAGCGGCGGGGCCACGCTCAACGCCCTCCGCGCCGCCGCGGAGACCGACGCGGACCTCGGCGCGCGGCGCGTCCTGCTGATCCACTCCGGGGGCGACAGCCGCCGCGTGCCGTGGGCCAACATCTTCGGCAAGGCCTTCGTCCCGCTCCCGGTCCTGGCCGACCCCGACCACGCGCCGCCGACCGTGTTCGACCACCTGCTCGCCGTCTGCGCGGCCTTCGCCTTCGCGATGGAGACGGGCGGCATGGTCACGCTGTCCGGCGACATGCTGCTGCTCTTCGACCCCGCCCGCGTCCGGCTGCCGGCCGACGGAGCCGCGGTCGTCACGACGCCGGTCCCGCTCGATCTTGCCGGCAAGCACGGCGTCATCGTCGACGGCGGCGACGGCCGCGTCTCGCGGCTTCTGCAGAAGGCGTCCCCCGAACGGCTCGCCGCCGCGGGCGCCCTGGTCGAGGGCGGGTCGGCGCTGCTCGACACCGGCATCTGGGCCTTCACCGGCGCCGGATTCCGCGCGCTCGTCGGCGCCGCCGCCGCGCGGCCGGGCGCCTACGACGCCCTGCTGGAGGCCGGCGACCAGTGCAGCCTCTACGAGGAGCTGGCCGGCGCGATGGTCCCGGCCGAACGGCCCGCGCTCGAGGCCAAACCCTGGTCGCGCGCGCTGCTCGCCGCGCTGCGCGGGATCGATCTCGAGCACCGCTGCGCCGACGCCATGGTCTTCCTCCACTTCGGCACCACCGCCGAGATCCTCGACCATCTCGGCCGGCCGTGGTTCGGCGGGCTCACGCCGCGCATCCTCGCGGAAGACGGCCCTCGCGTCTCGCCCGACGCCCACCTGCTGGAAACGGCCCTCCACCACGACGCGCAGGTGGGGTGGGGCAGCCTTCTCTACGGATGCCGCTTCGGCCCCGGCGCGACGATCGGGCGCCGCTGCGTGGCGGTCGGCGTCGACGACGGCGGCGAGACCGCCCGCATCCCCGACCACACGTGCCTCTGGCAGGTTCCGCTCGCCGATGCGGACGGCGGTCCCGGCGTCGTGCATGTCTGCTGCGGCGTCGACGACAATCCCGGCGATGCCGGGCCGGCGGCCACCTTCTGCAACCGCGACTTCGCCCTCTGGATGCGCCAGCACGGCGTCTCGCCCGGCGACCTGTGGACGGACGGCGAGAAGCGCATCCTGTGGCTCGCGCGCCTCTTCCCCGTCCAGTGCGCTCCCGCCAGCCTCCAGACCGCGATGTGGCTCGTCGGCCCCGGCGACGGCCCCGGCGCCGAGCGCCTGCGGGCCGAGTGGCGGGGGGCCGAGCGGATCAACCTCGCCGAACTTCACCGCCGCGCGGACTTCGCCGGCTGGATGCGGCAGAAGGACGCGCTGCGCGCCTCGCTGCTGCTTCAGGCGCTCGGCCGGTCGGTCGAGGGCGCCCTGGACCGCAACGTGTTCGAGCTGGCGCGCCAGCTCAAGGCCCCGGGGCTGCGACGGAGGGCGATGTCGCTCGCCGACCGCCGCCTCGGCGATGCGCCGGCCGAGGGCCTCTGCCCGCCGAGCCGCCGGCTCCAGATGCGGTCCGACCTGCTCGCCGCGGGCGGCAGCACGGACGAGGCCCGCGCGTCGGCCGCCGACGCCTTCGCCGCGGTGCAGGACGAGGTCGCCGCCGCCGTGCGTTACGAGGCCCCCGAGCCGGTCCGCGGCCGGCCCGCCGCCCGGGTCGAGGTCGCGCTGCCGGTCCGCTTCGACATCTCCGGCGGCTGGAGCGACACGCCCCCGTACTGCATCGAGCGCCCCGCGATGGTGCTGAACTTCGCGATGTGCCTGAACGGCGCCCGCCCGGTGCGCGTGGAGGCGGAGACGCTCGACGCCCCGCGCTGGGAACTCGAGGTCGTCGACCTCGGCGCGAAGCGGATCTTCGACTCGCCGGTCGACGCGCTCCGCAGCGACGGCGTCGCCGATCCGTTCCACCTGCTCAAGACCGCGCTGCGCGTCGCCGGCTACGGCGGACGCGGCGGCATCAGCCAGGGCGTCCGCCTGCGCACGCGCGCCGACGTGCCCAAGGGCAGCGGGCTGGGCACGAGCAGCATCCTCGGCGCCGCCGTGATCCGCGCGCTGCGGCAGCTCGCCGGGCGCGCGGACGACACGCGGGCCGTCAGCGATCTTGTCCTCGTGCTCGAGCAGCAGATGCGGACCGGCGGCGGCTGGCAGGACCAGGTCGGCGGCCTCGTGCCGGGCGTCAAGTGCATCCGCACGAACCCCGTCCGGCCGCTGCGCATGCAGATCGAGGACGTCCCCCTCCTGCCCGAGGCGATCGGGGAGTTCGAGGCGCGCTTCGTCGTCGCCTTCACCGGCAAGCAGCGCCTCGCGCGGAACATCCTGCAGCTGGTCGTCGAGCGCTACCTCCGCCGCGACGCGCGCACGCTGGGCGCGATCCGGTCCCTCGTCGAGTTCGCCGACGAGGGCCGCGCCGCCCTCGCGATGGGCCGCCTCGACGACCTCGGTGAGGTGCTCCGCGGCGCCTGGTCCGCCCTCCAGCAGCTCACCCCGGAGTGCAGCAACCCGCAGATCGACGCCCTCTTCCGCGAGGTCGAGGACCTCTCCGTCGGCGGCAAGCTCGCCGGCGCCGGCGGCGGCGGATTCATGGGCGTCCTCGCGAAGGACGCCGAGGCCGCCGCGCGGATCCGGACGAAACTTGCCGCCACCGACCCGTCGCTGAGGGTCTACAACTGGACACTCGACCGATGAACACTGATCCCTCATCCCCCGTCGCTCATCACTCCCTGCTGTCGATTCTCATTCCCGTCTACAACGAGCGCGCCTACCTGACCCGCTGCCTCGAGCGCGTGCTGGAGGCGCCGCTGCCGGAGGGGCTGCGGCGCGAGGTCATCCTCGTCGACGACAAGTCGACCGACGGCACGACCGACCTCGTCCACGAACTCGCCGCGAAGCACGCGCCCGTCGTCCGGGCCTTCTTCCAGGAGTGCAACCAGGGCAAGGGCGCGGCGATCGTTCGCGCGATCCGGGAGATGCAGGGGCAGTACGCGATCTTTCAGGACGCCGACCTCGAGTACGACCCCTCGGACTACGGGATGCTCCTCCGTCCGATCCTCGAGGGCCGCGCCGACGTCGTCTACGGATCGCGCTTCGTCCCGCGCACCATGCGGCGAGTGCTGAACTACCACCACGAGCTCGGCAACCGGTTCCTGACGACGATGTCGAACATCTTCAGCGGGCTCAACCTGACGGACATGGAGACCTGCTACAAGGCCTTCCGCGCCGACATCCTCCGCACGATCCCGATCCGGTCGAAGCGCTTCGGCATCGAGCCCGAGATCACCGCGAAGGTCGCCAAGCGCCGCTGCGTCGTCTACGAGGTGCCCATCAGCTACCACGGCCGCGGCTACGCCGAGGGCAAGAAGATCGGCTGGAAGGACGGCGTCTCCGCGCTCGCGACGATCCTCCGCTACTGGGTCCTCGACGACTGCTACGAGGAGCGCTACGGCCACTCGATCCTCTCCGACCTCTCCCGCGCCCGCCGCTTCAACGAGTGGATGGCCCGCGAGATCGTGCCGCACCTCGGCCGCCGCATCCTCGAGGCCGGCGCCGGCATCGGCAACCTCAGCCGCCACCTGCCGAAGCGCGATCTGCTGCTGCTGACCGACGTCGAACCCCAGTACCTCGCGATACTGGAGGATGCGTGGCGCGGCAACGCCCTCGTCGATGTCGCGAAGTTCGATCTGACCTCCGACGACGACGCGGCCGCGCTGCGCGAACGCCGCCTGGACACCGTGGTCTGCCTGAACGTCCTCGAGCACATCGAGGACGCCGCCGCGGCGCTCCGCCGGATGCGCTCGATGCTGGCCCCCGGCGGGCGGCTCGTCCTTCTCGTCCCCCAGCACCGGTGGCTCTTCAGCGCCTACGACCGCGAACTCGGCCATTTCCGCCGCTACGACCGCGCCGGGCTCCGCTCGCAGGTCGAATCGTGCGGCTTCCGCGTCTCCCGCCTCCGCGGGTTCAACGCGCTCGCCATCCTGGGCTGGTGGTTCAACGGACGGGTCCTCGGCCGCACGAAGATCGGTCGCGTCCAGCTCAAGCTCTTCGACCTCTGCGTGCCGTTCATGCGGTTGGTCGAGACGATCCTCCCGCTCCCCGGCATCTCCCTCATCTGCATCGCCGAGGCGGTGGACGGGGACCCGAGCGCCAAGCCCCCGGCGTCCGAGTGACCGGCCGTCACCGCTGACCGCTTGCCGCCTTCTTCGGATCGCCCGGGCGGGCCGCCGCAGGACCCCGGCGGAAGGCCGGCTCGCCTCGAACCCCGCGGGAATCACCGGCTTTCGTGCAGCACCACCGGGCCGAGGAGGCCGGAGTCGAAGACCGGCCAGTTCGAGGCGTCGAAGGGCTTGTACTTGATGTTGACGAGGTTGATGTCGCGGAAGATCCGCCACGCCACCTTGCGGCGGTCGAGGTCGCGGATGCGGTTGGCGGCGAGATTCGTGACCTCGATCTCCAGTTTGTTTCCCGCCGGCCTCAGCAGGTCCGCGGGGACCTCCACGCGGTAGGGACGCAGGATCGCCGTGCCGAGGTCGCGGCCGTTGAGACGGACCCGCGCGACGTGGCGGACGTCGCCGAGGTCGAGGACGAAGGACGAGGGGCGTGGGGCGAGGGACGAGGGGGAAGGGACGAAGGACGAGGGGCGAGGGGCGAGGGACGAGGGGGAAGGGACGAGGGGCGAGGGGCGAGGGGCGAGGGGAGGAGTGGCGGGGTCCGCATTCTTCGTCCCTCGACCCTCGACCCCCGCCCCTTCCCCCTCCGACACCTTTT
>VGWF01000158.1 GCA_016873715.1 Lentisphaerota bacterium | reverse complement strand
CCCCGCGGCGCCGTCCGGCGTGCGGTGGGCCGACTGGACCTTGACCTGCGCCTCCACGCCGAACTTGCGCAGCGTCACGTACGCGTCCTTGATCGCGGGCCAGTCCGACCCGCTGCCCATCAGGATCGCCACCTTCGCCCCAGCACTCATGTCCGCCGTCCTTTCGTTTCAGAGCCGCTTCAACGCCCGCGCCGCAATGTCGCGCCGGCACTGCATGCCTTCAAACCGGATCCGGTCGACCGCCTCGTAGACCCGCGCCACCGCCCCGCGGATGTCGGCGCCCAGCGCGGTGACGCCCAGCACGCGGCCGCCGGCCGTGACGACCCGCCCGTCCTTCGCCGCGGTCCCCGCGTGGAACACCGCAACCTCCGGCAGCGCCCCCGCCGCGTCCAGCCCGTCGATGACCTTCCCTTTCGCGTAGGCGCCCGGGTACCCGCCCGCCGCGAGCACGACGCACACGCACGCGCCGGGATGCCACGACACCATCGACGCGTCGAGCCGCCCCTGCGCGCACGCGAGCAGCGCGCGCGAGACGCTCCCGGCCCATCGCGGCAGGATCGCCTGCGTCTCCGGATCGCCGAACCGGCAGTTGAACTCGAGCACCTTCGGGCCCGCCGCCGTCATCATCAGGCCCGCGTAGAGCACGCCGCGGTAGGTGACGCCGCGCCGCCGCAGCTCGGCCAGCGTCCGCTCGAAGACCTGTTCGCGGATCGCCGGCAGGTCGGAATCGGCGATGACCGGCGCGGGCGAGTAGGCGCCCATGCCGCCGGTGTTCGGCCCGCGGTCGCCGTCGAAGATCCGCTTGTGGTCCTGCGCGGAGGCCAGCAGCACGACGCGCTCGCCGTCGACGAGACCGAGGATCGAGACCTCCTCGCCGACGAGGCATTCCTCGACGAGCACCTCGCGCCCGGCATCGCCGAAGACGCCCTTCACGAGCGACTCGTCGATCGCGGCCTCCGCCTCCGCCGCCGTCGCGCAGACGGTGACGCCCTTGCCCGCGGCGAGGCCGTCGGCCTTCACCACGACCGCCCCGCCCTGCGCGCGGACGTAGGCCTTCGCCGCCGCGGCATCGGTGAACCGCTCCGCCGCCGCGGTCGGCACGCCGGCCGCGCGGAGGACGTCCTTGCAGAAGATCTTGCTGCCCTCGAGCCGGGCGCCGTCGCGCGTCGGACCGAACACCGCGAAGCCGTCCGCCGCCAGCGCGTCGGTCAGGCCGGCGCACAACGGCGCCTCGGGGCCGACGACGACGAGGTCGGGCCGCTCCGCCCGCGCCAGCGCCACGAGACCGGGGACGTCCGCCGCATCGACCGCGACGTTGCGTCCGACCGACGACGTGCCCGCGTTGCCCGGCGCGCAGACGATCTCCGGACGCTCCGGATCGCGCGCCAGCCGCCACGCCAGCGCGTGCTCGCGCCCGCCACCGCCCACCACCAGGATCTTCATGCGCTGCAAGCCCCCGAGGCCGCGCCCGGCGCGCGGTGCCCCGCTTCATAGCCCACCCCGCCGCCCCAATCAAGCCGGCGAACGCCCCGCTTGCATTCTCCCCGCCCCGGGCCAGTATCTCCCTGTGGCGCGCGGGGCGCCGCATCGGGAGAACGGCCATGGCCAGACATCATCGGGCGGGGGCGGGACGGGCGGCGGCAGCGTCGCTGGTCCTTGCGGGGGCGGCAGCGGCGGGCGAGGCGAACTACCAGCCGTTCGTCGTCGGCGAACGCGCCGCGGGCATGGGCGGCGCCGTCGCGGCGACGGCGGAGGGCATGGACGCCTGTTTCTACAATCCTGCCGGGCTCGCCGGCGAAAGCCGGAATTCGATCTCGGTCAACGGCACGCTGTACGGCATCCAGAACTTCGAGACGAAGGATGCCGCCTTCCCGGGCGAGGATTTCAACATCTCGTCGTTCGCGACGATCCCGACGGGCCTGAGCGCCGTGCGCAGGCTCGGCGACGGGATGGCGGCCGCGTTCTCCGTCTTCGTCCCCTCGCAGTCGTCCGCGCGGGAGATCCAGGCGTTCCCCGCCAACGAGCACTACTACAACTACAGCTACGACGAGGAGATGCTTCTCCTCGGCCCCTCCCTCGGACGCGCTGTGAACGAACGGGTGTCCGTGGGCGCCTCCGTGTTCGGCGTCTACCAGACCGCCAGCGAGTTCGAGAACCTCTACTGGGGCGATTACGCCTACAGCTACTCCTCCAGCTACAAGTACTCGGTCATGGGCGTGATCGGCACCGTCGGCGCCCTGGTCCGGCTTTCGGACGGGTGGTCGGCCGCCCTCACGGCCACGACGCCGTCCCTCACGCTGGGCGGCGAGGGCAGCATCCAGGTCAGCGAGGTCCAGGGCCATGCCGAGGCCGCCGGCGCGGGCGCGGTGTACTACGACGGGCTCGACGCCGACAACGGCCTGCCCGGTCAGGTCAGGATCGGCCTCGGCTGGCGCCGGCCGGAGGTCGGCAGCGCGGGCCTGGATGTCACCCACCACTTCCCTCGCGACTTCGACTGGATGGATGGCTCGCCGAACGGCGAAAGGGTCACGATCCGGCAGGAACGCGAGTCCGTCACCGACGTTCAGATCGGCGGCGAGATCATCGTGCGGAAACGCTACCCGGTCCGCGCCGGCTTCTTCACCAGCTTCTCGTCGGCCCCGGACCTCAACACGGCCGACACCAGCACGCCGAACCAGGTCGACCTCTACGGCGTCACCGCCAGCGTCGGATCCGTCGGGGAGAACACCGTCCTGAACTTCGGAGTCAGCTATGTCTTCGGCGACGGCGATGCCTTCGGCACGCGCCTGGACGCCGCGGGCGACCTGGGGTCCGTCGTCACGGATACCCGCGAGCGGAGCCTCTACGTCTTCGCCAGCACCGCCTACCGGTTCTGAGCCGGCCCCTGCGCGACCGCGAGCCGCAGACAGTCCCAGAGCACCGCCGCCGCGGGGCTGCCGAGCTTCTTCTCGACGCGCCGCCCGGGGGACGGCAGCGCGACGGTCATCACG
This sequence comes from Lentisphaerota bacterium, assembly GCA_016873715.1. Lineage (GTDB taxonomy): Bacteria > Verrucomicrobiota > Kiritimatiellia > PWTM01 > PWTM01 > VGWF01. Next base: position 6,734 of record VGWF01000158.1, on the reverse strand, counting down.
TTCGTCCCGGCGACGAGCCGCGACGCATCGAAGGCGATCTCGTGCCGGTGGACCAGGCCGCGCAGGCCGCTGCGGTGGGCGGCGCCGTCGGACGGCATGCCGTCGATCTCGCCGAGCGGCGCGCCGTTGAGCGCGACGCGCAGTTGCGGACGCGACCGTCCCTCGTAACCGCAGAGGCCCAGCGTCAGCACCGCGCGCCCCGTCCGCGCCGCGGCGTTGGTGAAGACCACGCGCCACTCGGGCACCCGCCACGAGAAGTCCGGTGCCTGCGTCGCGGCCATCTGGAACGGCCAGTCGGGGGCGGCGCTGCGCCCGACGACAAGGGTCACGCCGCCGGTTGAAGCCTCCGCGATGCGGTCCCAGAGGCCCCACCGGCGGAAGTCCTCCGCGAAACCGAACTCGGCGGACGTGCGGTCGGGCGTCCCGATCTGCCAGAGCACCTCGCCGGTCGCGGGCGTCCGCCAGTCGAACGTTGCGGCATTCGTGGTCTGCCGCGGCGACACCGTCACGCCGCGCCGCACGAAGCGCCCGAAGCGTCCGGCGCTCCACGCGTAGAGGTCGTAGAGGCCCGGCCGCACATGTGCGAGGTCGAAGGCTCCGCCCTCCCCGGTGCGCGCCGAATAGCGGCATCCGCGCCACTGCTGCTGCCAGTCGAGCGGGTTCTCCTGCTCCTCGTGCGCCGCGAGGATCACCCACGCGCCGGCCGGCGCCGGGGCGCCGTCGATGTCCAACCGCCCCGTCACGCGCCCGCGGCTGCCGGGCTCGAACTCGCGTCCGAGCCACGCATGCGGCCAGCGGGCGGCTTCGGCGTCGGCCCGCGCCTTCGCGTCGCGCCACAACGCCGCCGCACCGGCGCCGGCATTGGCGAAGACGAAGCACGGCGCCGACACCTGCCGCCACGAGCCGTTGCTCGAGGCCGAGATCACCGCGCCCGCGCCGTAATGGCCCGCAACCGCGTGGCGCAGCAGCACCGGCGTCGTGTCGGTCTGGTGGACCGTCAGCTCCTGGTGCTCCGGTCCGCCGTTGAGATGCTCGTGGCTCGGCATCGCGATCCAGACCCCCACGCCGTCCCCCATCGCGCCGTGCACGCGGTGCGAGGAGTCCATCGCCGCCGAGAAGAAGTACTTCGAGTAGATCGATCCGTCCGGCAGCCGGTACGTCGCGTCCATCACCTGCGCCTCGCGCCGCACGTCCTGCGGCCGCGGGAACGGCACGATCCGCTCGTCGTCCACCGCCGCCGTTGTGAACAGCGCCGGGTTCACTCGCAGGCAGAAGTTGAACTGGCCCAACTCGTGCACGCCCGGGCTGCGCGCCGCGTCGTGACCGTACGCAAGGTGGTTCCAGAAGCCCGGCTCGCCGGAGCGGAGCGTGTAGTGATGGGCAAGATCGAACGGACATCCCGGCGCGGCATTCGTGAACGCGATCTCGACGAGGTCCGGCTCGCGACGGACAAGAGACGCCTCCCATCGCATCCGCGGCGTCCCGCCCTTCCCGCCCAGCGCAACCTGCGCGTAGCCGCCGCCGCGCCCCAGCAACTCGCGTCCACCGGATTGCCACGACGCGAGGTTCCCGCCCCGCCGGTCGAAGGCGAGCCGTACGAGGTCGTTGCTGAGGACGATCGTCGACGCATCGCCCGAGATCCCGACGCCGGCCGGTGCGGCGGCCGGCATCACCAGGAGAGCTGCAGACACCGCGGCCGCAGAAGACAGCAAACCCCGCCTCCCTCGGCCGAGATCATCGGCCGGACACCGGAGGTCGGCAGTAGGATGTCGCACCATCGTTCGATGCTCGGCGTTGGATGCTGGATGTTCGATGTTCAGTGTTCGATGTTGGGTGTTCGGCGTTCGGTGTTCGGCGTTCGGTGTTCGGTGTTCGATGTTCGGTGTTGGGTGTTGGACGTTGGATGTTGGACGTTGGACGTTGCCGTCCCCCTCCCCCCTACCGCCCCTGCCACGCCCGCAGTTCGCACGGGCCGAGCGTGCAGCGGACCGTCCGTCCCGCGGCGACTTCGGCGCCCGTCACCGCGTCGGCGACCGGTCCGTCGCCGGGCAGGCGGATCGTCGCCTCGACCGTCTTCCAGCCGGTGTGCGCGACGGCGAACCAGGTGCCGTTCGACGGCGTGTCGATGCGGCGGACGACCACGCCGGGGGCGTCGCACGCGCCTTCGACCACGCGCGACGGCAGCGCGGGCAGCGCGAGGAACGCCGCGTTGAAGCGCCGCACCGGCTCCGGGAAGCCGCGCCCGAAGTTGCCGCCGGACAGGTAGCCGATCATCGTCGGATCGCCCGCGGCCACCGCCTGCACCTCGGCCATCATGCAGTACGGCCCGGCGCGCTCGATGTCGGCGACGAAGTAGCCGAGCTTCTCCTTGTCCGCCGCGTCGAACATCATGTTCTCGTTGAGCGTGTAGTGCCGGATCGCCGCCAGCCCCCCGCGCGCGCGGTAGGCGTCGAAGGTCGCCGGCGACGCGACGGTGTGGAGCCGGTTGAACGCGTGCGTCAACATCACGCCGTCGAGGTCGCGATAGGCCGCCGGATCGTCCGACGGGTTCGCGTGATGCACCTCCCAGTCGCCCCAGTTCAACCCCGGCGCGAGCAGACCCTTGAGGTAGAGGCCGCCGCGGACGACCTCGTCGACGGTGACCGGACGGATCGCCTCGTCCTTGGCCGTCCGGTGCCCGGGCTGCGCGAGGACCGGCGTCCACGCGGCGGGCGAGTCGGTGACAAGCACCGGCTCCCACGAATCGAAGCCGACGCCCGGCTCGCCCGCGCAGCCGGTGAAGAGGATGCACGCGTCCGCCACGCCGCCGGCGCGCAGGCGGTCGCGCGCGGCGGTGAGGAAGTCGCGCCGCTTGCCCTCCCACCAGCGCAGGTAGCGGCCGTAAAGCGCGCGGTCGGCCTTGAGTTGCTCGCGCGTCACCGCGGCGCCACCGTGGGCCTCGCGGGCGAAGCGCGCGCGCGTCGCGTCGCCGAAGCCGACGGGAAGCTGCGACCGCGGCCGCAGCCACGCGCCGGCGAAACGGGCTTTGTCCTTGAGCGCGAGCACGGTCAGGTCGAGCATCTTCCCGAAGTCCTCGATCGCATCCGGATCGGTGACGTCGGCGTTGGCGCTCTCGATCCACGAGATGTGCGTGAAGGCGTCGTCGCGCGCGAGCGGCTTCGCCCGCCGCTGCGGGCCGAGCCCCTTCGCGCCCTTGCTGCCGCTGTACTCGTAGTAGGGAAGCACGTCGAACCCGTGGCCGCCCATCAGCGCGACGATCTCCGCCCACAGCCCCTTCGTCGCAGCCTCGTGGTAGACCCACTCGTTGCCGCCGAGCGGCGTCGGGTCCCAGTGCTGGCAGGCGCCGAACTCGAGCAGGTCCTTCGAGAACGTGTTCATGCCGAGGAACCGCATCAGCCCGGCCTTGGCGAGGTACCAGTCGAGCCGGTCGCGCAGGCCGCGGTCGACCTCCTTCGCGCCGGCGATGACGCCGTCGGCCATCTCCTCGCGCCAGAAGAGGCGCCGGTGCGGCAGGCCCGCCGGCGGGAGGCGGAGCGGCTGCGCGAGCGCCTCGGGGTCGGGCACGGCGAAGAGGCGGATGCGTGCGACGGCGGCGCCGCGGGACATCGGCACGTTGCGCGCGTCGAACTGCGCGATGGTCACGTCGAAGCCGTCCTCGGGCGTCAGCGTCCGCGGCCCGGCCCCGCGGATCAGCCCGCGCTCCGGGAACCGGTCGTGAAGACGGAAGAGGAGCGTCCACCGCTCCCACCGGCCCGACAGGGGCACGTCGAGCGACTCGTTGCGGTTGTCGACGTACTTCGGGTGGAACGCGTCGCCGGTCGTCGGCCCCGTGTGGAAGCCGCGCGAGGTCTCGTTGCCGGTGTTGATCACGACCATCGAGCGCGGGGCGTCCTCGGGGTATTCCACCTCGAGCACGTAGGCCGCGCCGGGCTGGAGCAGCTTCATCCGCCCGATGCGCCAGCCCATCCACGTTGACTCCTTCTCCGCCGGCGGCAGCACGCGGCACGCGCGGCCGAGGATGGTCTCCACCCGGCCCGCTCCGGCCGGGCTCTCGCCGAAACCGCGGTCCGGCGCCGTCGCCGCGCAGTCGATCTCGTCCACCAGCGGCAGCCGGCCGAACGGGGCGCCGAGGTCGACCAGCGGGCGCTTCGCCATCTCCGCCGCCGCCCGCTCAAGCGCCGCGGCGCGCTCCGCGGCGGCCCGGGCCTCTTCCGCCTTGCGTGCCTTGACGGCGGCCCATTCCGCGGGCGGGTACTCGTAGACCGCGATCTCGCTGAAGTTCGCGCCGGGCGAGAGCCGCGTCAGACGCAGGTGCCGCGTCTCGACGTCCAACGGAACCGCGACCCACCGCCGGTACTGCGTGCAGGCGTTCGTCGCGACCGGCGTCCACGCGTCCGGCCCGCCCTGCGCGATCACAACGCCGCCGGTGCCCTCCGTGTCGAATAGCCACAGCTTCGAGACGGGGCGCACGCCTCCCAGGTCGAGGTCGGCGCTGAAGGGAAACTGCTTCCACTGCGTCGAGGGGATGGTCCACCCGTGCGCCGGGGCGCCGACGGGGGGACCGATGATCCGGTCCTGCTCGTCCACCAGCCCCGCCGCGTCGCCCGCCCCCGCGGAGACCTGCGCCGGTCCGAGCGGCACGCGCAGTTCCTCCGCCCCCGCCGCCGCGGAGAACAGGAGGGCACCCAGGAGCGCGATGGACCCCGCGCTTCGGGACGCAAGGTGGCCGGGGCCGGCGCGCCCGGCTGCAGACCGCCCTGAGCTCTCCGTCCATCCATTCATCAGCGTCTCCTACTTCCGTCCGTCGAAGAACCGGATCAGCGGGTAGACCTCGCGGTTCACGGCGCGGGCGCGGTCGAGGAGCGGGACGTGCGGCGCGCCGGTGACGTCGAACATGCCCTTGTTGGCGCCCCCCGCGTTGTCGAGGGCCTTCGATTCGGGAGGGTCGTCGAGGAACTTGAAGAAGTGCCAGCCGACGATCGTCGGGATCTCCAGCGCGGCGAGCGCGAAATGCTGGTAGAAGCGGCCGCGGTCCTCCTGCGTGCGCACGAGCCAGCCGGCGCCGTGGGTGTTGGCGAGGCCGGGCACGTCCATCGCCTTGGCGTACCACTCGGTCAGCAGGACGGGCCGTCCGCCCCACGCCTCCCAGTCGGCGAACTGCTCCGCCTGCGGCCCCCACTGGCCGTAGTAGTTCACCGACACCACGTCGTGGGTCGGCGCCAGCGCCTTCCAGAACCACGGGTTGTCGAACTGGCCGGAGCTGTAGTTGATGCGCGAGCCGAGGTAGAGGTGGTTCGTGTCGTGGCGGCGGATCGCGGCCGAGACGATGCGGTAGTAGCGCTCGAACGCGAAGGCGATGAACTCGTAGCGGTCGCGCCGGCCGATCGAGGCCGCCCCCGCCCCGGCGCCTTTGCGAGCCGCCAGCCACGCGTCGGCCGCCGCGCGGCCGTCGCGGGTGTCGGGGTTCGACGGGTCCAGCGCGAGGAAGCGATCGAGCAGGTCGACGGGGCACTGCAGCTCGTTGTCGGTCATGATGCCGACGAGGAACGGATCGGACGCGGTCGACTCCAGCTCCTTCGCGAAGGTCCCGCAGTGCGCCTCGAAGTCGCGGTGGAAGACGGGCATGCACTTGCCGGGGAAGCCCTGCGTGCCGGCGGCGGCCTCGACGTACTTCTTCTCCCGCGCGAAGGAGAACATGAAGTCGTGGCGGCGCACGTAGGGAAGCGGCGCGGGAACCTCGCGCATCGAGCCCGTCTGCCAGTTGCCGAGCCCGTTGAAGCCGTTCGTCCGCAGCATCGCCGTCGTGCCGGCGGCCCAGGCGGCGGTGGACCCGGACCGCGCCGTCGCGCCGCGCGGCTCGCGGACCGCGTTGATTCCGACGTTGTAGTAGCGGCAGCCCTCGGGATCGACCAGCCACGCGCGGCCGTCCGCCTTCGTCACGCGGAAGAAGCCGGTCGTCTTCTCCTTCGGCAGATCGAGGCAGCCGCCGTAGGCGTTGAGCCCCACCGCGTCGGCGGACGGCGCGTAGCCCTGGAGCCGTTCGAGCAGGCGGGTCGGCTGGGCGCGCCACGGGCGGGAGTCGGCGGGGCTGTTGCCGTGCGACTCGACCGTCACCGTGCCGTCGAGCCGGGACGGCGCGGACGGACCGGCAAGGTCGTAGCCGCCGGCTGTCGCCTCGTAGAGCGCGCGCACCGCGGCCGCGTCCAGTGCGCGGTCGTGGAGGCGCAGTTCGCCGACGCGCCCCTTGAGCGAGGGCTTGGAGCTGCCGAGCCCGCGGCCGATCAGGAGCGGCTGGCCGTTGTCGACGATCGTGCCGGCGTGGGGGCGCGACGCGACCTCGGCGCCGTTGACGTAAAGCCGCGCGACGGCGCCGTCGAACGTGCCGCAGAGGTGCGTCCACGTGCGGAGCGGCAGGTCACCCGGGCTCTCGACGAGGAGCTTGTTGACGTTCTTCGACCCCCACAGCCCGAAGACGACCCGGCCGCCGTCGCTGTACATGCCGAACATCGGGGTGGTCCACGTGTCGTTGGTGTGCGGCTTGCCGAAGAGCACGGTGCCGCGCTTCGCGACGTCGGCGCGGACCCACAGCGCGGCGGTCAGGGCGTTGGTGAGGCCGAACGGGGTGCGCTCCTCGATCCGCACGCCGCCGTCGAAACCGTCAAGCTCGAGCGAGGCCGTGCCCTTCTCGCGGCGGACGGTGCCCCCTTCGATCGCGCCGGCGTTGCCCCGCGGCG
>VGWF01000157.1 GCA_016873715.1 Lentisphaerota bacterium | reverse complement strand
AAAACGCCTCGTACTTCGTCGGGTCGATCACCAGCGCGAAGGCGGTGCCGGCGAGGCCGAGCGCCGCGGCGAGGGCCCGCACCGGAACGCGCGGGAGGAGCGCCTGGGCCGAGAGCGCGCCGGAGTGGATGTTGAGGAAGGTGGTCGTCAGCGTCGAGGCGAGGGCGATCCAGAGGGCGGCCGCGACGGCCCGGCCGGCCATGAGGCCGACCAGCATCGTGTCCGGCGCGTCGGTGCCGGTCGCCGCCGACGCCGCCAGTCCGAGCGCGTACATCCACGAGCTCGCGAGGAAGTAGCCGGCCACGGAGCCCCGGAACGCCCCGCGGGCGGTGCGCGCGTGGCGGGCGTAGTCCGCCGCGAGCGGCAGCCACGAGACCGGCATCGCGACGACCAGGTCGAGGCCGGCCATGAAGGACATCCCGCCCTCCGGACGAGCGGCCCACAGCCGCTCCCAGCCGTGGTCCCGGATCAGCAGCGCCGTCATCCACGCGGATACGCCGGCCAGCAGCGCGATGCTGACCCCCTGCAGCCGGCGCCACACGTGCAGCCCGCCGAGCGTCCACGCGATCGTCATCGCGCCGCAGAGGAGCGTCCACTCGCGCGTGCCCGCGCCCGGGAAGATCCGCGCCGCGGCCTGCCCGCCGATCCAGAGCATGACCGCGGTCCATCCGGCCAGTTGGACGACGTTCAGGACCGCCGCAACGCGCGCCCCGCCCAGGCCCAGCGCCGCGCGGGTGCTGACGATCGCCGGCACGCCGTGCCGCGCGCCGATGACGCACGCCAGGCCCAGCGGGATGACGCCCAGCGCATGGCCGAGGACCACCGCCGCCATCCCGGACGCGAGCCCGAGCGGCGCCAGCAGCCCGCCGGCCCAGATCTCCGGCAGCGCGATCGCCGCGCCGGCCCAGAGCAGGAAGAGATCGGCCGCGCCCAGGGGTCGCGATCCGTCGGATTCGTCAGGGTTCATCGCCGTTCATCCGCCGGCCTCACCCGCGGGCGGGGACGTCGAAGACGCCGACGACCGGGGTGTGGTCGGAGGGCTTCTCCTCGAGCCGCGGGGCGAGGTCGATGAAGGCGTCGCGCGCGAGGCCGGCGAGGGCGGGGCTGGCCAGCAGGTAGTCGAGGCGCCACCCGATGCCCCTCTTCGCGGCGTTGGGGGTGCGGTAGTCGAAGAAGGAGAACTGGCCGGGCCCGGGGTGGAACCGGCGGAGAACGTCGACGAATCCCCACGCGCGGCACTCCGCGAAGGCCTTGCGGGCGTCGGCGTGGAAGCAGACGTGGTCGGCGTAGTCCTGCGGCGAGTGAACGTCCTCCGGTTCGGCGGCGACGTTGAGATCGCCGACCCACAGCAGCAGGTCGGACGGCCGGAACGCCGCGTCGAAGTGCCGTCGCAGGCGCGCGAACCACTCGAGCTTGTAGCCGTACATCGCGTGCTCGAGTTCGCGGCCCTGGGGGACGTAGGTGTTGACGATGGACAGCCGCCCGAAGCGCGCGGTCATGAAGCGCGTCTCGTCCGCCGGCCCGCCGTCGCGGAAGCCGCACGCGACCGCGTCGGCCGGCACGCGCGAGAGCACGGCGACGCCGTTGTAGGCCTTCTCGCCGCGGAACGCCGCGCGGTAGCCGAGGGCCTCGATCTCGGCGGACGGGAACTCGGGATCCTGGACCTTCGTTTCCTGGATGCAGACGACGTCCGGCTGCTGCGCCGCGAGCCAGCGCGCGAGGATCGGCATGCGGGAGCGGATCGAGTTGGCGTTGAACGTGGCGATCTTCACGGCGCGGCCTCCGCGGGCGCGGGGACGGGCGCCACGGGGGCGACCGCGGCCGGCTCCGCGGCGGGCTGCGGCCCGCCTTCGATCCGGCTTTCCAGCACGCGCAGCGTCGTGCGCGTGCCCCCGGGATGGCGTTCGATGTCCAGGTCCTCGACGGTCCACCGGTCGCCGAACTTCTTGAGGCTCTTGACCGCGAGGCGGCGGGCGAGCTTGCCGTCGGCCCCGAAGGCGTCGGCCTGGAGGAGCGCCGCCTCGCGCGTGTCGATCCAGAGGCGGACGCGCTGGTAGCGGCTTCCCCCGGGCGCGGGCAGGTCGACGACGTGGCACTCCCGGCTCTTCTTCATCTCCGTGCCGGACACCGTGCCGCCGGGCCACCAGAGGAAGTCGAGGGCAAGGTCCGCCCACGCGAAGTCGCTGCCGCCGGCGGGGGAGCCGGGGTCGAAGGCCGGCACGGCCTCCGGCGGATCGCCGCGACGGAGGACGAGCGAGGGCGGACGCCCCTCCGGCCGCGTGATATCGAGCTGGCCTGCGAATCCGCCGAAGGCATCGGCCAGCGCGATGGAGGCGGCGGGCGGCGTGGCCTTCCAGTCCAGGCGCAGGCTCGCGTGGAGCGTCTTGAAGACGACCCCGTCGGCGTCGCGGCAGATGAGCTGCCCGTTCACCAGCCAGGGTCGGTCGGGGAATCCCGCGCGGAGACGCGCCAGCACCTCCGGGGCGGAGGGCAGGGGCGCATCCTCGACGTCGGTGTTCGAAACCTGCGCCCCGGCCGCGCCGGCGAGCGCGAGGCCGATCGCAACGGCGCGGAGACCCGTTCGACGTCCGCCGGCCGGGGGGGAAGCGCTCATGATCCCGGGAAGATCCAGTGCAGCGCGGTGTCGATGTCGCGCACGCGCCGCACGGCGAGCGTCTTCCGGATGTCGGCGGGCACCTCGCGGAGGTCGTCGCCGTTCTTCGTCGGCACGAGCAGCCGCCGGATGCCGGCCCGGGCGGCGGCGAGGACCTTCTCCTTGATCCCTCCGACGGGCATCACGCGCCCGCGCAGGGTGATCTCGCCGGTCATCGCGAGGTCCGGCGGTACGGGGCGCTTCGTCAGCATGGAGACCAGGGCCGTGACGATCGCCAGGCCCGCGGAGGGGCCGTCCTTCGGGATCGCGCCGGCGGGGACGTGGATGTGGAGGTCGTTCTTCTCCATGTAGTCCGCCGCCATCCCGAACTGTCCGGCGCGCGAGCGGACGAACGAGACCGCCGCCTGGGCCGACTCCTTCATCACGTCCCCGAGCAGGCCCGTCAGCACGATGCGGCCCTTGCCGGGCATCGCCGTCGCCTCGACGAACAGGATGTCGCCGCCGGTCGGCGTCCACGCCAGCCCCGTCGAGACACCCGGCGGCGCGTGCCGCTCCGCGCTCTCGGGCTCGAAGCGCCTCGGGCCGAGCCACGCGCGCAGGCGGGCGGCGTCGACGGCGATGCGCCGCGCGCGGCCCCCGGCGACGTTGCGGGCGGCCTTGCGGCAGATCGACGCGATCTCCCGCTCGAGGTTGCGGACGCCGGCCTCGCGCGTGTAGCCCGTCACGATGCCTTCGACGGCCGCGTCCGGGAAGCGGAGCATGGAGGGCCGCAGCCCGTGCTCCACGATCTGCTTGGGCACCAGGTGCCGCCGGGCGATGTGCAGTTTCTCGCGCAGCGTGTAGCCCGCGATTTCGAGGACCTCCATGCGGTCGCGGAGCGGCGGCGGGATCGTGTCGAGGATGTTCGCCGTCGTGATGAAGAGCACCTGGGAGAGGTCGAACGAGACGTCGAGGTAGTGGTCCTGGAACGCGTGGTTCTGCTCGGGATCGAGCACCTCGAGCAGGGCGGACGACGGATCGCCGCGGAAGTCCTGGCCGACCTTGTCGATCTCGTCGAGCATGAACACCGGGTTGCGCGTGCCCGCCCGCCGCAGGCCCTGCACGATGCGCCCCGGGAGGGCGCCGATGTAGGTGCGGCGGTGCCCCCGGATCTCCGCCTCGTCGTGGACGCCGCCGAGGGACATGCGGACGAACTTGCGGCCGAGCGCGTGGGCGATCGACTGTCCGAGCGAGGTCTTGCCGACGCCCGGCGGCCCGGCGAAGCAGAGGATCGGCCCCTTGAGGTTCTTCCGGAGCTTCAGGACGGCCAGGAACTCGAGGATGCGGTCCTTGATCTTCGCCAGCCCGTAGTGGTCGTCGTCCAGCACGCGCCGCGCGGCCGCCAGGTCGAGGCGGTCGTCGGTGCGGCGGTGCCACGGCAGGTCGACGAGCCAGTCGAGGTAGGTGCGGATGACGCCGTACTCGGGCGAGACGCTCGGGATCGTCGAGAGCCGTCCGAGTTCCTTCTCGGCGACCGCCCGGGCCTCCTCCGGCATGCGGGCCTCCTCGACGCGCTTGCGGAGGGCCTGCTGGTCGCCGCTCTGCTGGTCGCTCTCGCCGAGCTCGGTCCGGATCTGCTTGAGCTGCTCGCGCAGGAAGTACTCGCGCTGGCTCTTGGAGAACGTCGCGCTGACGCGCGTCTGGATCTCGTTGCCGAGCTTCAGCACCTCGCGCTCGCGGTTGAGCAGGACGGTGATCGTCTCCAGCCGCCCGCGGACGGAGATCGTCTCCAGCAGTCCCTGCCGGTCGCCCAGCGGCATGGGGAGGTTCGCGGCGATGAGGTCCGAGAGCTTGGCGGGGTCGTCGATGTTGAACAGCGCGACCTTGAGCTCCTCGGGGAGCGTCGGCGACAGCGTGATGACGTCCTGGAACCGCTGCGAGGCGTTGCGGGCGAGGGCCTCCATCGCGATCCCGTCGCCGGTCTCATCCTTGAGCGTCGTGAAGGCCGCGCGGAGGTAGGGCACCGCGCCGTCCTCGAACGCGCCGAGCCGGCAGCGGTGCTGGCCCTGGACGAGGATGCGGAGCGTGTCGTCCGGGAAGCGGAGCATCCGGATCAGGCGGGCGATGCACCCGGTGGGGTGGAGCTGCGAGGGGACGACCTTGTCGTCGGGCACATCGCCCTCCCGCTGGAGAACGGCGATGAAGAGGCGGTCGCCCGCGGAGATGTCCTCCGCCAGCTTCATCGAGCGCTGCGTGTTGATGACCAGCGGCGCGACCATGGAGGGGAACAGGACAACGTCGTTGAGCGGCAGCACCGGGAGTTGCCGCAGGTTGCGGTCCTCCACCGGCCCGAGCACGGTCGTCGGCTCCTCCGCCGGCCCCGCCTCGACGGCCACCGGCATGCCCGGCGCGCCGCGTCCGTTGTTCTCTCCGTGACTCATGGCGCCCATACCATACCGTCCCGGGCGGGGGCGTGCCAGCGGGAACGGGGGGTGGGGTCAGACGTTCGAACTGCGCCAGTGGAGCTTCTGGCGGAGGACGTCGAAGTAGTTGTAGCCGGGCAGGTGGATGAAGCGCAGGCCCTGCGGCGAGCGCGAGAACTCGATGCGATCGCCCTGGACGATCTGGTGGTGGTCCTGCCCGTCGATCACGAGGATCTGGCGCTTGGAGGACCGGACGACCTCGAGGGCGATGTGCCGGTCGTCGGGGATCACCATCGGCCGGTTGCTGAGCGTGTGCGGACAGATCGGGTTGAGCACGATGACGCGCGATTCCGGGTGGACGACCGGCCCGCCGGTGGAGAGCGAGTGCCCCGTGCTTCCGGTGGGCGTGGAGGCGATGAGGCCGTCGCAGACGAACGAGCCGACCGGGACCCCGTCGATCGAGAGGCCCAGCGTGACCACGCGCGACGTCTCGCCCCAGCCGACGACGACGTCGTTCAGGGCCCGGTAGCGGCCGGCGGCCTGCCCGTCGTGGTGAAAGACGGCGTCGATCGTGCTGCGGTGCGACAGCGAGTAGCCGCCGTTCACGAGCACGTCCAGCGCGGCCTCGACGCGGTCGTCCGTGACGCTGGTCAGGAAGCCCAGGCTCCCGAGGTTGACGCCGAGCAGGGGGATGTCCCGCCCGTCGAGCAGGCGCGCCGCGTGCAGCATCGTCCCGTCGCCGCCCATCGCCACGAGCACGTCGATCGCGTCCGCGAACCCGGCCTGCGGCACCGTCCGTGCGCCGGGCAGGAGCGCCTCGGTTCCGTCGCAGGTGACCAGCTCGAGGCGCAGCGTCCGGGCGCGCGCCGCCAGCCGCTGCAGGATCTCCGGAGCCCGGGGCTTCGATCCGTTCGCCGTCACGCCGATCCGCTTCATGGACGCCTCCAGAATGCGAGGAACTCCACGTTCCCCGCGGGGCCGCGCAACGGCGAGGGGCACACGCCCCGCCACTCGAGGCCCGGCTCCGACACCCCGAACGACCGCACCGCCTCCACCACCCGCTGCCGGACCGCCTCGTCGCGCACGACGCCTCCGCGGCCGACCTCGGCCCTGCCCGCCTCGAACTGGGGCTTGATGAGCGTCACGAGGCCGGCGCCGGGCAGGAGAAGCTCTCTAACAGCCGGGAGGACCTTCGTCAACGAGATGAAGGAGACGTCCACCGCCGCGAACCCGGCGGGCTCGGGCACCCGGAGCGCCCGGAGATGGCGCGCGTTGACGCCCTCCATCACGACGACGCGCGGATCGGTTCGCAACTTCCAGTGGAGCTGGCCGCGGCCGACATCGATCGCGTAGACGCGGGCCGCGCCGCGCTGGAGCATGCAGTCAGTGAACCCGCCCGTCGAGGCGCCGACGTCGAGGCACACGGCCCCCGCGACGGAGATCGGGAAGGCCCCGAAGGCCGCGTCCAGCTTCTCGCCGCCGCGGCTGACGAACCGGGGCGGCGCCTCGACCTCGACGACCGCGCCCGGAGCGACCGCCTGGGCCGGCTTCGCCGCCGGTACGCCGCCGACCCGGACCTCGCCGGCCAGGATCAGCCGCTGGGCTTTCTCGCGGCTCTCCGCGAGCCCCCGCGCCACCATCTCCTGATCGAGCCGCGTCCCCTTCACGCCCCCAGTGTGCCCGGTCCGGGCGTCAAGATCGAGCCGTCTACTCCGCCTCGATCTCGTCGACGGCGGGCATGCGGGCGGTCTGGACGGACATCGGGAGCGACTTCGTCCCGCGCCGCACCTCGAGGTCGATCCGCTCGCCGATCGCCTTGGAGATCACCGCGCGCTGGAGGTCGTGCGACGAGTTCAGCGCGATGCCCGCGGCCTTGAGGAGGATGTCGCCGGGCCGCAGGCCCGCCTTCGCCGCCGGGGTGCCGCGGTAGACCGCCGCGATCAGGATGCCCCGCGGGGTGCCGGGCTCCGGCTCCGCGCGGACCTCGTCCCACGAGATGCCCAGCCACGGCCGCTCGAACCGCCCGTTCTTGATCAGCGATTCCGCCACGCGCCGCGCGAGGTTGACCGGCACCGCGAAGCCGATGCCGATGTTGCCCTGCGACGCGCCCGAGGTCTGGATCACCGCGTTGACGCCGACCATGCGGCCGTCGAGGTCCACCAGCGGCCCGCCGCTGTTGCCGGGGTTGATCGGCGCGTCGGTCTGGATGAAGTCCTCGAACGGCAGCACCCCGACACTGCGCCCCTTCTGGCTGACGACGCCCATCGTGACGCTGCTCGCCAGGCTGAACGGGGATCCGACCGCGATCACCATCTCGCCGATCCGGATCGCCGCCGAGTCGCCCAGCGCGATCGGCGTGAGCTTCACCTTCGAGGGGTTCTCGACGCGCAGGACGGCCAGGTCGGTGTTCGCATCCATGCCGACGACCTTCGCCTTCAACTGCGTCTCGTCGCTGAGGACCACCGCGATCTCCTGCGCCCCGGCGACCACGTGGCGGCTGGTCAGGACGTGCCCGTCCGCGTCCAGGATCATCCCCGAGCCCTGGCCCCCCTGCGTCTCCGGGATCATGAACCGGCGGCCGAAATAGACGTCGTACGCCCGGTAGTAGCGCGTCGCCTCCGTGCGGACCACCACCACCGACGGCATGACCTTCTCCACCGTATCGGCGATCTCCCGGCTGAGCTGTTTCGCGATCCCCGGCCCCACCGCCGGTGCGGCGGAAGCGGCCAGCAGGACGGAACCCGCGATGGCGATCAGGAACTGACGTTTCATGTGATCCTCTTCGTTGGTTCCCGTATAGACCCGCGGCCGGGCTTTGCGTTCGAACGGAAACACGGCCGGCCGTCCGGCCACCCGTGGTCAGCCTTCCGGCGCCGCGCCTTCGGCCGGCGGCCGGAACGGCTCCGCCTCGTCGCGGTCGCCGCGGCGGACGAGCACCTCGATCCGCTTCTCGATCGCGTCGAGCCGCTCGTTGCAGAACTTCACCAGTCCCGCGCCCTCCTCGAAGGCTGCGATCATCTGGTCGAGACCCGGCTCGCCGGACTCCATCGTCCCGACGATCTCCTCGAGCCGCGCCAGGGCCTGCTCGAACGTCATCGCTTCGTCCTTGGTCTTCCTGGGCATGGTCAACCCCCTCCGGGGAAAAGCACGAAATCCTAATCCGGAAATCCGAAACAAGCACGAAGCACGAAATCCCAATCGTCAAAACGCACCGTCTTGAATCTGGCGCTTTCTTCGTTGGAATCTGTTTCGCGCTTCGGAATCAGGATCTCGTGCTCCCTTCCTTGTTTCCTGGCTTCACCTCGGACTCGAATCTCCCGTCCCTCAGCTGGGTTGCGATCCGCGTGCCGGGCGCGACGCGGCTGACGGAGCGCAGGACGGTTCCGTCGGCCGCCCACGTGATGCTGTAGCCGCGGTCGAGGACCGCCAGCGGGCTCAGCGCCCGCAACTGGGCCGCGAAACGCGCCGTCTGCTGGCGCGCGTCGGAGGTCCGCCGCGCGGCGGCCCTCCGCAGGCGGGCGATATCGGTCGCCGCCAGGCGGGCCCGCGCCCGGGCGCCGGCGCCCAGCAGCCGCTCGCGGACGCGCGTTTCGGCGTCGTCGAGGCGCTGGCGCGCGCGGGAGAGGCCGTCGCGCAGCGCCGCGGCCAGGTCGACGGAACGGCCCCGCACGCGCTCGCGGGCGTGCTCGACGAGGCCCGCCGGATCGCGCAGCACCGGGTGCATCGCGGCGGAGCGGACGCGCCCGCGGCGCTCCGTCAGCGCGTGGGCGAGGATCCGCCGCAGCCGGTCGCCGA
The DNA here is from genome assembly GCA_016873715.1 of Lentisphaerota bacterium. Lineage (GTDB taxonomy): Bacteria > Verrucomicrobiota > Kiritimatiellia > PWTM01 > PWTM01 > VGWF01. The sequence goes on along the minus strand of VGWF01000157.1, from coordinate 1,002 downwards.
GGTCGGCAAGCTGGGTGTCGAACTCGGCGCGCGGGGCGACCGCCATCTCCGCCGCCGCGGAGGGCGTCGGCGCGCGCTGGTCGGCGACGAAGTCGGCCAGCGTGAAGTCGGTCTCGTGCCCGACCGCCGAGATCACCGGCACCGGGCACCGGGCGATCGCGCGGACCACCGGCTCCTCGTTGAAGGCCCAGAGATCCTCGATGCTGCCGCCGCCGCGGCCGGCGATGATCACGTCGACGCCCGCCGCCGCGCCGAGGCGGTCGAGCGCGGAGGCAATCTCCTCCGCGGCCCCGGCGCCCTGCACGCGGCAGGGTGCGATCAGCACGCGCATCGTCGGGAAGCGGCGGCGCAGGACCTTCAGGATGTCGCGCAGCGCGGCGCCGGAGGTCGAGGTTGCCACGCCGACGCAACGCGGCAGGACCGGGAGCGGCCGCTTGCGCGCGGGGTCGAAGAGACCCTCCGCCTGCAGCTTCGCCTTGAGCTTCTCCAGCGCCTCGAAGAGCGCGCCGCGGCCGGCCTCGCGGGCGGAGCGGACGAGGATCTGGTACTGGCTGCGCGGCTCGTACGTGCGGATCTCGCCGGTGACGCGCACCTGCGCGCCGTCGGCGATCCGCTGCGCAAAGGCGTTCTGGCCGCCGCGGAACCAGACGGCGTTGAGCTGTGCCTCCGCGTCCTTGAGCGTGAAGTAGAGGTGGCCCGACGGCTGCCCCCGCAGGTTGGACACCTCGCCCTCGACCGTCACCGGCCCCGGGAAGCCGCCCTCGACCACCTCGCGGATCCGGCGGGCGATCTCCGAGACGCGGTAGACGCGGTCGGAGGACGAGGGACGAGGGTCGAGGGTCGAGGGACGAGGGTCGAGGGTCGAGGGAGGAGGGGCGGGGGGCGAGGGAGGAGCGGAAGGGGCCGCGCGGGGGGCGAGGCCGGCGAAGAGCGGCAGGTCGTCGCCCCCGGTGTCACGCCGCGGGCGCATTCATCGGCTCCCGGATGCGCTCGATCGACCCC
>VGWF01000156.1 GCA_016873715.1 Lentisphaerota bacterium | reverse complement strand
GGCGGCGAGTACACGACGGTGGCCGGTCAGGAGATGAACGTCGCGTGGCGCGTCGCGGGCGTCCTCGACATCCTCGGCGGCAAGGTCAACACCAGCAACAACTGGTTCGGAATCTCCCGCGGTGATGGGGGCATCGGTTCGATGGGCGTCGTCGCGGTCAACGGCGGCGAACTCGGCCTGGGCGTGACGAACGGCGGCATCCGGATGAACATCGGCGGCAACGCGCGCTCGTACGCCCAGTTGAGCGTGATCAACGGGGCGGTCGACGTCTCCAGCATCTGGGGCAACCGGGTCATCGACGTCATGAACGCGGCCGGCAACACCGGCATCGTGGACCTCGTCGGCGGTTCGGTCACGGCCAACACGATCCGTGCGAGCAACACGGGGCTCTCCGTGCTGAACCTCGACGGCGGCAAGCTGATCGTCCCCGGCAACTCGACCTTCGGCGCGCAGACGATCGTCGGCCTCTCGGCCGTCTACGTCCACGACGGCGGCGCGATCATCGACGTGGGGACCAACAGCACGATCCGCCAGGACCTGTCGGGCGTCTTCGGCTACGGCCTCTCCTCGATCCCGGTGACGGACGGCGGCTCGGGCTACATCGGCTCGCCGGTGGTCCGGATCATGGGCGGCAGCGGCACCGGCGCCACGGCGATCGCGCAGGTCGACCTGTCGACCGGCACCATCACCAACATCCTGATCACGAGCCGCGGCTCGGGCTACCTCAAGGATGACGTCCTCACCGTCCAGGTGGTCGGCGGCGGCTACACCAAGGCGGCGACGATCGGCGCCTACACGATGACGGCCAACGCCAACACCGGCGAGTTCATCAAGCTCGGGAGCGCCCCCCTGACGATCGTCGGCAACGCCAGCTACGGCGGGCTGACCGTGGTCAGCAACGGCGCGGTCTACATGGCCAACGTGGCCGGGACGAACCTCCTCTCCGGCGGCATCAGCGGGCCGGGCGGCGTGACGTTGGAGCAGACCGGCGTCGGCATGACGATCCTGGGCGGCAACGGCTCGGGCTTCGGCGGCACGTTCAACGTCAACAGCGGCATCGTGCAGTTCGCCAGCGCCGCGGCGGCGCCGGCGGGCGACGGGCAGCTGGTGCTCGGTCCGGGCGGCACGATCGTCCTCGACGGAACGGGCGTCCAGGGCATGATCAACCTGGTCGACGGAACCGGCGCCGTCGCGCTCAACGCCAACAGCGCCAACGAGAACGTCGACTTCTTCGCGGCGGACCTTCCCGGGATGTCCCTCGGCGCGGTCGGAACCGTCACCTATGGCGGGACGTTGACCCCGTACGTCGGCAGCACGTACCGCCTCGGCGGCGGCGGCGGCACGCTGATCTACACGAACGCGCTCACGAGCACGGGCGTCATCGTCGGCCTGCAGGAGGGCCTGGCGATCCAGGGCGTCAGCAAGGTCCAGATCCCGAACGCGGACTCCAGCGTCAACGTCACGGTCCAGACGCAGGGCGTCCTCGAGGTCACCTCCGCCGGCGCGACGATCGGCACGCTCTCCGGCGGAACCGGTCTCTACGGCTGGAGCAACGCGATCGTCGACGGCGCCCTGACGCTCGGCAACGCGGGCAACGCGGCCTTCGTCGGCGGCATCTCCGGCAGCGGCAGCCTGACCAAGGTCGGGTCCGGCACGCAGGTGATGTCCGGCAACATGACCTACACCGGCCTCACGACGGTCGGGCAGGGCACCCTCGCCCTGGTCGGCACCAACGCCCAGCTCGGCGGCGCGGCCTTCGTCAGCAACGGCGCGACGCTCGCCGTCAGCGGCGCGGGCGGGTACGGGCTGATGGGCGGCTACTACACGAGCCTCAATGCGAATGCGAGCCAGGTCAGCATCGGCCAGCTGGCGACCAACCTCAGCATGCGCGCGCCGGAGTATGGTTGGATTCCGACCTCGGTCACCAACAACGGCGGCAACCTCGACTTCGGCAACGGGGGGCCGGCCTTCTACCCGGTCACCGGGGCGCGGACGAACGCGTTCCACAACCGCTACACCGGCCGTTTCATCGCGCCGACGAACGGGCTCTATTGGCTCGACACGGCGAGCGACGATGGCAGCATGATGTGGGTCGATGGCGTGATGGTGGCCAGCAACAACTTCGGCCAGGGCGTGACGCGGCGCGGCGGCTACATCACCCTCGCCGCCGGTGTTCATGACATTGTCGTCGCATGGTACCAGGGCGGCGGCGGCATGGGCTTCTACGCCGACGTCGCCCTGCCCGGCGGCGAGACGAACCGCATCACGAACACGATGCTGTCCTGGGGTCCGACGATCGGGAACCTCAACGGCGAGATCGGCTCGATGCTGGCCCTGAGCAACGGGACCCTGACCGTGGGCCAGACGGCCAACGGAACGTTCGCCGGCACGGTGACGGGCGACACCTCGAGCGTCCTCTACAAGTCCGGGCCGTCGACGCTGACGCTGTCGGGCACCAACGACAACTTCCGCGGCACGATGGGCGCGGTGGACGGGATCCTGAAGTTCGCCTCGATCCAGGCGGTCCCGGCCAACGGCACGGTCAACGCCAGCACGAACGGCGCGATGGCCTTCGACTTCACCGGCGTGCAGACGGCGCTGGCCCGCGTTTCGGCGACCTCGACCGGGACGCTGGCGATCACGTCGACCTCGGCCGGTGACAACCTGAACTTCTCCGGCCACCGGGACCTGTTCCTCGGCGCGGACGGCCCGCAGACCTACACCGGCACCCTGACGCCGTTCGGCGGCAGCACGGGGACGAACCGCCTGACCGGCCGGTTCGGCACGCTCACGCTCGCCAACCCGATCACGCAGGGCAACGTCCTCATCGGCAACGGCGCGGGCACCGTGATCCTGCCGGACGGAAGCTCGTACGCGGGGCAGACGATCTTCCAGAGCGGCACGCTGCAGATCGGCGCCGACTCGGGGCTCGGCGCGGTGCCGGGCGCCGTGGCGACGAGCATCGTCTTCACCAGCAGCAGCGGCATCCTGCGGGCCGGGGCGGACGGCATCGCCCTCTCGGCGAACCGCGCCATCCTGGTCAACAACGCCGTCACCGGCCTGATCGACACCGCGGGCAACCGGATGACCCTCAACGGCCGGATCGACGGGCTGAACGGCACGTTCACCAAGATCGGCAGCGGCACGCTGGCCCTCGGGTCGGCGACGAACTTCATCACCAGCCTCGTCATCGGCCAGGGCGGCTTCAGCAACAGCGCGCCCGTCGGCCTTGCGAGCAACATGTTCGTCGGCACGATGACCGGCGGCGCCACGGCGCGCTTCGCGACCAACATGGCCATCGCGGGCCGGCTGTACGCCGGCTTCGGCGCGGACCGGGCGGGCGCGGTGATCCAGGGCGGCGGGACGACGACCGTCGGCACGACGCTGTCGCAGGCGGACGTCCTCTCGCTCGGCAACCAGGGCGGCTACGGCTACTACCGCATGGAAGGCGGCCTCCTCGACGCCGGCCAGCTCGCGATCGGCGGCAACAGCGCCCAAGGCAACAGTGCGGTCTTCGACCAGCTCGGCGGCACCGTCCGCGTCACGCAGGGCGGCGGCTGGCTGCTGATCGGGTGGAGCGGAAGCAGCAACGGCGTGCTGAACATCTGGAACGGCACGATGATCGCGCCTCCGGGCGGCAACAACGTCAGCATGGGCTTCAGCGCGAACAACGGCTACGCCATGATGAACGTGCTGGGCGGCGGCGCGGTGCTCGACACCTCGACCGGCAGCACGACCCGGGCGATCCAGATGATGAGCAGCGCGGGCAACGCGGCCAGCATCATGAACATCAACAATGGCGGCCGCGTCCTGGCGAACCAGTTCACGGCGGCCAGCGCGCAGGGCCACAGCGTGCTGAACCTCGACGGCGGCATCATCGTCGCCAAGTCGAACCTTGCGCAGTCCGCCTACCTGCAGGGGCTGACCGGCGCCTACATCTACGACGGCGGCGCGACGATCGACACGACCAACTCGCAGATCGGCATCCACCAGGCGCTGCTGAACCCGATCGGGTACGGCATCACCAACATCGCGATCACGAGCGGCGGCTCCGGCTACATCGGCGCGCCGGTGGTCCGCATCACGGGCGGCAGCGGCACGGGCGCGACCGCGGTGGCGCAGGTCGACCTCGCGACGGGCGCGATCACGAACATCTTCATCACGAGCATGGGCTCGGGCTACCTGCCGTCCGACTCGCTGGACATCAGCCTCGTCGGCGGCGGCGCGAGCGCGCCGGCGGTCCTCGGCGCGGTCGGCTGGAACACCAACAGCCCGGCGGGCGGCCTCGTCAAGACCGGCCCGGGCACGCTGATGCTGGCCGGCGCCAACACCTACCTGGGCGGCACCGTGATCAGCAACGGCAACCTGCAGATCGGCATGGGCGGGACGACCGGGTCGGTGATCGGCGCGATCACGATGATCAACCCGACCAGCTGGCTCGGCTTCGCGCGGTCCGACGTGATCACGAACAGCAACCCCCTGATCACGCCGAACGGCAACTTCGCGGCCCTCGTCCAGAACGGCCGCGGCGGCACCCTGGTGCTGACGAACACCGCGCCGCAGTTCTTCGGCGTGGCCGTCAACACCGGCAACGTGCTCTTCGCATCGGCCGCGGCGATCCCCGGAAGCGGCGCGACGATCACGAACCTGGCGGGCTCGAACCGCGGCGCGGTGATCGCGGCCGGCGCGTACGACACGGCCTCCGGGTGGCTTGCGAGCGGACGGATCGCCTCGAACTTCGCCGGGGCGATCGCCCTGACCGGAAGCACGGCGGAGAACCTGAACATGCTGCCGCTCCCGATCGCGTCGATCGGCGCGGCGCCGGGCATCGCGGTGAGCTACCTCGGCACGCTGACGCCCGCGACGAACACCTACTACATCGGCGGCGGCGGCGGCGAGCTGATCCTGGGCCTCGCCAACCAGCTGGTGGACAACAGCTTCTCGAACCGCAACGTGGTGGTCGGGAACGGCGGCGGCGGCATTGTCCGCCTCATGGGGCCGAACAGCTACAACGGCGACACGCTCGTCAGCGACGGGACGCTGATCGTCGAGGCTGAAGAGGCGATGGGCACCGGCCCCCTGACGCTGATCGGCACGTCCGGCGCGGGCGGAACGCTGCAGATCACCAACGCGCCGTCGTATGTCTCGGACCGCATCATGGTCTTCAACACCGGCGGCGGGACGAACGGCCTGGACATCGGAACCGGGTCCACGGCCACGTGGTTCAACGTCATCAGCCAGTCCGGCGGCGGCATCGTGCATCGCACCGGCGGCGGCACGCTGATCCTGAGCAACGTCGCGTGGAACGGCGATGCCAGCGTGTTCGAGCGGAACGGCACGACGATCATCGACAGCGGCGCGGCCATGCTCACGGCGGCCCGGTACCATAACGTCGGATTCACGGCCGGCGATGTGGCGACGCTGACGATCCGCGGGAACGGCATCTTCACGAACAACGCTGACTTCAACATCGCGGACATCGGCGGCACGGGCACGCTCAACGTGCAGGACGGCGGCGTGCTGAGGGCCCAGACCTACTACGTCGGCAAGTCCGGCGTGGGCGTGGCGAACCAGGCGGGCGACATCTTCATCTACGGCAACACGTTCCTCGGCAATGCCGCGGGCGCGGCCGGCACCATCACGCAGACCGGCGGCGTCTTCTCGACCGGCGATGCGAGGTTCTCGCCCAACGCAACGGCGAACTCGACGAACAACCTGAACGGCGGCGTCCAGGTCGTGCGTGGAACCCAGTTCGCCCGCGTGTGGCAGCCCACGAACACCGGCAGCGCGATCTTCAACCTCAACGGCGGCACGCTGCGGGCCGGCGCCAACTTCGTCGTCTCGAATTTCAACGCCATGGCGATCGGCGCCAGCGGCGGCACGCTGGATCCGAGCAACTTCGTGATGACGGTCAACCAGCTGGTCTCCGGGGCGGGCACGCTGACGATCAACAGCGCGTCGACCGGCACGGTGGTCCTGGCGTTCTCGAACAACTTCACGGGCGCGACGGCGGTGAACGGCGGCGTGCTGCTCTACAACACGAATCTTGCGCTCTCCGGCTCGGGCCGCAACGTGTCCGCGAACTTCGGCGGCACGGTGGCGATGAACCAGTCGAACGGCCCGGCGATCCTGCTGGGACGCATGGCGCAGAACTCCGTGGGTGTGCTCGGACTGCTGAGCAACGCCGAGGTCGCGGTCGACCTGCGTTCGAACAACATGACCAACCTGAGCGTCGGCGCCGTGGGCACCGTCGGCATCAGCGGCGTCATGATCACGAACTTCGGCTCGACCTACCGGCTGGGCGGCGGCTGGGGCACGCTGACGATCAGCAACGGGATCCAGCCCGGCGCCGGCACGAACATGGTCGCGTTCGGCGGCGGCTCCGGCGGCGCCCTGCGGTTCATGGGCACGAACCTGCTGGACAACTACAAGGTCAACGGCGGCCTCGTGCAGTTCGCGACGGTCAGCGGCATGGGTTCGCGCGTGACGTCGAGGGCGGTCGAGGTCAACCGCGGCGGCAGCGTGTCGACGACGGGCGATGTCATGACCGCCAACTTCCTCGGCAGCATCGCGACGGCGTCCTCCGGCACCGTGGCGCTGGTGGCGAACCAGGCCGGCGCCCTCGACTTCAACGCGGCGGGCCTCACGGCGCTCAGCCTCGGCGCGGCGAACGGAACATGGACGATGAGCGGCGCCCTCACCCCGGCCGCCGGCTCCTACCGGCTGGGCGGCGGCGGCGGCACGCTGGCCGTCACGAATCTCAACGCCCTGACGGGCGCGAACACCCTGATGGCCTTCGGCGGCGGTTCGCCCGGCGTCCTCGTCCTCAGCAACACCAATAACTTCACCGGCGGCACGTGGATCGGCCCGACGGGCGAGGTGCAGGCGACGACCTTCAGCGTCGGCAGCGGCCCGATCACGAACACCGGCCGCCTGGTCATCGGCCAGGCGATCGCCGGCACGCTGTCCAACGTGCTGAGCGGCGCCGGCGTCCTGGTCAAGACGAATACCGGCACGGTGGTCCTCTCCGGCAACAACACGTTCACCGGCGATACGTTCCTCGATCGCGGCTATCTCGTGCTGTCGAACGTGGCCGGCAACGCGATCGGCGGCAACGTGCGGGTCTGGAACAGCAGCAACCTCCTGCTGGGCATGAGCAACCAGATCCCCGACACGGCGATCCTGACGGTCACCAACAACGCGACCGGCGACGCGAGGTTCGACCTGCAGGGCTTCAACGAGACGATCGGGGGCCTCGTCGGACAGGCCTCCGCGGGCAATATCATCGTCGAGGCGGCGCTCGACGGCGTGGGCAACCGGCCCGCGACCCTGACGATCGACACGGCCGGCGGACAGGTCTACACCTACAACGGCTACGCGCGCAACGCCGCCGGTGTGACGACATCCCCGCTCTCGCTCGTCAAGGACGGCGCCGGCATGCAGACGCTGGTCGGCGCCCTGGTCACCTACAGCGGCCCGACGCGGATCGAGGGCGGCATCCTGATGCTGAGCAACACGACCGCGTTCGCCAGCGACGTGACGATCAACGACGGCCACCTGCTCCTCGGGACCCAGACGGCGGCCAACAACCGGAACATCACGAACCAGGCGGTCAACGGCCTGTCGTTCGGCACGTTCACCAACGCCTACACGATCGGCATGCTGAGCGGCACGGGCAACGTGGCCCTGATCGGCGGCAACGGCGGCGGCGTCGCGCTGACGCTCGGCAACCAGGCCAATGCCCGCGGCACCTACTCGGGCGTGCTGTCGGACGGCGGGCCGGGGAACTACTACATGGGCTCGTTGATCAAGATCGGCGCCAGCACGCAGGTGCTCGCCGGGGCGAACACGTACCGCGGCGGGACGACGATCACCGCGGGCGGCCTGCTGATCGACCGTGACGAGAACCTCGGCTACGTCAACGCGCCCGTCACGATGAACGGCGGCACGCTGATCGTGACGAACACGATGACCATGAGCGACCGGCCCGTCACGGTGACGGCGGGGAGTTCGCTCAGCGTGTGGACCGGGATGACGCTGACGATGACGAACCGCATCATCGGCACGCAGGCCCTGACCAAGGATGGCGAGGGCATGCTGCTGCTCAACGCCACCAACAGCGATTACGTGGGAAGCTGGACCGTCCGGAGCGGCATCGTCCGCGTGGCGAACAGCTACGGCCTGGGCGCGTGGGGCACCGGCGCCGTCAACAACAACGGCCAGGGTGGCCCGGTGAACGGGAACCTGCACGCGGTCGAGCTGATCGGCGGGATCACGGTTTCCGGGAAGGTGATGAACACCTCCGGCAGCGGCTTCACGGCCGACACCGGCGTGCTCCGCAACATCAGCGGGACCAACCAGTGGCTCGGCGACATCGTCATGACCGCGGGGGCGGGCGTGACGACCATCGGTTCCGACAGCGGCCTGCTGGTGATCGGCGGCAGCATGGTGCCGAGCGTCGCGAGCCGCACGCTGACGTTTGTCGGCGCCGGCGATCACCATGTGATGGGCGGGATCTCGAACGGACTGACCGTCAACATGCCGGTGTTCAAGAACGGCGCCGGAACCCTGACGCTGTCGGGGGACAACCAGTACAGCGGCCAGACCCTGATCAGCGGGGGCACCGTGCAGGTCGGCAACGGCGGCGCGACGGGCGTCCTCGGGTTGGGGACCGTGAGCAACAACGCGATGCTCGCCTTCAACCGCACCAACGACATGACGGTCGGCAACCTGATCGTGGGCACCGGGGCCGTGGAACAGCGCGGCTCCGGCCGGACGATCCTGACCAATATCAACACGTACACCGGCACGACCCGGGTGATGGCCGGCGTGCTCGAGTTGTCCGGCGTGGCGGCGATCAGCAACAGCACGACGCTGCAGATCGACGGGAGCGCGAAGTTGGTCGTGACCGGCCTGACCGCGACGATGCACCTGACCACCGGCCAGACGCTGCAGGGCGTCGGCACGTTCGAGGGCGGGCTGATCACGGACACCGGGTCCCACGTGCGGCCGGGGGGGACGAGCCCGGGCGCCCTGACGGTGAACGGGAACTGGCAGATGAATTCGAACTCGACCTTCAGGGCGGAGCTGAACGGGCTGACGCAGGGGACCCAGTACGACGCCCTGCTCTTCGGCTCGGGCAACTCGCTGAGCCTCAGCAACCCCGAACTCAACGTCCTGCTCGGGTTCGCCCCGTCCCTGGGCAACGTGTTCCAGATCGTAAGCGGTCTGAGCACGGGAACGTTCAACGGACGGCCCGATACGTCCGACTTCCAGCTCGCCTACAGCGGGACGAACTACACGGTCCGGATCGACTACAACAGCACGGCGGGCGGCGATCCGACGGACGACATCACCCTGACCGTGATTCCGGAGCCGGTGGTGGCCGGCATGTTCGGGATCGTGGGCCTTGCCGGGTGGCTGCTGCGCCGCCGGCTGCGCGGACAGGAGTAGCGCGAAGCCCGCGGGGTCCGCCAGGGACCCGAAGCGGAGCCTGAGGGCGGCGGGGAGCGATCCCCGCCGCCCTTCGTCTTGGCCGGCGCTCTCGTTCCAGTGTCGGATCCGCCCGCCTTCACGGACCCCTTGTGCGGGAATGTGGTTGCTTCGTGAATCCTGACGGCGGCGGGGCCGGCGGCCCCGCCCTGCCTGGCGTTTCCATGAGATCGATGGTGGGGCCGGGCGGCTCGCCCGGCCGGACGGCGCCGACGGAGCGGCGCCCTCCAGCCCCGTCCTACCTGGCGTTCCCACGGGATCGAAGGTGGGGCCGGGCGGCTCGCCCGGCCGGACGGCGCCGACGGAGCGGCGCCCTCCAGCCCCGTCCTACCTGGCGTTCCCACGGGATCGAAGGTGGGGCCGGGCGGCTCGCCCGGCCGGACGGCGCCGA
>VGWF01000155.1 GCA_016873715.1 Lentisphaerota bacterium | reverse complement strand
CCCCACCAGCCGCGACTCGGTGCGCATGCGGTGGACGATCTCCTTCTGGTCCCAGATATGGTCGCCCAGCGTGAGGCAGTCGACCCCGGCCGCGAAGAGTTCGTCGGCGATCTCCGGCGTGATGCCGCGTCCGCCCGCGGCGTTCTCGGCGTTCGCGACGACCGCGTCGAGCCGGTGCGTCTCCCGCAGCCGCGGCAGCAGCACCTTCACCGCCCGCCGCCCCGGCGCTCCCACGATGTCCCCGATCATCAAAATCCGCATCCCCCGATTGCACCCGGTTCCCGGTCCGTTTGCAAGCCCGCGGGCGGGGCGAAGAGCGGAGGGCCAAGGGCGGAGAGCAGGGAGCGGAGAGCGGAGAGCGGAGAGCCAAGGGCGGAGAGCGGAGAGCAGGGAGCGGAGGGCGGAGGCGGGGAGTCGGTTGGCTGTTGGTGATCGGCCGAAGGGAGACAACCGAATGGACTCCATTCCCGGAGCCCTTCTCTTTCAGACTTCAGGTTTCATCCCTCATCCCTCATCTCTCATCCCTCTCTTCCAACCCTTGGAACCTGCTGCTTGACGCCGTGTTGCGGATGGGGCGCACGGTCGGCATGAAGACAGCCGTCGTTCACGCGCGCACCGAACCGCAGACAGCCCGATCCCTGCGGTTCAATGCGCGTATTCGACGCAGCGGGTCTCGCGGATCACCGTGACCTTGATCTGGCCGGGGAACTGCATGTCGGTGTGGATCTTCCGGCTGATGTTGCGAGCGAGGATCATGGCGCCGGTGTCGTCGACCTGGTTGGGGAGGACGAAGACGCGGACCTCGCGGCCGGCGTGGACGGCGTAGCAGTTCTTGACGCCGGGGAAGCCGCCCGCGATCTCCTCGAGCTTGGCGAGGCGCTTGAGGTAGAGCTCGGTCGTCTCCGACCGCGCGCCGGGGCGGGCCGCGGTGATCGCGTCCGCCGCGGACGCGAGCGATGCGTAGATGTTCCCGCCGCCGTCGGCCTCGTGGTGATGCGCGGCGACGGCCTGGCAGACGACCTCCGGCTCTCCGTGGCGCCGCAGCAGGTCCGCCCCGATGGCGGCATGCGTACCCTCGACCTTGTGGTCCACCGCCTTGCCCAGGTCGTGGAAGAGGCCGACGCGCCGCGCGACGGCCGGGTCGAGCCCGAGCTCCGAGGCCATCATGCCCATCAGGTGGCCCATCTCCACCGAGTGGCGGAGGACGTTCTGCGAGAAGCTGTGGCGGAACTGGAGCGCGCCGAGCAGGCGGAGCAGTTCGGGGTCGATGCCCGTGAGTTGCAACTCGTCCGCCGCGGCCTCGCCGGCCTTGCGGATGATCTCCTCGACCTCCGCGCGCGTCTGCGCGGTGATCTCCTCGATGCGCGCGGGGTGGATGCGGCCGTCCGCGACGAGCGCCTCGATGACGCGGCGGGCGACCTCGCGGCGCAGTGGGTCGAAGGCGGAGACGACGACCGTCTTCGGCGTGTCGTCGATCACGATCGTGCAGCCGGTCTCGGTCTCGATGCTGCGGATGTTGCGGCCCTCGCGGCCGATGATGCGGCCCTTCATCTCGTCGTCCGGCAGCGCGACCGCGCAGATGGTGACGTTGTTGACCTGGTCGGCGGCGAAGCGCTCGATGGCGGCGGTGATGATCGACCGGGCCCGCTCCTCGGCGTCCCGGCGGGCCTCCTCCTGGCGGCGGCGGATCATGGTGACCTGCTCGGAGGAGAGTTCCATGTCGAGGCGGTCGAGCAGCAGGCGGCGGGCCTCCTCGCGGGGGAGGGCGGCCACCTCGGCGAGCTTGACCCTGGCGTCCGCGGCCGTTCCCTCGGCCTCCTTGCGGGCGGCGGCGGCGGCGTCCTCCTGCCGGCGGATCTCCTCGCGGCCGGCCTCGAGCCCGGCCTCCTTCTTCTCGATCATCGCGGCGCGGCGGTCGAGGGTGGCCTGCTGCGAGGCGAGCCGCTCCTCGGCGACGGTCAGGTGCGTCCGCCGGGCGGCGTTCTCGTCCTCAAAGGCCTCGCGGACTCTGACGAGTTCCTCGCGCGCGGCGACCAGCGCCTCGCGGCGGATCGCCTCGGCCTCGTTCTTGGCCGCCTCGACGGCCTTCCAGCCCGCGCGCAGCTCGGCGGCGGCGCGCGTCCGCATCAGGACCATGTGCAGCGTGTATCCCGCGCACAGGCCGAGCAGGATGACGAAGAGCGGCACGAGCCAGTAGCTGATCCAGTCGCCCATGGGTTTCTCCACCGGCGGAACCCCGTCCGCCGGGATTGGTTTCATGTGTCGGATTTCGGTCGGTTCGAACAGCGGGCCGGGCCGGCCTCCTCCGCGGGATCCGCGGCGCTCCGCTCCGGGCCGGAGGCGGATCGCCGCACGGCGCGGCGAGGGACTCGGTGGCGAGCCAGTCCATCGCCACGTCGTGCGGGGCCATCGGCACGGCGGGAACGAGGAAGGCGTCGAGCGTGAAGCCGATCGTCGCGGCGCGGCGGCCGCCCAGGAGGGCGTCGTAGTGTCCGCCGCCATGGCCGAGGCGTCCGCCGCTCCGGTCGAAGGCGAGGCCGGGCACGACGACGAGGTCGAGCGCGCCCCCGCGGACCCAGCGCGGATGCGACGGCTGCGGGATGCCGAGCGGGCCGGCTACCGTCGCGGCGCGCGGCGGGAACCAGGCGAAGCGGTAGCGGCGCAGGGCGGCGTCCCACGCCGGGACGGCGACGCGCCGGCCGGAGCGCCGGCAGGCCGCGAGGATCCGCGCCGTCGAGGGCTCCCGCGGTGCGGCGAGGTAGAGCGCGACCGCGCGGGCGCCGTGGAACACCGGCAGGCGGACGAGCCGCGCCGCGGCGCGGGCGGAGCGCGCGGCGAGCCCGCGCGGGGCCAGGGCCTCGCGGAGCCGGCGCATGCGGCGGCGCAGGGCCGCCTTGCGCGTCAGGATGGGGCTTCGGGCGTTCGTGGCGCCTTCCTCCGCGACTCCCAGGCCTCCATGCGCCTGCGGATCGTCTCCTCGTAGCCCTGGTCGGTCGGGGTGTAGTAGACCTTGGACGTCGGCACGTATTCCTGGTCGACGAAGTGGCCGGGGTGGTCGTGCGCGTACCGGTAGCCGGCGTGGCCGAGGTCCTTCGCGCCCTTGTAGTGCGCGTCGCGCAGGTGCATCGGCACCGGCAGCACGCGGCCCTGCTCGACGTCCTTCATCGCGGCGTCGATCGCGACGATCGCCGCGTTGCTCTTCGGCGCCGTCGCCAGGTACGTCGTCGCCTGCGAGAGCGTGATGCGCGCCTCGGGCATGCCGAGGAATTCGGCGGCGTGCATCGCGGCGACGGCGACGGCCAGGCCGCGCGGGTCCGCGTTGCCGATGTCCTCCGAGGCCAGGATGACGAGCCTCCGCGCGATGAAGCGCGGGTCCTCGCCGGCGTAGAGCATCTTCGCGAGCCAGTAGACGGCGGCGTGCGGGTCGGAGCCGCGCACGCTCTTGATGAAGGCCGAGATCGTGTCGTAGTGGCCGTCCTCGTCGGCGTCGTAGAGGATCGCCTTCTTCTGGATCGAGTCCTCCGCCGCCGCGCGGGTGATGCGCACGCGGCCGTCGGGGCCGGGCGGGGTCGTCAGCGCGGCGATCTCGAGCGCGTTGAGCGAGCGGCGCGCGTCGCCCTCGCAGACGGTCGCAAGGTGGGCGAGGGCGTCGTCGTCGGCCTCGACGCCCTTGCCGCCGAGCCCGTCGGGATGCTCCAGCGCGCGGCGCAGCAGCCGGATCACGGCGTCGCGGTCGAGGGCCTTCAGCTCGAAGACCTGCGAGCGCGAGACGAGCGGGCTGTTGATGAAGAAGAAGGGGTTGTGCGTGGTGGCGCCGATCAGGGTGACGGCGCCCTCCTCGACGAACGGCAGCAGCACGTCCTGCTGCGCCTTGTTGAAGCGGTGGATCTCGTCGAAGAAGAGGATCGTCTGCCGGCCCGCGCGAAGCCGCTCGCGGGCCCGCTGGAGCTGGGCGCGGAGGCTGGCGACGTTGGAGCTGACGCCGCTGGCGCGTTCGAAGGCGCGGCGCGTGGCCGCCGCGATGACCTCCGCGAGCGAGGTCTTCCCGCAGCCGGGCGGGCCGTAGAGGATGAGGCTCCCGAGGCGGTCGGCCTCGATGGCGCGGCGCAGCAGGCGTCCGGGGCCGAGGACGTGGTCCTGGCCGACGACCTCGTCGATCGAGGCCGGCCGCACGCGCGCCGCCAGCGGGCGCAGCGTCACCGGCGTCTCCGCCGGCCCGTCCTTCCCGTCCGCCTCGTCCTCGAAGAAATCCGCCACCGCCGTCTCCCGAAAAGAAAGTACCCCGCCTTGCCGTAGGGGTCTGCTCTCTGAACCTTGTGACCAAGGTGGGCGCCTCGCCGGGTGGTTTCCTCGTGCCCGCAAGGGGCGGAGGGCGACATCCGGACTTTCGGCTCCCTTCAGAGTCGATTAATGGGTCAGAGAATGAGACCCGTTCGCGAACAAGGCAGGGTACAAATCCTTCGGGGCGAACCCCGATTCCTGCGCGCTGCCAAAGAACACAGGCCTACCGCCGGCACGCCGGGTCGCCGCGCCGGATGTCCGGCGGCGGGTCCCCCGTCCAACCCGGGCGCCCCCGGGCCAAGCGTGCGCGCCGCTCCATCCGCCCCGGGACGGCCACGCGGACCGGGACCCAACCGGCCCCGAACCCCGTGTCCATGCCCGGCCGCGGCGCGAGCAGCAGCCTGACGAACGTTTCAATCCATGTCGCGAGGAACATGGCGATCATACTCTGCCTTGTCAAAATGTCCCGGGTGCAACGGCCGGTCAGGCGTCCCGGATCTCCGCCTTCAGGTCCCGGACGACCGCGTCCGCGACCGACTGGTGAAACCGCTGCACCTCGTCGTCGGTCAGCGTACGTCCGGCCGCACGGTAGGTCAAGGAGTACGCCATGCTCTTTCGATCGGCCGGGATGCCGCGGCCCTCGTAGAGATCGAAAAGCTCGACCCGTTCGAGCTCGGCCGGCGCGGTATTTCGGATGACGGCGAGCACGTCCTCGTGGCGCGTCGCGCGCGGGAGCACGAAGGCCAGGTCGCGCACGCTGCACGGGACGGTCGGCGGCGGCCGGGGCGCCGGGATCGCATGCACGCCCGCGGTCAGCGCGTCGAGGTCGATTTCGGCGACGGCGACCGGGTCGTAGATGCGCCACTCGGCGGCGATCCTCCGCCGCAGCACGCCGCAGCGCCCGGCCGCGGCCCCGCCGACGGTGATCGCGAAGGACTGGCCCGGCTCGAAGGCCGCGCACGGCTCCGCGCGCAGGGCCAGCCCGCCGCCGCGCAGCGCGCCGAGCAGTCCGGCGAGGATGCCTTTCAGCCAGCGGAAGGTCTCCAACGGCTCCGGCGCGGGCCGGCGGACGAGGGGGCCGCGCCCCGCCGCGCCCATCAGGCCGATCGCCACGCGCGCCGCCTCGCGCGTCGGACCGCCGGGCTCCTGCTCGTAGGTGCGGCCGAACTCGAGGAGGGCGGCGTCGGCCACCTGGTGCGCCCGGTTGCGGCCGAGGGTTTCGACGAGCTGCGGGACCAGCGAGGGGCGCAGGACCGACTGCTCGGCGCTCAGCGGGTTCGGCAGCCGGATCCGGCGCGCCGCATCGTCGAGGGCGAAGCGGTCGAGGAGCGCCTCGGACGTCAGGCTGTAGTTCATGATCTCCGTCAGGCCGAGGCCGGCCGCCGCGTCGCGCACGAGCGCGGCCGCGCGCACGCCCCGGTCGTCCGCCCCATCGACCACGCGGGCCGCGGGCGTCCGCGCCGGGATCCGGTCGAGTCCGTGCAGGCGGGCGAACTCCTCCACGAGGTCGACCTCGATGCGGAGGTCGCCGCGGAAGGTGGGTACGGTCACGTCCAGCGTGTCGGCGTCGCGCGCGGCGACGCCGAGGTCGAGCGAGCGCAGCACGTCCGCCACCGTCCCGGCGTCGGTCTCGACGCCGAGCGTCCGGCGGATGGCCGACACGCGGCACGAGAGCGTGCGCGGGGCGGCGGGCGCCGGGTAGCGGTCGATGACGCCCGGGGCGACCGTCCCGCCGCCGAGCTCCGCCAGCAGCGCCGCGGCGCGGCGGCTCGCGCGGTCGGCGAGGTCGGGATCGACGCCGCGGGCGTAGCGGTAGGAGGACTCCGTGACGAGGCCGAGCGCCTTCGACGTCGCGCGGACGCTCGCAGGCTCGAAGCAGGCGCTTTCCAGGAGGATCGTCGCGGTCGTATCCCGCACCTCGCTGCCCGCCCCGCCCATCACGCCCGCCACCGCGACGGCGCGGTCCGGGTCGGCGATGACCAGCATCGAGGGGGACAGCGTCCGCTCCTGGCCGTCGAGCGTGTGCATGACCTCGCCCCCGGCGGCGCGGCGGACCACGATGTGCGCGTCCTTCAGCAGCGCGTGGTCGAAGGCGTGGAGGGGCTGGCCCGTCTCCAGCATCACGTAGTTCGTCACGTCCACCGCGTTGTTGATCGGCCGGAGGCCGGCGCGGGCGAGGCGGTTCTGCATCCAGCGCGGCGAGGGGCCGATCCGGATCCCGCGGATGACGCGCGCCGTGTAGCGCGGGCACAGCTCCGCGTCGCGCACGTCGACCACGGCTGCCGCCCCGACCGGATCGCCGGACTCCCGCACCTCGAAGGACGGCGGACGCAGCGGCAGGCGGTAGAGAGCGGCGACCTCGCGCGCGACGCCGAGGAGGCTGAGGCAGTCCGGGCGGTTCGGCGTGATCTCGAGGTCGAGGACCGTGTCCGGCCCTCCGAGCACCTGCACGAGAGGCGTGCCCGCCACGGCATCGGCGGGGAGATCCATGAGCCCCGCATGGTCCTCCGACAGGCCCAGTTCATCCTCGGCGCACAGCATCCCGCGCGACTCGACGCCGCGCAGCTTCGCCGCCTTGATCTTCATGCCGCTCGGCAGCGTCGCGCCCTCGGGTGCGAAAGGGTAGCGTCCGCCGGCCCTGACGTTCGGGGCGCCGCAGACCACCTGGACCTCGTCCGTCCCGTTGAAGACCCGGCAGACCGTCAGGCGGTCGGCGTTCGGATGGCGTTCGACGGCGCGGACCTCGCCGACGATCAGGCCGGCGAAATCGGAGCCGACCGGCTCGATCGCCTCGACCTCGATCCCGCCGAAGGTGAGCTTCTGCGCCAGCCCCTGCGGGGTGTCCTCGAACGCCACGTACTCCCGAAGCCATTCCAACGGCACGCGCATGGTTGTCTCCGTACTTCCGACGAACGGCGGACACTGTCACCCGCCCGCGGCCCTGTCAAGCCGGCGGGGGCCGGCCGAGTCCGCGGGGCGCATCTCCGGTCCGGCGCAGCGATGGCGATGACGCTCGCACGGGCTTTCCGTTCGACGGATCCCGGCCGCCCCGCGGACACCGGGAGGCGCCCGCACGATCAGGTCCGTGAACCGCGGATGCGCCCGGACGTCGCCCGACGCGAACACGTGCAGCCGGTCGGCGCCGGACGCCCCGTTCATCGCCCCCGCCTCGGCATCCCGCTCCGCCTCGGTCCGTGCCCGGCTGCGGAACCGCCGCGCGTTGAGGTCGCGGACGGCGACGCGCGAGAAGCCCAGCATCGCGGCGCCGTGCGAGACGGCCGACGGCAGGGCCGAGTTGACCGCGCAGGCCATGGCGCGGGCGTCGACGATCCTGATCGGCCCGACGGTGCGGCGGCGGGCCGCCCGCGGAGTGCCGGTGGCCCCGGCGATGGTCGGCCCCGTCCCGGTTCCGAGAAGATGCAGCTTGGGGCTGGCCCTTCTCCCTGCCGATACGCTACGGTCTCCGGCGGATTCGGAGGACGGCATGAAGACGACGAGACGAGGGTTCCTGCGACGGTCGTGCGGCGCCGCGGCGGCATTCGGGTTCCCGGCGATCGTGCCTGCGCGCGTGCTCGGGGCTCTTGCGCCGTCGAACCGGATCGTGATGGGCATGATCGGCGTGGGAAGCCACGGGACCGGCGTCAACCTGAAGGGCTTCCTGGGCCAGCCGGACGCGCAGGTCGTCGCCGTTTGCGACGTCGATTCCAACCACATGGCCAACGCGCGGACGCTGGTCGACAAGAAGTACGGCGACGGCGGCTGCGCGGCGACGAAGGACTTCCGCGAGATCCTCGCGCGTCGCGACATCGACGCCGTGATGATCTCGACGCCGGACCACTGGCACGTGCCGATCTCGATGGCGGCGCTGCGGGCGGGCAAGGACGTCTGCTGCGAGAAGCCCACGATGACCCTGGCCGAGGGGCGGATGCAGGCGGACCTGGTCCGGCGTTGCGGCGCGGTGTTCCAGACCTCGACCGAGGACCGCGGCGTTGCGGTCTACCACCGCATGGCGGAGCTGGTCCGCAACGGCCGCATCGGGCGCGTGCACACGGTGCGCGTCGGTCTGCCCACGGGGCCTGACGGCGACGGCGATCCGACGCCGCAGCCGGTGCCGCCGGAACTGGACTACGAGATGTGGCTCGGTCCCTCGCCGTGGGCGCCGTACACGAAGGAACGCGTCCACTACACCTTCCGGTGGATCCTCAACACCTCGATCGGGATGATCGCCGACTGGGGGACGCATCTCTTCGACACGGCGCAGTGGGGGCTCGACGTCGAGCGCAGCGGGCCGGTCGAGATCGACGGGCGGGGCACGTTCCTTTCAAAGGGTCTCTTCAACACGGCGCGGGAGTTCCGCGTCGAGTATCGCTACGCGAACGGCGTCCGCATGATCGCGGAGAACGACGTGCCCTACATCCGGTTCGAGGGCGACAAGGGCTGGGTCGGGAACCGCGGGTGGCGCGGTCCGCTGCAGGCGGAGCCCGCGTCGATCCTGGGCGAGGTGATCGGTCCGGGCGAGACGCACCTGTTCACGTGCCCGGCGGGCGAGCACCGCAACTTCCTCGACTGCGTGAAGTCGCGCCGGGAGCCGTACTTCCCGGCGGAGATCGGCCACCGCGTCAGCTCCGTCTGCCACCTCGGCCACCTCTCGATGCTCCTCGGACGGAAGCTCCGGTGGGACCCGGTGAAGGAGGAGTTCCCCGGCGACGAAGCCGCGAATCGCCTCCGCACGCGCGCCTACCGCGCGCCGTGGAATACGTAGGGACGCTGGGGAACTTCGAACATAAAACATCGAACACCGAGCATCGAACATCGAACACCGAACATCGAACGCCCAACATCGAAGTTCGGATTCAGCAGCCAACAGCCAACAACCAACAGCCAACAGCCAACAACCAACAGCCAACAGCCAACAACCAACGGCCAGCATCCGACAGCCGGCCCCACGTCCGTCTCCCGCATGCCGGCCTCAGGCCCGCGGGTGGAACTTTTCGTGGATGGATTTCAGGCGGGACGAATCGACGTGGGTGTAGATCTGGGTCGTGCCGATGTCGGCGTGGCCGAGCATCTCCTGGATCACGCGGAGCGGCGCGTTGTTCGCCAGCAGATGCGTCGCGAAGGTGTGACGGAGCGTGTGGGGATGGACGTCCTTGGCGAGGCCGGCGCGGCGGGCGTAGGCGCGGACGGAGCGCCACAGCGTGCGGCGGTCGAGCATGCCTCCGCGGCGGGAGAGGAAGACCGCCGGGGATTGCGACTTCCGGGCCAGGCGGGGGCGTTCCTCGGAGAGGTAGCGCTGGAGCCAGAGCTTCGCGGAGTCGCCGAACGGGACGATGCGCTCCTTGCGCCCCTTGCCGATGCAGCGGAGGTAGCGCTCGTCGAGGTGGATCTGGTCGAGCGTGAGGCCCGCCAGTTCCGAGACGCGCAGCCCGCTGCCGTAGAGGACCTCGAGGATCGCGCGGTCGCGCAGGCCGAGGGGCTTCTCCAGGTCCGGCGCGCCGAGAAGCCGCTCGGTCTCCTTCGTCGTCAGCGTGTCCGGCAGGAGGTTCCACAGGCGGGGCGAGTCCATCGTCTCCGCGACGTCCTTGAGCAGCATGCCCTCCTGCTGCAGGTAGCGGAGGAAGACCTTGATCGCGGCGAGGCGCCGGGCGAGCGTCGTCGTGCGAAGGCCGGCCTCGCGGGCCTCCATCAGGAAGTTCACGATGTGGCGCCGCGTGACCTCGCCGAACGAGCCCGCCTTCTGC
>VGWF01000154.1 GCA_016873715.1 Lentisphaerota bacterium | reverse complement strand
ACACCAAGATGGAGATGATCTCCAGAAGAGCCTTCGGGTTCCGAAACTTCGAGAACTACAGACTTCGCGTGAGGGCCTTGTGCTGCTAACGTCCAAACGCCGCTGCCCCCGTCTTTGGGGAAGAGCCGGATCGAACTGTCCGACTCTAGTGGATTGCAGCGGGCCATGCAAGGGGCAAGTACCGCACAGACAGGGGCGGCGGCGCGCGTTCGGCGGGCTTGGCGAGGGCGTCTTCTGCCGTCTGCAATAGACATCCGTCCGAGTGGGTTATACGTCATATGAACCGACACCGGCACAGGAAGGCGGACAGTCCATGAAGGCATCCGTACGGGCTGCGATCGGGTTGGCGGTCCTGCTTTCGGCCGGCGCCGGATGGGGCCAGCGGCCCCTTCCGCCGGGGCAGCGGCCCCCCCGCCCGTTCGGGGGCCCGCCGGGAGCCGCCGGCCGTCCCGAGCGCGTTCGCCCGTCGGGGGGCGGCCCGGGAACCCTCGGGACCGTGCCGGCCGACGCCGGATCCCGCGACGCCCCCCTGCTTCTCTGCGTCGGCCTGCATATCGAGCCGTTCGGATCGGACGTCAGTTCCCTCGTGCCC
The DNA here is from genome assembly GCA_016873715.1 of Lentisphaerota bacterium. Lineage (GTDB taxonomy): Bacteria > Verrucomicrobiota > Kiritimatiellia > PWTM01 > PWTM01 > VGWF01. The sequence continues at coordinate 9,522 of VGWF01000154.1, read as the reverse complement.
GGCCGCCCGAACCGCCCGCCGCGCGCGGCGGACGGCGGCGGCGCGCCCGACGCGATGGGCGGGCCGCGGGGCGGGGGGCCGCGCGGACGGGCGAGCTACCACGAGGCGGACTTCCTCCGCATCCACATCGAGTCGATCCGGCGGCTCGATGCCACGATCCGGCGCAGCGGCGGCGTGATGACCGTCCAGGCCCAGACCCCGTTCACCCGGCTCTGCGCGGAACAGGGCAACACCGTCCTTTCCGACCTGAAGGCCGCCGGACACGAGATCGCCCTCCACTTCCACGAGCAGGCCCACCTCGGTCCGGCCTGCGACCGGCTCCCCGTCAGCGTGTGGACGGCCGTCATGAAGGAGGAGATCGGCTGGATCCTCAAGGCCTGTCCCGCCGCGAGCGTCCGCTACTGGAGCGGGGGCAACAACTACCCCGGCATCCTCGACGCCGCCGCGGACGCCGGCCTCGACGTGATGAGCGACCACAAGAATCCCCACATCCAGCGGACCTTCCCCGAGCTTCTGGCGATCCATCCATGGCGGCCGGCGGGCGGGCCGACCGAGGAGTCGATCGAGGCGTTCGCGAGGCACGATCCCGCGGCACGGATCGTCTACCTGCCCGACGGCATCTTCGCCGACGGCGACTTCCGGGCGCGCAAGCAGGAGGGCGACATCGCCTACCTCAACTCGATCACCGGGGGGCTCGTGATGTCGCTGCGCGCAGCCCGGAAGGACCGGGTCAACGTCTTCCACATGACCGTCCACCCGGGCGAACTGCGCGACGCCGATTTCGCCCCGTGGGTGGAGAAGGTCGTCGATCCGCTGGTGAAGGATGGGCGCGCGAAGTGGGCGACCTTCTCCCGGATGGCCGATGCCTACCGGGCATGGGAGAAGGCCAATCCCGGCGTCGATCCCCGCCCGGGCGCCGCGGCCGCGCGCCCCGCGGCGTCGGCCCCTTCCGCCGCGTCCTCCCCGCCGGCCGAGGCGAAGAAGACCGGCTACATCACCTTCGCCGTGAACTGCCACGAGCACTTCCGTCTCGAGGACAGCGCGGCGACCGTGCTGCGCCTCGTCGGCATCTTCACCCGTCACGGTGTCCGGGGCGATTTCTACTTCACGGCCCCCCTCGCCGAGGCGTATGCAGCGAAGCGTCCCGATGTCGTGAAGGCTTTGCGGGACAGCGGGATGGGAATCAGCTACCACGTTCGCCCCCCGCATCCGGCCTGCGCCGGGTTCGGTGCGCCCCTGGCCGGGCTCGAGGGCGCCGCGTTGGAGAATCTTCTCCGCGACTACGAGCTCCATCGCACCGACCCGGTCACCGGGAGGCTCCAGCGGGACCGGCCGGGCGGGTACGCGCTGGTGAAGCAGGTCTTCGGGACGGCGCCGGTGTGCGTCTCCTCGCAGGCGGCCGACCCCGGCGTGAAGCGGATGCAGAACCGGATCTACCGCGAGTTGGGCGCGCGGATGACGCTGCAGTACCACGAGAGCGGAACCGATGCGGAGAGCCCCCTGCAGTTCCTCGACGGCCTGCTCGTGCGCCCCAGCGATTTCAGCGTCACGCGGTGGCGGGCCTCCGAGAACGGACCGGAGCAGTTCTGGTGGACTGCCGTCGGCGGTTCCCGCGCCGACCCGGCCTTCGATCCCGTTGCGCGCCTGGACAAGGAGCGGGCGGCATGGACGCTTGCGCGTCCGCCCTACGCGACCTCCCTCATCCACGAGAACGATTTCCACTTCTCGGGCGGAGCCGGCTGGCAGTCGGTCTACATGTCCGAGGGCAGGCGTCCGATGCCCCCGCCGTGGAATCCGGATGCCCCGCAGCGGGCGCAGCCCCGGGCCGCCGCCGAGCGCGAGGCGATCTTCAAGGCCTACGAGGCGCTCGTGGCGCGCGCCGCAGCGACCATGAACGTCGTCACCGCCGCGGATCTCGTCGCCCTCGCCCGCGAGCCCTGATCCCGCCCGCCACGGCGCGGACCCCGCGGTCCGCGACGCGGTTCGGCGCGTCGTTTGCATGGCGGTCCCGCGGTCGCTACACTGCGCGGCTTCCGGCCCGGCGGTCCGTCCGCGGCGGGCCCATCGGAGACCCTTCATGTCCACGAAGCAGATCGCGGTTCTGGCCGGCGACGGGATCGGGCCGGAGATCATGGTCGAGGCGGTGAAGGTGCTCGACGCCGTCTCCCGGCGGTTCGGCCCCCGGTTCGACTTCGTCCACGCCGACGTGGGCGGCGCCGCCATCGACCGGCACGGCGAAGCCCTCCCCGCGTCGACGCTGAAGACCTGTGAGAGTTCCGCCGCCATCCTGTTCGGCTCCGTCGGCGGCCCGAGGTGGGACGTCCTTCCGCCCGAGCAGCGGCCGGAGCGCGCGTCGCTGCTGCCCCTGCGCAAGCACTTCGGGCTCTTCTGCAACCTGCGGCCGGCGCACCTGCCCCCGGCGCTCCGGCACCAGAGCCCGCTCCGGGCCGACATCGCCGCGAAGGGGTTCGATGTGCTGTGCGTCCGCGAACTCACCGGCGACGTCTACTTCGGCGAGCCCAAGGGACGGGAGGGGAGCGGCCCCGCGGAGCGCGCGTTCGACACGATGACCTACACGCGGCGCGAGGTGGAACGGATCGCGATCCAGGCGTTCACGATGGCCCGCCATCGCCGGCACAAGGTGACCTCCGTCGACAAGGCCAACGTGCTCACGTCGATGGTCCTCTGGCGGGAGGTGGTCACCGGGATCGGCCGCGCCTATCCGGATGTCCTCCTCGATCACATGTACGTCGACAACGCCGCGATGCAGCTGGTCCGCCGCCCGCACGACTTCGACGTGCTGCTGTGCGGCAACATGTTCGGCGACATCATCAGCGACGAGTGCGCGGTGCTGGCCGGATCGATCGGCATGCTTCCCTCCGCCAGCCTCAATGGCCGCGGCTTCGGCCTCTACGAGCCCGCCGGGGGCTCCGCGCCCGACATCGCCGGCCGCGGCGTCGCGAATCCGATCGGCCAGATCCTCTCCGCCGCGCTCATGCTCCGGCACTCGTTCGACCTCGAGGACGCAGCCCGCGCCGTCGAGCAGGCCGTCGACGCGGTCCTGACCGAAGGGCTGCGGACCGGCGACCTCTGCGCGGCGGGCGAGACGCCGGCGACGACCGCGCAGATCGGCGACGCCGTCGCCGCCGCCATCGCGGGAGCCTGAGCGGACGCCGGCCCGCCGCCGGTTCCCGCTGGACTTCCGGGCGGTGTCCGTCCCAGACTCCGGGCTCCTGAAACCGGCGGAGGACTGCGGATGACGGGCATGCGACGGGCGGGATGGGCGGCGGGGCTGGTCGCGGCCGCGCTGGCGGCCGGGGCGGAGGAAACGCCGGACCTCTCCGGGGCCTCGTGGATCTGGGCGGCCGATGCGGACGGTCTGTCGGCGCCCGCCGGCACGCGCTACTTCCGCACATCCTTCGTCCTCCCGCCGGAGTGGGATCTCGACTCCGGCGTGATCACGGTCACGGCGGACAACCTCTTCTCGCTTCACCTGAACGGCTCGCCCGTCGTGGAGCGGGTGACCGAGCCCAACGCGTGGAACCGGCCCTTCCGCGTCGAACTCGGCAGCGGCCGTCTCGTCCCGGGCACGAACGGCCTGGCCGTGGCGGCCGTGAACACGATCCCCGGCGCGGCGGGGCTGATCGTGAAGCTGACCGTCCGCGCGGGAAGCGCGGGCGAGGCGGCGATCGTGACCGACGACGGGTGGCGCGCCACGGACCGCGAGACGCCCGGCTGGACGGCCGTCGCGTTCGACGACGCCGCGTGGAAGCCGGTCCGCGTCCACGGCGAACTCGGCATCGCCCCCTGGGGGCACCTCGGGCGGCCCGCGCCCGCCGCGGCGGCCGGGCTCGACCTGAAGGGTGCGAGCTGGATCTGGTTTCCCGAGGCCGATGCCGCCAATCCGCCGGCCGCGACGCGCGGCTTCCGCACGACCTTCATCGCGCCGGCCATGGGACGCGGATCGAAGGCGGAGATCCTCGCCACGGCGGACAACGAGTTCTCCCTCTTCGTCAACGGCCGCCGCGCGGGGCAGGGGATGGAATGGACCGACCCGGCGCGATGGGACGTGACCCACCTGGTGGCCCCGGGGACGAACACCGTGGCGATCGAGGCGGTGAACACGGCCGATGGGCCGGCCGGCCTGATCGCGGCGGTCCGCCTCACGCGTCGCGGCGCCCCGGCATCGACGCGCGTCACGGGCGCCGGCTGGCGTTGCAGCGAGGCGCCTCCGGCCGGCTGGCAGAAGCCCGGATTCGACGACTCCGCGTGGCCGGCGGCGCGCGTGCTCGGCGCCTACGGCATTCCGCCCTGGGGCGCGGACCTGAAGATCCCGGGCGCCCCCACCGCGGCGTCGGTCCTGGAGGCGACGGAGTCGTTCGACGCGCCGGTCCACACCGGCGCCGTCGTCTTCGTCCTCGGTCGCACCCGCTTCGCCGGCCAGAACTTCATCCAGAACATCCACGGCTCGCGCGCCTACTTCGAGTTCGACACGCCGTCCCCCGCCGCCCTCGGCCGCCGCCTCTGCCGCCTCGCGCCGTTCCGGCCCGGCGGAACCGTCACCGTGCTGGCCGATGCGGGCGGGGGGTGGCTCGGCTCGCCCTCGGTCTCGTACGACGGCCGCACCGTCAATTTCACGATGGCACCGGAGGGCGATCCGTGGTTCCACATCTACAGCGTGCCGGTCGACGGGGGCGCGCCGCGGCAGATCACCCACGGGCCGTTCCACGACTTCGATCCCGTCGAACTGCCCGACGGGCGCCTCGCCTTCGCCTCGACGCGCCTCGGCACGGCCGAGGAGTACCACGGCGTGCCCGCCTTCAGCCTCTTCACCTGTCCCGCCGGCGGCGGTCCGGCCCGCGCGCTGACGCATCACATCGTCGGCGACCGCGAGCCGCGCGTCACCGCGGACGGCATGCTCGCGTTCATCCGGTGCGACAACTTCCTCGAGCGCGCCAAGGTCGAGACCCACATCCACCGCACGCGGCTCGACGGGTCCGGCGGCCTGATCGCGATCGGTCCCGACCGCCCGCCGATCGCCCCGGACGCCGCCAACGCCGCGGAGGAGGGCTCCCGCTGGCTGCGGCAGTACGGCGCGGGGTCTCCGGCGCCGCTGGACGACGGCCGCGTCGCCGCGATCTCCGACCTCGGCGTCGTCGTCTCGGCCCGCCAGCGCGGCGTGCCGGCCGGCGCCTACCTCCCGTACGACGTCTCGCCGCTTCCGGACGGCCGGCTCCTGTGCAGCGACCGCGACGGCCAGCGCCTGGCGATCCTCGATCCGCAGAGCGGCCGCGCCGTCGAGGCCGTCGATCTGTCCGGCTGTGACCTCCCGCCGGAGGGCCGCGCCGGCGTTCCCGGCTACCAGCCCGCCGCCGCGCATTCCGCGGTCTTCGCCGCCGCCCGGCCCGCGCCGCGCGCGATGCCGCCGGTCGCGCGCGAGGCCGACGGAAGCCGCCCGGACGCGACGGGGTTCCTCTACTGCCAGAACGTCTTCGCCACGCGCCACGAGGGCGCCGACATGAGCCGCGTCCGCGCGGTGCGCATCTACGAGGGCCGGCCCTTCATGCTGACGCCGACCGACAGCATCTACATTCACATCGGCACCGAGGGCCGCGAACTCGGCACCGTCCCGGTCGCGCCGGACGGCTCGTTCTACGTCGAGGTCCCTGCCGACCGCGCGCTCAGCATCCAGGCCATCGACGCCGAGGGTCGTGCCGTGATCGGCGAACTCAGCTGGATCTACGCCCGCCCCGGCGAACGGCGTTCGTGCGCCGGCTGCCATGCCGACACCGACCGCGTTCCGCCCGCCGCCGCGCGCCCCGTCGCCGCCCTGCGGCCGGTGAAGCTCCTCGGCGGCGCCGATCCGCACCGCTTCCGCGCGAACAACGCGGCGAACGGCGGCGTGCTGAACCTGCAGACCGACCGCTTCCGCGAATGCGCCGCGATCAACCAGCACCGCCCGCCGCGCGGGCCGGGCGCGCCGCCGCCGGGCCGGGCCGCGGAAATCGCCGCCCTGGCCGGGGAGACGGCCGCCCCGGAGGCGACGCGGCGGCTGTCCGCCGCGAACCGGCTCGCCGTCTTCCGCGACGCATCGTCCGCGCCCGCGCTGGCCGGGCTGCTGGCGGATCCGGTGAGCGAGGTCCGCTGCGCCGCGGCCATGGCCCTGGCGGTGTGCGGAACCCGGGAGTCCGTCGCGGCGCTGCGCCCCGTGCTCGGCGATCCCGAGCCCGTCGTCGCGCAGGCCGCCCATGTCGCGATGGAACACCTGACCGGCCTTCGGGTGGACTTCCATCCGTTCACCGGCGAACGGCCGCAGGCCGTGGCGCGGTGGACGGCGGCGCTGGACCGTCTCGACTGGGATGCGATCGAGCGCGACCTGTGCGCCCGGCTTGCGCGCGGCGACCGGCTCGAGGCGTGGGCCGCGGCGGAGACGCTCGGCCGGACGGGCGGCGCGGCCGGCGACGCCGCGCTGCGCGGCTTCCTCGCGGCGAATCCCGGGGCCGACCTCCGGGTGTCGATGGCGGTGCTGCGCTCGCTCGGCGCGCGGGGCGACCGCGGGGCGGTCCCCGCGCTGGCGACGATGCTCTCGACCAACGCGCCGCTGGTGAAGGACCGCCGCGAGACGAACCGCGAGTTCGGCGGCGCGCAGCGGGCCGTCTACCTCGCCGCAACGGCCGCGGAGGCGCTCGGCCGGATCGGCGGCGCGGAGGCGGAGCGGGCGCTCGTCGCGACGCTCGGCACGCTGGAGCCGCTCGAGAAGTACACCCTCTGCTGCGGCGACCACCCGTGGCTGATGGGATGCCACTCCTCGCCGGTCCACCACCGGATCCTCGAGGGGCTCGACGCGATGGGCAGCACGAACGCGGGGGGCGCGGCCGCTGCGATCGTGCGGGCCGTGCCGATGGACAAGGACCGCGCGCTGCTCTACGAACTCGACGCCTACGAGGCGCTGACCGCGCGCGTGCTGGCGCGCGGCGGCCGGGCCGCGGAGGTCGTCGAGGCGTGTCTCGCCGTGCTCGGAGGCCCGGGGGCGGGGCCGGCGGACGAATTGGCCGCGGCGGTCGGCGCCAGCCCGCACGCGGAGCGGCACATCCGTCCGCACACGCCCCGGGCACGGGCGGCGCAGATCCTCTCCGTCGTCGCGGCCGATCCCGCCGTCGCGCCGCGCCTCCGCGCCCTCGCGGCGGCCGAACTGGACAAGCCCGCGTCGGAGGAGCGGTCCTGGGTTGCGTTCATGCTGATCCGCACGTTGGGCCGGCTTGGAGACGGGGGCTCGTCCGCCTTCCTGCGCGGCGTGCTGGCCGACGGGCCGACGGAAGCCTCGCTGGGCATGAACCTGCCGCCGATGCACTGGCCGTACAAGGCGATGCGGCCCTATCACCGCGCCGCCGCCGCGTGGGCGTTGGGCGAGATCGGGGATGCCGCGTCCGCCCCGGCGCTGACCGCCGCGCTGGGGAACCTCGACAACGCCCCGGCGGTCCGCGAGGCCGCCGCGGCCGCGCTCGGGCGCATCGCCGCGCCCTCGATGGAGGGCGAGCTTCGGGCGCTCGGCGACTCGCATCCCGAACTGGCCGTGCAGCGCGTGCTGTGGGAGGCCGCGGCCGTCCTGGCGAAGAGGCGCTCCGCGGCGCCCGATCCCGCCCCCGCCGCCCCCTACGGCTACGCGCCGGCGTCGAACTAGGCCGTCGGCGGCCGTCCTACGGCGCGCAGCGTGCGCCAGGCCGCTTCAAGGGCCGGCAGAACGGCGCGGTCCTTCGGCCGGTTCAGCGACCTCTTGCTCGCGATGATCCGGTCGAGGCGCAGAACGGGAAGGACCAGCCCCTGGACACGGATACGAAGAGCATGCCGTGCCTCCTCGGCGAAGGGTCCCAACCCGTGCATGCGTACGACGAGATCGAAGAGATCTGCGCCCGGCCCCGCAAGCATCGGAGGGTTCAGGCCGATGGGAGGCACGTACGAGACCCCGCAGTCGTTCAGTGCCCGCAGGAAACGCGGGGAGCCCGGCTCCGGGATCCAGAGGTCGACATCTTGCGTGACGACCGGCGCGCGCTGGAGCGCTGCGGCGGAGAGGCCCACCAGGAGGAACGGAACCCGCCGACTCTTGAAGGCGGCCAGCAGACGCCGCTCATCGGCCGATAGCATGGAAGGCTCGGCCACGACGCAGGGCCCTTTCGAGATTGGCCGCGGGGCTTGCAGCCAGGTTGTTGAGAATGTGACGGACCATGTCCGGATCGAGCGTCGGGTCCCTTCGGAGCAGGCGGTCGATGCGTCGGGCCAGCCGCAACCCGGCGGCGGGTCGATTCAACGCGCGAGGGGTGCCTTTCATCACTCCAGCTTTGGCCCAAGAGGCGGGTGGCGTCAATCCTTGCGTGGAGGGGCGGAAGGAGGCTACGGTCGGGCATGAACCTGGGACTCATCCTGACGGGGGCGGGGTCGCTGATGATCGCGTGCGCCGCCGCCGCGGCGGAGCCGGTGGTGCCGGACGAGGGCGCGGCGCGCGCGGCCTTGGCCGGGGCGGAGAAGGCCGCGGAAGGCCGCTGGACGCCGCTCTTCAACGGGCGCGATCTGGCCGGCTGGACCGTGAAGTGCGTCGCGGCCGACACGAACAAGACCTACTGGCGCGTCGAGGACGGCGCCATCCTGGTCGATTCGACGGCCGATCCGAAACACGACTACGTCTGGCTCGTCGCGGACGGCGAGCACGGCGACTTCCTGCTGCGTCTCCGCTTCCAGGCGTTCCGCGGCGTGACCGGCAACAGCGGCGTGCAGATCCGCAGCCGCTACGACGACGCGGCCGGCTGGCTCGACGGGCCGCAGGTCGACATCCATCCGCCCGGCCCCTGGCGCATCGGGTTCATCTACGACGAGACGCGCGGCGTGCGCAAGTGGATCGCCCCGGCGCTCGCCAAGGTCTCCGACGCGCGCCCCGAAATGGCGCCCGCCGGCGTGCCGTTCCGGTACGCGGACGACGCTGAGCCCTGGAACGACCTGCGGATCCTCGCCCGGGGCCCGCGCGTGATCGTCGAGTTGAACGGACACATCGTTCGCGACGCCGATCTCCAGGGTGTGCTCGACGATGCGGTCCACCGCGAGCGCGGCGTCGGGCTGCGTGGGAGGATCGCGCTCCAGCTCCACGCCCGCGATGCGCTGCGGATGCGGTTCAAGGACATCGCGGTGGCGGGGGTGGGGCGGAAGTAGCCGGTCCGTGGGGCGGGGGGCCGCAGCGCGGTTTGGCCGGGTGGGGATGGCCTCCCCGTGGCGGTGCGGCCGGATGTCGGACGGCGTCCGCCGTTTTCCCGCCCCACCGGGACAAGCCCGGTGGGAGCGGCTTCACTCCCACGGCCACACAGCCACACCGCCACACAGCCCCACGTCCGCATCCGGCCCAAGCCCGGTGGGACCGGGAGTTCCGAAGTTCGGGACAAGCCCGGTGGGAGCGGCTTCACTCCCACGGCCACACAGCCACACCGCCACACAGCCCCACGTCCGCATCCGGCCCAAGCCCGGCGGGCCCGGCCGCTC
>VGWF01000153.1 GCA_016873715.1 Lentisphaerota bacterium | reverse complement strand
GCATGTTTCGCCCGCGTTCTTGCCTTCCCGTGGGCATTCGGGCAGTGTCCACACCATGAAACCGCTGCTTCAGGCCGGTCCCAACGGGTACGTTCCCGTGCCGCCCGAAAAGCGATTTCTTATCAGGCAGGTGCCACTTGCCGACGCAGGCGGTGTGGTAGCCGTGTTGCCGGAGCAGGGCGGGGACGGTCAGCCGGCCGGGGGCGATGAGCGGTTCGACGTAGTCGTCCAGCACGCCCTTCTGCAGCCGCGTCCGCCACGCGTAACGGCCGGTCAGCACGCCGTAGCGGGTCGGCGTGCAGACCGACGAACCGCCGTGCGCGTCGGTGAAGGTCATGCCCTGCGCCGCGAGGCGGTCGATGTTCGGTGTCGGGATCTTCCCCCGCTGCGGGTTGAGGCAGTGGACATCGCCGTAGCCGAGGTCGTCGGCGATGACGTACACGATGTTCGGCGGCGGCGCGGCCGCGGCGGCGCCGAGCAGGGCGGCGGCGAGCAGGCAGGCGAGACGCTTCATCGCGCGGCCTTCTTTCTCCTGGCGCCGTCTCCGGCGCCGCGCACCGGCGGCTGCCAGTCCGCCGGCTTGGGCTCCGCCACGGTGAGCGGCGCGTCGTCGCCGAACCGGCGCTGCTCCGCCGCCATGAGCGCGGTCAGCTCGCGCACGCGGCCGGCCTGGTCCGGGCGATCGGCGAGGTCCCGCGTTTCGTACGGATCGTTCTTGAGGTCGAAGAGCTGGGTGCGGTCGACCTGCGGATAGCGGATCAGCTTCCAGCCGTCGTCGCGGACCGCGCGCTGGACGGCGCGGTAGGCCGTCAGGATGGCGGGCCGGCCGGGCTGCGCCGGATCCTTCAGCACCGCGCCGAGGTCGAGTCCCTCGCTGGTGGACGGGGCGGGGACGCCGCACAGCGCGCCAAGGGTCGGCAGGACGTCGAAGAGATAGCCCATCGCCTCGGTCGTCTTCCCCGCGGGGATGCCGGGGCCGGCGACGATCAGCGGCACGCGCATGGAGTGTTCGTAGCAGTTCTGCTTGCCGATCAGGCCGTGGCTGCCGCGGGCGACGCCGGAGTCGGCGGCGAAGACGACGATCGTGTTCCGCGCGTACGGCGAGGCCTCGAGGGCGTCGAGGATCCGCCCGATCTGCGCGTCGAGGTAGGAGATGTAGCGGTAGTACTCGGCGAGAAACGCCCGCACCGCCTCGGGCGTCCGCGGCCAGGGCAGCAGCACCTCGTCGCGGATGGTCATCTCGCCGTTGTTCCACGGGTGCTGGGGAAGGAAGTTCGGCGGCAGAGGGATCTGCGCCGGATCGTAGCGGACCGGGAAGTCGTCGGGGACGACGTGCGGGTCGTGCGGCGCGTCGAACGGAACGTAGCAGAAGAACGGGCCGTCCTTGTGCTCGCGGAGGAACCGGATCGCCTCGTCCGCGAAGGCCTCGCAGGCGTGCTTCGGCGCCAGCGCCGGCTTCGTGGTCTTCCCGTCCACGAGGTCGCACAACATCGCCTTCTGCGGATCCGTCATGCCGCCGACGAAGATCGAGCGGGCGGTCTTGAAGCTCCGCCCGATCGCCTCGGCGCCGTTGTGCCACTTGCCGCTCATGAACGTGGCGTAGCCGGCCCGGCCGAACGCGGCGGGCCAGGTCGCGCCCCGGAGGGCCTCGTCGACGCGGAACAGCGGCCGCCCGGAGAGCAGCATGGCGCGCGACGGCACGCACGTCGCGCCCTGCAGGCCCCCCTGCATGTAGGCGCGGTTGAAGGCGACGCCGGCGCGCGCGATGCGGTCGAGCGCCGGGGTCTTGATGACCGCGTTCCCGAGCGCGGCGACGGTGTCGGCGCGCTGGTCGTCGGCGAACAGGAACAGGACATTGGGACGGCTCGCCGGGGTCGCGCCCGGTGCGGCGGCGGCCCACGCAGCGGCGACGGCAAGCGCGAGCGGAAGACGGGTGAACTTCATGCCCTACCATCCTTTCGATTCCGGGGATTCTACGACGGACAGGGACCGTGACGAGCGCGGAATCCTCAGGGCCCGGGCACGACCGTCAGCGGGATGTCGTTCGCGGACCGGGGACAACGCGAGGCACGGTCCAAGGTTCCGCGTTCCGAGTCTCTGCGTCCTTTGCGTCTTGGTGTTCGCCTTCGGGTTCCGCGCGTGCCGCGCCGCAGTCCCGCGCATGCGGGACGAAGGCGGGTTCCGGGTTCGGGGTTCCGAGTTCCGTCCGCCGTGGCGCCGGTATCCGACCGGCGCGGCGCAAGACCACGGCGGCGGTTCGAGCCAAGTCCCGGTGTCCTCACGCGGAGCGTGAGGACTACTTTGGGGCCGTTCAGGCCTTACGCACGCGCCGGCGCAGCAGCCAGCCGGCGGCCGCGAGCGCGCCCAGCAGGCCGAGCGTGCCCGGTTCGGGCACCACGGTCAGCGTGATGTCGTTCGGGTTGTAGTTGATCTTCAGCGTCGTCGACTCCACGACGAACGTCGAGTCGTTCGGCTTGTCCTTGAACGTGCCCGTCGCCGCCGTCGGCAGCCCGTCGACGATCTTGAAGGTGTTGCTCACCGCCAAGCTGTAGCCCGGCAGCAGCGTGACCAGCAGGTCCGCACCGCCGAGCGTCAGCGTCGAGCCGCCCGCGAAGACCAGCTTATCGAACTCGCCGGTGTTCTTGAGTTCCACCGCGTAGACCGACTGCGTCTGCATCGTCACCGCCTGCCCGCCGTCGATCGTCAGGATCCCCGCGCTCGTGCCCGGGGCGTTGGTGGACCCGGCCTCCATGATCATGCCGCCGACGAACGTGCCGTGGCCCTTCAGCGTCTGGCCGGACTTGAGGTTCAGCGTCGACGCCGTGCGGTTGGAGACGAGCATCGTCGCCAGCGCGTCGATCTGCAGCGTGGTGCTGTTGTCCACCGAGCCATCGCCCGCGATCTCGAGCACGCCGGCCATCACGCGCGTGGTGCCGGTGTAGGTGTTCGTCCCCGTCAGCGTCAGCCTGCCCGCACCCTGCTTCGTCAGCCCGCCCCCGCCGCCGCCGTTCACCAGCGGCTGCGCGACGGTCACATTGAAGCCGGCCGTCTCGAAGATTGCGCCGCCGGCCTGGACGTTGGCCGCGGTGAGGGTCCTGATGAAGTCCGCCTCGTTGGCGAGCGCGCGAAGAACGCCCCCGTTGAAGTTGAGCACGCTGGCGCCGACGATCCCCTGATCCGCGGCCCGGGCGTGCCGCATCTGGAGATCGCCACCGGCCAGCAGATTCGCCACGCCGAGTGCGGAATCCGTCCCCAGGATCAATCGGCCGTGCGCGGCGCTGGCATCCGGCATGCGGACGATGCCCGCGATGTCCAGAATGTTCGTCTGCGTGCCGTCACCCGCCGTGTAGCCCGCCCTGAAGTTCCGCGCAGTCCCGGTCATGACGATGGAACCGCCATTGGTGATCACGAGCCTGGCCTGCCCGTTGGGGAGGCTGGCGCTCGCCCGGAAGATCACGGCGTCGTTGGTGATGGTCCCGCCGTCGACGATCACGGTTCCGTCGAACATGGCCGAATCGACCCCGGGCCAACGGTGGACACCCTGGACGACCATGGTCTCCGGCCCGTACTTGTTGATCACCCCGTTCGAGGATCCGCCGGACAGCACGACCGCGCTGTAGTTGGAAACCGAACGCGGTGCGCCCGCCAGGTCGATCGGGCCGCTCAGCGTGAGCCGCCCGTTGTTGACCGCGTCGCCGAGGACCGCGTTGGCGGTGATCCTGATCGCGTTCGTCAGCGTACGCGCGTCCGTGCTGCTGGACATCAGCCCGCCGCCGCTGAGGGTCAGCGGGCCCGAGCCGAGCACGTTGTCGCCGCCGAGCTGCAAGCGGCCCTGGCCGACCGACGTGCCGCCGGCGTAGGTGTTCGGGCCGGACAGCGTCAGCGTGGCGGCGCCGGTCTTGATCAGGCCGCCGTTGGCGACGATGCCGTTGATGACCGCGTCGCTGGACACGAAGACCCGCCGGCTGTTGTTGCCGCCTAGGTCCACGTCGCCGTTGAACGTCAGCAGGCCGCTGTCGGTGCCGTGGCCAAGGGTGATGTTGGTGTTGATCGCGAGGTTGTTCGCCAGCACGCGCGCGGCCGTCCCGACGGAGGAGAGCTGGCTGCCGTTGCCGGCGAAGGTGACCGTGCCCGTGCCGAGGGCGCTGTCGTCGCCGATGGCGATGCGGCCGGTGCCGGAGAGCAGGGTGCCGCCGGAGTAGCTGTTGCTGCCCAGCAGGACCATGGCGGCGGAACCGGCGTTGGCGAGGACGCCCGCGCCGCCGATATGGCTGCTCGCGTTCGTGAAGTTCGCCGTGCGGCTGAAGGCGAGGACGCCGCCGGCGATGGTGGTCGTGCCCGTGTAGGTGTTCGCGCCGGAGAGCGTCTGCGTGCCGGATCCGTTCTTCACGAAGGCAATGTTGTTCCCGATGACGCCGCTGTAGGTGCCGGTGATGGCCGGATTGACCGTCAGGGTGGAGAGCGTCGCGCTCGTGTTGGTGACGATGCTCGCTCCCGCGCCGCCGCCCGTGCTCGTGCGCGTCAGTTCCCCGACGGTCTGGTTGAAGCCGCTGAGGTCGAAGATGGCGTTCTCGGCGGCGTTCGCGGAATCCACGTCGAGGGTCGTGCCCGTCGGCAGGGTGTCATCCGCCCCCAGTCGCAGGATGCCGCGGGCAATCCTCGTTGCGCCGGTGTAGCCGTTGGTGCCGGACAGGATGACCGTGCCGACGCCGCCGATGCCGGGGCCGAGGAGGAGGTCCGCGGCGGCGCCGTTCTGGATGTTGCCTGAGATGGTCAGCGTGCCGCCGACCCCGGCGCCGAGGCGGGCGTTCGCGCCGAGCGTGACCGGGCCGGCCCAGGTGCCGGAGGAGCTCGCGGCGGCCTGCACCGCGCCGGTAAAACCGACGCCGGAGCCGGCGATGTCGAGCGACTCGCCGGTCACGACCACGCCGTTCGACAGGATCAGCTGGCCGCCGTCGAGGACCGTCGTGCCCGCGGCGGTGGAGCCCAGCGCGGAGTTGTTCGCGACGACCAGCATGCCGGTGGTGACCAGCGTGCCGCCGCTGTAGCTGTTCGCGCCGGAGAGGATCAGCGTGTTCGCGCCGAGCTTGAGAAGGCCGAGGGCGCCGGCCCCGGTGTCCGCCAGCGCCAGCGCATACTCGCGCCCGCCGGCGGTCGTGTCGAAGCCGATCGCCGCGCCGGCGGCGAGGTTGCCCGTGCCGAGGATCGCCGCGACGTCCGCGTCGGCCACCGCGTTCCCCACGGCCAGCGCCGCGCCGTTGGAGACGACGTAGCGCCCGGCCGCGTACAGGCCCGGCAGCGCGTTGGTCGTGGCGATCGCGAGCGCGCCGGCCCGGATATCCGTGAAACCGCCGTACACGTTGGTGCCCGAGAGCGTCAGCACGCCCACGCCGGTCTTGGTCAGCGTGCCGAGCTGGCCCGGGTAGTCCTCGAGCGGCTGAAGGACGGTGATGTTCCTAGCGGTGGGGACGTTGAAGATCGCGCCGTTGGTGGTGAGGTAGGCGTGATCCAGCGCGCTCATGTAGGCGGTGCTCGCCGCCGACGGGGTCAGCGAGCCGCCGTCGATCGTCAGGTCCGCGTACGAGTTCGCGCCGCGGGTCGTCGGGAATGCGCCCAATGTCACCAGGGCACCGCTGCCGAAGTACAGGCGGCCCGTGCTCGAATGGACGCCCGCAAGCGCATTGAAGGATGTGGCGGAGAAGGTGCCGCTGGTGACGGCGAAGGTGCCGCGGATGGTGCCGAGGGCCGCGCCGCCGCCGGCCACGGTCAGCGTGCCCACGGTGCTCGTTCCGCCGGTCTGATAGTAGTACGCGAACTGGTTGGTCCCGGCGGCATTCCCGTCGCGCCCTACCCGCAGCGTGGTTGCCGTCAGGATGCCGTTGGTGATCTCGAAGAGGCCCGCGGTGCCCGCGTTCACGGCGATGTAAAGATTCGGGCCGGCATCGAGCGTGCCGCCATACAGATGGTACTCTCCGTAGGCCCCCGTCGCGCCGCCGGCCTGCGCGGACGTGCCCATCGTGACCGTTCCGCCGGTCTGATAGACGAGTCCGGTGGAACCGCTGGCCGCGCCCGCCATGAACACCGCTCCGGTGACCGTGCCGCCCTGGACGTTCACGGTGGCGGGAGTGCCGGCCACCCTGCCGATGCTGAGGTTGTTGGCGCCGGAGGAGAACGTGCCCAGCAGGTTCACTGCGCCCTCGTTGAAGAGAGGGGCGGCGCCGAAAGTCGCGGTGCCCGCAAGGACCATCGTGCCCGCGCCGGCCTTCACCCAAGCTCCCGCGCCGCTGATGGAGTTCGTCAGCGTCAGCGTCGTGCCGGCGTCCACGATGTTCGTGGCGGCGCCGGTCAGGGTGATGGTGCGGTTGTTGAGGGTCATGTCGCCGCTGGTCTGCAGCGCGCCGCCGTTGAACGTCAGGCCGCCGCCGCCCGCGCCGAGCGCGGTGTCGTTCGTCACGTTCAGCAGGCCGCCGGCGATCGTCGTCCCGCCGCCGTAGCTGTTCGCGCCGGAGAGGATCAGGGTGTTCCCGCCGAGCTTCAGGAGCCCCATTGTCCCGCCGGTGAAATTGCTGAGGACATTCCCGTACGAGCGGTGACCCGACGAAGTGTCGAAGCCCAGGCTCGATCCGGCGGCGAAGTTGCCGGTGCCGAGGAGGGTGTCGATGGCCGCGTCGCCCACCGCGTTGAACACCGCCAGCGCGGCGCCGTTCTGCACGGCGAAGCGCCCGGCTGTATTCCACCCGGGCAGCGCACCGGTCGAGGCAATCGTCAGGGTGCCCGTCTGAATCGTCGTGTTTCCGCCGTAGGTGTTCGCGCCGGACAGCAGGAGCGTGCCCGTGCCCAGCTTGGTCAGGCTGCGGTTGGCGCCGCCGTCGCCGATCGCGCCGCCGACCGTCAGCGTGCTGCCCGCGACCGTCACGATGCGGTTCCCGCCCAGCGTCACCGCCCCGGTGCCGAGATCCAGCGTGTTCGCGCCGCCGAAGGTGAAGTCGCCGTTCCAATTCTGCTGGTTGTTGTTCGCCATCGTGAGCGCCGCGTTGGCGTCGATCGTTCCGCCGTTGATCGTGAACACGTTGGCCGCTCCGCCCAAGGCAACGTAGTTCCCCAACGTCAGCGTGCCCGCATTGAGCACCAGCCCGCCGGTGAAGGTATTGGTGCCGCTCAGGATGAGGTTGCCCGTCCCGTTCTTGGTGACCGAGAAGGCGCCCTGCATCACGCGGCCGAGGGTCAGGTCCCCCGTGCCGTCGTGGGTCACGAGCAGGTTGTCCGCGAGAATGATGGTGCCGCGCGCGGTCGAGCCGATGTTGAAGCTCCCCTCCGCGCCGGACGTCACCGTGATGGCGGCATTTCCGCCCACGGCATCGGTGTCGAACGTGAGGTTTTGCGCCGCGGCGTTGTTGCCGTCCAGCCGGACATTGACGTTGCTGTCGGCGCTGTCATTGAACGTGATCGAGCGGACGGTCCGCCCCGCGCCGCCCAGATACGTGGTCCGGTTGCTGGAGGTACCGGGCGCGAAGAAGTGGATGTCGAGCGTGTTGCCGAACGTCGGCGCGACGTCGTTGGTCCAGTTGCCCGCCGTGGCCCAATTGGCGTTGGCGCCACCGCCATCCCACATGTTGTCTACGGCCATGGAGACCTGGCATGAGAGAAAAACAGCGGCCAACCCAAGATCGAGCAATCGCGTCTTCATCGTTCACCCTCCCGCAAGCCGCGGAGTCTTCCCGTAAAGAAAATACTACATCCACATGGAGAAACAAATAATAGCACCGACCAAAGTCGCGGCGAGTCAAATCTTCTGGTCGGAGACCCGCCCCCACGAAGGACGCCCGTGGCGGCGGAGCTGTGCTCCGCCGGTCGCCGGCAAGCGCGAACGAATTGGTGGGCGGCGCCGAGGGACAGCCACTTCGCCCGGGTCCGCGCGGCCGTCCGGGCGGAGCCTGCGAACTGCGGCGAAGTCAGCCCGCCAGGGCTGCCACCTTCAGGCCTGCGTGCGCGGCGAGCTTCCGCTGTCGGTGGTCGAAGGTCAGGAACTCCGTGGGCTTCAACTGCAGGGCGCAGGCGACGTGAAGGATGTCGAGCGTCCGGCATCCCATCCGGGGCGTCGACTGGCACAGGTCGCGGAAGGCCCCCATCAACTCCCCCCCGGCGCAGTTCGGGGAGGAAGTACTGGCCGCGTTCCTTGCGCCGATGGAACAGCGCGGCCTGGGCCGCTGCGTCCTTCGCCGTTAGGTCGCCCCAGAACACCTTCAGGTTCAAGGCGTTCAGGAACTCCATCTCGAGTATCTCCCAGACAGGAAGCGGGTCGTCCTGGGCCTGGATCAGGGCCTGCACGGCATCCGATCCACGCTCGGAGATGTAGAGCTTGAGGAGTGCGCTGGTGTCCAGATACAGCACGGCTACCACCGCCCGTCACGGTCGGCTCGCACCGTGGCCTGGGCCGACTTGCCCTGCGCACGGGCGGCCGTGGCCAGGTGATCGTCCCATTTCACCACCCGCCGCGGGCGGGCCGGAACGATGTGGACGGTCGGTCGGCCGCGGTTGACCACCTCGAAGGTCTCGCCCATCTTCACCTGGGCCTCGATCTCGGCCCAGTGCGCCTTCATCTCGCGGACGGAGGTCGTCTTCATGGATCCAGCGTAGCTGCATGTTTTACATTTTGCAACTCTTTCGGAACTCATTATGAGCCATATTCGGGCGCAACGAAGGCAAGCCGGTGTTCTTCGGGTGTGGCAACCGCGGGCGGGTCGGAGACCCGCCCCCACGAAAGACGCCCGTGGCGGCGGAGCTGTGCTCCGCCGGTCGCCGGCAAGCGCGAACAACCTCGCGCCCATCTGCTTCCGTGGCGCCGAAATCCGTTCGGCGCGAATGGACGCCATGCCGCGGAACGGCGCCGGTCCGGGCGCCCGGTCAGCCTGCCGGCCCGCCGCCGGCGCACGGCGCCTGCGCCCCGGGTCACCGTCCCACGAGTGTCGTCCGCACCGTCACCGGCCCGATCAGGCCGGAGGGGACGAGCGGGTCGCCCTTCTTCCACAGGCGGTGGCTCGTGAACGAGAGCCGGCCGGCCGGACTCGGCTTGCCCTCGAGGACCCACGCGGGCCACGCCTTGAGCGTCCCGTTCGCGTTGCGCTCGCTGTCCTCCGGAAGTTCCTCGTCGCCGATGAGCCGGTTGATCCACAGGTTCACGACGCGCACCTCGAGTTCGTTGGCTTTCGCTCGAAGCACGCCGGTGACGTCGACGCGGTACGGCGGCTTCCACAGGATGCCGAGGTCCTTCCCGTTCAGCTTCATCTCGGCCATCACCGCGACGTCGCCGAGGTCGAGGTAGTGGCGGGGGGCGGCCGCGCCGGGGGCGTTCGCGGCCGGGCCGTCGAACGTCGTCCGGTAGACGGCCGTGCCGGCGTAGTGGCGGATGCCCGGCTCGGGCCGCTTCGCCCAGTCCTCGAGCCGGTCGAACCGGATGGCGGCCGGCCCGCCGCGCGCCGGCTCGAAGGCGACGTCCCACGGGCCGCCGATCTCCACGGGCGCGGGCGGCGCGGGCAGCTCGACCGTCTTCGTCTTCCCTCCCGCGGTCCTCAACTCGTACCGGCCGGCCTTCGCCGCCTCGACGACGGGCTGGTCGTCCGGTCCGGCGCGCAGTTCGGCCGCCGGGTCGGCGGCGGTGACGACCGCGGCGAGGGACACGGTCTCGGGGTCGGTCGCGCTCGCGGAGAAGGCGTGCCCGCCGCAGGCGTAGTCGACGGTGAGGGTCTTCACGACGCCGTAGGCGGGGTCGTCGCCGTCGGCCAGCCTCGCGACCCCGAAGGCGGTCGTGCCGGCGTCGACGAGCGCCTGGACCTTCGCCCGCACGTCGCGGGTCTTCCCCGGGTCGTCGAGCAGGCCGTACACCGCCCTGCGGATCTCGATCGGGCCGGCGGCGCCGGCGGACCCGGAAACGGGCGCGCCGTCGCGCGCGAACGCGACGACCGGGTCGAAGCCCCGCGCGTCCGCGCGGAACACGACGAACAACGAGCCGCACGGCTCGAATGTGCCGTTAGATGGCACACCCCCCTTTCTATTCTGGGCGCCATGGTTGCGCAAGCGTACCGCGCCCGGAAGCCGAAGGCCTCGCCGCTCTGGCAATGCCTGTCCCGGCATTTCGACGCGTTCCTCG
>VGWF01000152.1 GCA_016873715.1 Lentisphaerota bacterium | reverse complement strand
TCGTCCTTCTTGCCGCCGTCCGGACCGGCGACCGCGACGAAGCGCTTCCATTCCGGCTTGAGGTCGTAGACCACCTCCGACTTCGCGTGCACCCCGAGGCCGTCCCCGTACGTCTTGCCCGCGACCGTGAGCGGTCCGCCGCCGGCCGCCTTTCCGGCCTGGAGCGAACCCCAGCCGACCGCGGCGCTGACCGGCTTCAGGGAGGTGAGCCGCACCTCGGGCTTGGGCGGGACCGGACCGGGCTTCGGAGGCGCAGGCACTGCAACGCGGACGGTCGCCGGCCCGGACCGCCCGCCGGCCCAGTCGACGGCGGTGACGGCGTAGACCGCGTCCGTTCCGGCCGTGGCGCCGGCGTCGGCGAACGCGGGCCCGGCCGTCATCGCCGCCGCCCCGCCGTCGCGCACCACCTCGAACGTCACGCCGTCGGCCGCCGCGTCCCACGCCAGGCGGACCCCGTCCTTCCACGTCGCCTCGGCGCGAAGGTTGGCCGGCGCGGCGGGTCGTGCGGACGCATCGCGCGGGGTGCGGCGGACGCGGACGGACCACGCGACCTCGCGCCCGTCGGGCGAGGCGATCGTCACGCGCGAAAGCCCGTTCGCGCCGCGCGACGCGATGGTCACACCCGCCGCTGCGTCGGCCTCGGACACGGTGGCCTTCTCGACCTCCCAGGTTTCCACGGCGCCCGGGGCCGCGCCGACGATGCGAAGCTCGTACGCGTCGCCGCCGACCACGGCGCCACGGCCGCGCAGCGTGGAGGTGGCGGCGTCCCACGCCTCCTCCTTCCCGTCGACGATCCCCTGCGTGATGTGGCGCGAGGTGCTCAGGACCTGCGGGCGGTCGGCGAGCGGCCGCAGTGCGACGATGCGGCACGACTTCGGCGGCAGGGTCAGCGTCAGCGTGCGGCGAGCGGGCGGCAGGAAGGCGTTGCCCCAGAAATCGAACGCCGCCCAGGCGTCGGCCGCGGGCAGGCCGGCGGAGGCAAGGTCGACCGCGATCGTGGCCGGCGTCGTCTCCCAGTTGAACAGCCCCAGCACGTGGCGGTGCGGCTCGCGGCGGGTGTCGGAGAGGAGCCACACGCGGGCGGGCTCGGTTTCGAAGAGATCGACGGGGCGGGCCGCGAGACCGTGGGCGGGCATCGTGCGCTTGAGGATGTCCATGCGCTCCGGAGGCAGCGCGGGGATCCAGTCGCTGTTGTAGAAGAGCTGGCCGCTGAGGGCGGTCCACGATGCATTGAGGCGCGCCTGGTCGAGCCGGGTCGACGCGCGGACGGACACGCAGTCGGGGTCGTTGTGCCAGACGCGGCCGTGGAGGAAGTAGAGCCGCGAACCGTGCGGCGCGCCGATCTCCTGCGAGCCGGTGTCGGGGCCGATCCGCATGCCGTCGAGCAGGCCGAAGGCGCCGCCGAACGAGCGCATGTTCTGCGAGACGCAGCAGCCGAGCAGGTAGACGCCCGGGCCGGCGGCCTCGCGCACGAGGCGGATGCCGTCGCGATAGGCCTCGATGTTCGTCTTCTCGGGGTTGTGAAAGACGGCGTCGCCGATGCCGTCGTCCTTCCAGCCGTTCTGCACGTAGCGAAGCGGCGTCGCGGTGCCGGTCCACATGCCGTCCATCTTGAACACGCGGCAGCCCCATTCGTGCGCGATGCGCGAGGCGATGGCGCGGAGGCGGTCGCGCGCGGCCGGGTGCGTCATGTCGAGGCACGTGCCGCCCCACTTCGTGTCGTACGGCTTGCCGTCGGCGGTGTGGACGAACCAATCCTGCTTGTCGGCGAAGAAGGGGTCGTCGAACGTGCCGGCGAACGGCATGAACCAGATGCCCGGCGTCAGGCCGAGCGCGGTCATGGCGTCGGCCGCGGCCTTCATGCCGGAGGGGTAGGGGCCGTCGGCGCGGATGCGGTCGAAGACCTTGCGCGGGCCGTTCGGCTTTGTCCCGTCCTGCCAGCCGTCGTCGATCAGCACGAAGTCGAAGCCGAAGGGCTTGAGCTCCCGCGCGGCGGCCTCGTTGAGCGCGGGGAGGTTCTTCTCGTCGCACGCACCGCCGTGCTGGTCGGCGTACCACGTGCAGTAGCCGGCCGGCTGCGGCGGAAGTTGGACGCGGTAGTGGCGCGCGATCGCGTCGGCCCACGACTCGAGGCCGAGCCGGGCATCGGCGAAGAGGCCCAGCGCGAAGACCTCGGTCGCCGCGGCGCCGCCGGGCGCGACCCGTAGGCGGCCGTACTCGATGACCGCGACGATGCGGACCTGTCCGTTTGTCTCGGACGAGAAGACCACGCCACTGCCGCGGTCGTGCGTCAGCCAGCCGCCGACCGCGCCCGCGCGGGTCCTGGGATCGGCGAGGGCGAGGAAGGCGTAGCTGCCCGGGTTCTTCTGCGGCGCGCGCAGGCCGTCGGTGCCGAGCGTGACCAGGCCGTCGCCGGCGACCGCGGCGGAGAACAGGTCCACGCGGTTCGTCACGAGCGGCGCGTCGCCCGCGTTGGGGATCGTGCCGTCGATCAGCGCAAAGGGCAGGCCCGGGAAGAGGCGGATCGCGCGCGTCGTTCCGTCCGCCCGGCGGATCGTGATGGCGCGTCCCGCGCCGAAGACGGAGTCCTGCACCGGTTCGACCGTGGCGCCGCCGCCGCCCCCGAATGCCCCGTCCACGATCCGCCCGCCGCCTGACTTCGAGGACAGCGCGAAGCGGTCCGTGGCCGGATCGTAGCCGGCCGAGAGGAAGTCGTTGTCGATCGACAGAGGGGCGGACAATGCCGGCACGGTCACGAGCGCGAGCAGGGCGACGGGAATCTTCATGCGCGCATCCTGCCACGCCCGTCCGGCCTTCGCGACCTCGAACCGGTCCTTGCGGTGCCCGGGCGAGGCTACGGACGCTCGATGCGAAGCAGGCCGGGGCCGGCGACGCGGAGCGCGAGGAGGCCGCGCGCGGGATCCCATTCATTCGGCGGGGCGCGGGCGACGGGGCGTCCGTCGAGCGACACGGCATCGCTCTCCGCGAGGCCGCCGACGAGCACGAAGGCGCCGTCCGCGGGCCATGGGGCGACGCGGAGCTCGGCCGACTTCGCATCCTCCCGGACGGGATCGAGTGTTCCCGGCGCATGGACCAGCCAGCGCGGGCCGCCGGCGCAGCGGAAGTCGTCCAGCGGCGGGCCGCCGTAGAGGCGCGCGGCGCAAAGCCCGACGGTGAGCGGGTTGATGGCCGGACCGTCGCGGTGCTGGTCCTCCAGCAGAAAGAAATCGGGCAGCAGGCCGACCCGCGCGCGGTCGGAGGCGGGCCACGTGTGCTGGATGCCGGCGGCGGTGATGCCGTCCGCGAGGCGCCGCCACGGGCCCGCGGCGTCGTGGCGGGCCAGTTCGTAGAGCGAGCCGGCGTAGACGAGGCCGCACCACTGCACGGGCTGGCCGAACCACACCGGCGCGCGCCAATTCGTGGCGCCGAGCACGGCGATGGTGCCGTAGGGTCCGACCGGTCCGTCGGTGGGCGGCACGAGGTAGACGAACGGCACGCCGGTCCAGGCCCAGGCGACGGCCTCGTCGAGCAGCGTGCGGTCGCCGGTCAGCTCGAATCCGCGGACGTACGCCGCGACGAGGTGGGCCGAGGCGAGGATGTCGGGCGTGTGCAGCGGGATCTCCCATGTCTGGGCGCCGCGCGGTACGCCGTTGCGGTAGCGCGCGAGGCCGCGCAGCCGGCGCAGGGCCTCGTCGAGGGCCGCGCGATCGCCGGCGAAGGAGGCCATGCGCAGCGCCATATCGACCTCAAGCGCGGCCATGCCGTTCGCGTGCGGGACGGGGTGGGTGCGGCCGTAGTCGGGCTTCCCGGCGCGGGGCCGGTACGCAACGGTGCCGTCGTCGGCGAACCGGGCCAGGTGCTGCCGTGCCGCGCGCCCGGCCGCGTCGGCGTTGGTCAGGACGGGACCGAAGACGAGCGGCGGCGCGAGGGTCCGTCCGTGGCCGATGCGGGCGAAGATGCGGTTGGCGGGCGGCACCTCGCGGATGGCCGCATCCGCCAGCCGGCGGAGCTGGGCGGCGGCGGCGGGATCGCGCACGATCTGCGCGAGCCAGCGCTGATGTGCGGGCGCGTCGGCCGCGGGCTGCGCGGTCCGTTCGCCCCAGACGCAGTGGAGGAAGCGCGCGCCGTCCCGGATGCCCGAGTGGAGCCAGCCGTCGGCGGCGAGCGCGGCATAGGCGGCGCGGTCGAAGCCGCAGTCGGGCGGCGGCGGCAGGCCGTTCATCGCAACGCAGTGCCGCACCGCCGGCCCGACGGCCTCGCCTTGTCCGCCGATCAGCCGGATGCGGGCGGTCACGGTTTCGCCGGCGCGCAACGGGAGCGGCGGATCGCAGATCGCGCGGCCCTCGTCGCGGCCGGGGACGGTGCCGTCGAGGAGGAAGAGGCCCATCGCGTGGCCGCCGCCGCCGAAGGTGCGGTCGGGCGAATCGAAGACCGGTTGAAGACGCGGCCGGGGCTCCCATGCGAGGCCGACATAGCGCCCCTCCGCGGCGATCGCCATCAGCGGGATCGTGACCTTGTGCGGGGCCGGCGCGAGGCGGCGGGATTCCGGCCCCTCGATGTCGGCGGTCGAGCTGGACGGCTCGTCGTCGAGGTGCTCGAGGCCCGCGAAGAGTCCCTGCGTCTTCCGTGCGCCGAAAGAGCCCGCGCCCGGCCGCAGCAGGACGAGGGGTAGGCAGAGGATCTCGCGGTCGGAATCCACGGATACCGCAACGTCGAGAGCCATCGTGCCGTCGGGCGTCGTCGGCGCGAGCCGGCGGATGAAGGTCCAGATCGCACCGTCGGGATCGCGGGCGCGGGTGGTCCAGGTCACGGCGTCCCCGTCGCGGTGAACGGTCCGCGTCACGGCGGCCGTCGCGACGCAGAACCACCGCGGTGCGCCGGCGTGCAGGCAGCCGACCAGGTTGCGGTCGTCCGCGATGGCCATCGGCGTCCCGCCGATCGAGACCGTCAGTCCTGCGTCGCCCGCCGCGACCTCGACGCCGCCGGATGCGATCCGCTCGCGCGCGGGGGAGGCGACGGCCACCGCCGCCGGCCAGGGGGGCGGATCGATTGCGATGCGGGGTTCGAGCCGGATCGAGGCGATCGTCGTCGTTCCCCTCGGCCCCGGCGGATCGATCCGGATCTGCAGGCCCGGTTTCTGGGGCGGGATCGGGATCCGGTGCTCGGTCCAGCGTCCGGCCGGAACACGGCCGCGGACGGAATCCTCCTCGCGGAACCCCGGCCCGAGGAAGATCTGGAACCCGCCGCCGGTGTCGGACTTCATCCGGAGGTTAAGCCACAGCGGGCCCTCGCCCGGCGCGGCGATGGCGGGGCCGATGATGTAGGGGTCCTCGCCGGCGGCGGTTACGCCCAGGCCCTCCGGAGTCGGCCGCATGGCGCCGATGTGGTGCGCCGGCCTCCATCCGGCTCCGGCGTCCGGCCTCGTGAAATCGAACTCCGTTGCCGCCGCGCCGATGGCGCAGGCCGCGACGGCCCCCGCGAACGTCGGGATCCGGTTCATGCGGTGACCGTGCCATTCCGCCCGCGGCGCGGCAAGCCCGCGGCGGCCCGGCCTTCAGCCCAGGGCGGCGAGCACCGCGTCGACGGCGACCCCCTCGAGGCCGCCGTCCGGCGCGCGCAGCAGGCGGACATGCGGGCCGCGGGGGGCCCAGTGGGCGGGATCGGTCGGTCCGAACACGGTGACGACCGGGATGCCCAGCGCGGCGGAGATGTGGGTGATGCCGGAGTCGTTCCCGAGATAGCCGCCGCAGTTCGCCAGCACCCCGGCCAGTTCGACGAGGTCGAGCGAGTCGGCCACGGGTGCGCCGAGCGTCGCGGCGGCTGCGCGGACCGGCCGGGCGATCTCGTGGTCGGCCTCGCCCAGGATGAAGAGCAGGCGGCGGTCGCGCCCCGCGATCGTGCGCGCAACCTCCAGGAAGCGGTCGAGAGGCCAGTTCTTCTTCGCGCTCCCGCTGCCTGGATGGATCGCAAGGGGCGAAGGGCCTCCGCCCGCGGCATCGATCCACGCCCGCCCCGCGGCCCTCTCGGTCGCGCCGAGGGGCAGCGAGGGCACGGCGCCGGCGCCGTAGAGGGCCAGGGATTCCAGGGGTTTCAGCAGGTGGTCGACGATATGGCCCGCGGGGTCGACGGGCGAGCGGTAGAGAAACTGCCGCGCGCCGTGCAGACGGAAGTTGCTTCCGACAAAGCCGTCGGGATCGTGGAGGAAGCTGATGGTCACGTCGAAGGACGACAGGAAGGCGATGGTGGCGTCGTCGATGTCCGGCCGCTGGCCGAAGAAACGGGCGATCCGCGCGGTGTCGAGCGCGTGGACCTTCGCGACGAGCCCGGCGGCCGCGGCCAGCCGTGCGATGTGGGGATAGCCGATCAGCTCGATGTGGGCGTCGGGCCACTGCGCCCGGAGCGTGTGCAGGACCGGAAGCGTGACGACGAAGTCGCCGATCGCGCCGCCGCGGAGGATCAGGAAACGGGGAGGACGCATGTCCCTCAGTAGGTGGTCACCGCCAGCCCGGCGAGAACGAGCCCCGTCGCGGTCAATGCCGCCCCGGTCACGCGGGCCCGGGCGCCGTCCGTCAGCCAGCCGGTCCACCGGCGGAACCGGTAGGGTCCCAGCATCCAGGCGATTCCGGCGACGATGAGGACGTAGGTGAAGCCGGAGACGACGACGCTCCACGGCGACTCGTGCACCCGGGCCGTCTGCAGAATCGGATTGGCGGCCAGCAGCAGGAGACCGCCGAGCGCGCGCGCGGCGAGAAGCTCGTCCACGAAGACCACGGTGAGCCCGAACGCCACCGGGCCCGCCGCCCAGATCCAGGGCTTGAGGGTGTCGAAGCGGCCGAGACGCGCGTGGTAGACGATCCACGCCACCCAGGCAAGGGCCACGGCCGTCAGAAGCCACGCCGCGGGCCGGTTTCGGGGGAATGCGGACAGGGCCCTCCGGACCGTGCCGGGTGCGGCCAGCAGCCCGGCGCCCGCCGCCGCACAGGCGCCGCCGCAGATCATGGATATGGTGGCCAGCGACATCATCGAGCTTGGATCATAGAGCATACGGCCCTCCGGTTCAAACGGGGCGGGAGGCCGTTGCGGCAGGGGGCGGCGGCCGTGGCTGTTCCGGCCGCCCTGTTCGTTCGGTTCGTCGCCCCCCTCGGATTTCCGCTTTACTCCTCCGGGGCATGGGCGTATAGTGACCGATTCAGAGACACATAAGGAAAGGTAGAGGAAGAAGGGAAAAGGGTGCGGAAACGGTATGGATAGCGCGGCCAAGTCAAAGGTTAAGCAGGACTTCCAGCGGCACGGCAAGGATACGGGTTCGTCGGAGGTTCAGATTTCGCTCCTGTCGGCGCGGATCAGCGAACTGACGGAGCATCTGAAGTCCTTCAGGAAGGACCACTCCTCCCGTCGCGGGTTGATCGTCATGGTCAGCAAGCGGCGCCGGTTGCTGGATTACCTGCGCCGGAAGGATCGCGCCTGCTATCAGAAAGTTGTGGAGAAGCTCGGCCTCCGCCACTAAGCGGCGGTCCGCTCCACATGGTTCTCTCCGGGGTCCCTCCTACGACCGCCCCGGTCCGTTGTATCCAGGCATCCCCCCGCCAAGGGGCGGGGGTGGGGCCGTCGTCAGGACGGCCGGCTCCGGTTAGCCGCCTGTGATCCCGTCCCATTTCCCGAAAGGCAACACATGAACAACACGAAATCCATCCAGGTCCAGGTCGGCGCGGGCACCGTGACGATCGAAACGGGCCTCCTCGCCCAGCAGGCCGCCGGTTCGGTGACCGTGCGCTGCGGCGATACCGTGGTCTTCTCCGCGGTGACCAACACGTCGAAACCCCGCGAGGGCATCGACTACTTCCCGCTGCAGGTCGAATACCGCGAGAAGTACTACGCCGCCGGCCGGCTGCCGGGCGGCTACTTCAAGCGCGAGGCCCGGCCGACGGAGCGCGAGATCCTCGTCGCCCGCATGACCGACCGCCCGCTGCGGCCCCTCTTCCCCGAGGGCTACCGGAACGACGTCCAGGTCAACAACGCGCTGCTCTGCGCCGACGGCGAGAACGAGTCCGACGTGCTGAGCATCATCGCCGCCAGCGCGGCGCTGACGATCTCGGACATCCCGTTCTTCGGCCCGATCGCGGCCGTCCGCATCGGCCGCATCAACGGCGAGTTCGTGATCAACCCCGGCCACTCCGTGCTGCCGACGAGCGACCTCGACCTGATCTACGCCGGCACCCGCGAGAAGTTCATCATGATGGAGGGCTCCGCCAAGGAGATCCCCGAGGCGGACTTCCTCGCCGCGATGAAGCTCGGCCACGCCGAGGTCGTGAAGCTCTGCGACGCCCAGCTCGAGCTGCGCCGCGCGGCGGGTCTCCCCGACAAGGTCGTCACCGAGACGCCCGCCGTCCCGCCGGAGCGCCTCGCGAAGGCGCGCGGGCTCGCCGGGGCCGACATGGCCGCGGCCATGGAGATTTCCGGCAAGATCGAGCGCCAGAACCGAATCGCCGCGATCGCCGCGGACCTCAAGCCGCGGCTCGCCGAGGCGTTCCCGGAGATGACCGATCCCCAGTTCAAGTCGCTCTTCGACGCCCTCGAGATCGAGGTCGTCCGCGCCGGGGTGCTCGAGTCCGGCCACCGCATTGGCGGCCGCGGGCTGGACGAACTGCGGCCGATCGCGGGCCACGTGTCGATCCTCCCGCGCACGCACGGCTCGGCCGTGTTCATGCGCGGCGAGACGCAGGCCATGGCGACCGTCACGCTCGGCACGCACGATGACGCCCAGGAGCTGGATGCCATCGCCGGCGGCGCCGACGAGAAGCGCTTCCTGCTGCATTACAACTTCCCGCCGTACTCGGTCGGCGAGGTGGGCCGCCTCGGCTTCACCGGCCGCCGCGAGATCGGCCACGGCGCGCTCGCCGAGCGCAGCCTCCGGCCGATGATTCCGGCGGACTACCCCTACACGGTCCGCGTGGTGTCCGAGATCATGGGCTCCAACGGGTCGTCGTCGATGGCCAGCATCTGCGCCGGCACACTCGCGCTGATGGATGCGGGCGTCAAGATCGCGAAGCCCGTCGCGGGCATCTCGATCGGTCTCTTCACGGGCGAGGGCAAGGCCCCCGTGCTCGTCACCGACATCCTCGGCGCCGAGGACCACTGCGGCGACATGGACTTCAAGATCGCCGGCACTCGGGACGGCATCACCGGGTTCCAGGTGGACTTCAAGATCCGCGGCCTCGGGTGGGACCTGATCGAGAAGTCGCTGGGCATGGCCCGAGCCGCCCGCATGAAGATCCTGGACATCATGCAGTCGGTCCTCGAGGCCCCGCGGGCGGAGCTTTCCCCGTACGCCCCGCGCGTCGAGGTCAGCAAGATCCCGACGGACAAGATCGGCGCCCTCATCGGTCCGGGAGGCAAGAACATCCGCCGCATCACCGAGACCTACAAGGTCCAGATCGACGTCGAGGACGACGGTACGGTCAAGGTCTACAGCGTGTCGAAGGACGGCATGGAGGCGGCGATGCGCGAGATCGGCCTCCTGACGGCCGAGGCCGAGGTGGGCAAGACCTACGAGGGACGCGTCACGGGCATCAAGGAGTTCGGCGCCTTCGTCGAGATCCTGCCGGGGCTCGAGGGCCTCGTCCACGTCAGCGAGATGGCCAACTTCCGCGTGCGCAGCGTCGAGGACGTCTGCAAGGTCGGCGACATGATGTGGGTGAAGTGCCTGCACGTCGACGAGAACGGCAAGATCCGCCTCAGCCGGCGCGCCGCGCTGGAGGAGAAGGATGGCGCCGCGGCCGCGGACGAGAACATCCCCCGCGCCGAGGGCGGCGATCAGGGTGGTGGCGGTGGCGGCCGCGGCTACGGCGGCGGCGGCGGCCATGGCGGCGGTCGCGGCGGCTTCGGCGGCGGCCGGGGCGGTGGCGGCGGACGTCGCCGCTGATTCGAGCCCACGCGATGCGAAGGCGGGCGCCCCCCGGGGCGCCCGCTTCCGTTTTCGGCCGGCCCTCGGCGCGCTGCTCTCCGATCACGTTCACCGGGCGACGAGGGGGCCAGTGCCCAGGGATAAGTGACCAGCGCGAGGTGTGCGGCGTCTGGTGGGCTTCGGATCTCGATTGCGCGCCCCACTCCCGGCTCCTCCGTTGCCGGCCCCTCGCCCCTCCGCCCCTCCGCCACCCGCCACTCCAACACTCGCCCCTTGCCACTCCGACACTCGACACTGGCCCCCCGCCACTCTC
>VGWF01000151.1 GCA_016873715.1 Lentisphaerota bacterium | reverse complement strand
TTCGATGGCGACCTCGCGCCCTTTCTGGGCGAGGAACGACCCCAGCAGGGTTGCCTGGACGCCGGCCAGTTCGATCGCCTGGGTGCGGATGGCTTCGACGGAGGCCTGGTCGGCGGCGAAGACGGGGTCGGCGGCGGCGCGGTCGATTTCCGAGCGCGCGGAGACGTGATCCCCCTTGATCACAGCGGCGGCGACGAGGTCGGCGAGGGCGACGAGCCGCTCCTGTAACGCCTTCCGCGCGGCCTGCTCCTTCGCCTCCTTCAGGCGGGCGATGGAGGCGTCGCGCACGGGCCGCAGTTCCTCGGAGAAGGGGCCGTCGTGACGGGACAGCCGGTCGAGGGCCTCGTCGTAGTTCCCGGTGCGCAACGCGTCATCGACGAAGGCTTTGATCTTCTCCTCCGAGATGGCCCGGGCGCGTTTCTTCATGACCGGCGCATTGCGGATCATCTCCTGCACGCGGTGATTGAGGGGCCCGCCCGGCGCGAGGGCGGCGAGCTTGCGGAAGCGCTCGATCTGCCCGTCGATGTCCTCGGGATTGTCGCGCGCCCAATCCCGGGCCTCGTTGAACGCCCGAAGGACCTTTTCCCGTTGCGCGGGATCGCCGAAGGCCCCCGCGCCGGGAAAGACGTCGGCCTCGCGCCATTCCGTGGGCCCGGCCATCGGCGACGCGGCGGGTTGTCCGTGGCCGGTCGAGGCCACGGCGGCGGGGACATCGGCCGTGGATTCGGCTGCCGGGGTCTCGGGCCCCCGGTTCCCCGTTTGCGGGGGCGGGGCCGGCGCGTCCGCGGCGGAGTTCCGGATCTGCAGCCATACCAGTCCCGAGCCCACGCCCAGCGCCCCGGCGATGACGATGCCTGCCGCAAGACCCGCGACGGTCCGGCGTTGGGGCGGGGGTTCGACCGTGGCGGGCTTCTTCTCCGGGGGCGCTTCGACGATCGGCAGCATCCCCGCGGCGCCCGGATGCCGCGCCAGGAGCCGGTCGAACAGGGCGACGAGCGCCTCCCACGACTTCGGCCGGTCCGCGCGGTCGCGCGCCAGCAGCGTCCCCAGCAGCTCCACGAACCCCTCCGACAACTGCGGCGCGTAGGTGCGCGGGTCGGGCAGCGGCTCGGTGGCCTGGCGCCGCAGCGTCTCGACGACGGACGTCGCCTCGTAGGGAATCTGCCCGGTGACGGCCGTGTAGAGGGTGGCGCCCAGCGAGTAGATGTCCGCCCGGACATCGAGATCCTCGCGCCCCTCCGCCTGCTCGGGGCTCATGTAGTTGGGCGTTCCAAGCAGCGCGCCGGCGAGGGTGCGCCCGTCGTTCTTGTCGATGCATTTGGCCAGGCCGAGGTCCGCCAGCCGGGGCTCGCCGTTGCTGTCGAGCAGGATGTTCGACGGCTTGATGTCGCGGTGCAGCAGGCGGAGCTCCCGCCAGGCGTGCGCGAGGGCCGAGGCCAGCTTCCGGCCCAGGACGAGCGCGTCGGTCTCCGGCACCGGACCGCGCTTGCGCACGTACTCGTGCAGCGAGGCGCCGCGGATGTACGCCATCGCGAGGTAGAGGACGCCGGCGTCCTCGCCGGCCTCGAACGCGGTGACGAGGTAGGGATGCTCGAGCCGCGCGGTGAGGCGGATCTCCTGGACGAAGCGCTCCGCGGCATCGCCGGAGAGCGAGCCGGACCGGGACAGCAGCTTCAGCGCGACCATCCGGTCCAGCGAAAGCTGCCGGGCCAGGTAGACCTCGCCCATGCCGCCGCGGCCGATCAGCTTGACGAGCTTGAAGCCGCCGATCGTCGTGCCCGGCTCCAGGCCCTTGCGCGGAACCACCTGGCCGGTGCCGCAGGTCGGGCACTCGATCTCGGCGCCCGCGGAGTCGGCGTCGATCTCCAGCCGCGCCTCGCATTTCTCGCACTGGAATGTGATCTGCATCGGTTTCCGGCGGCCTCCCGGCCCTGTGTATCCTACTATAACGAAACGGCCGGCGATTTCGATACAACGCGGGGCGCGGCGGCCGGACCGCTTCCGGCTTTACTCCGGCGGGTCTTTCGCGTAGGAATGCCGCGTTTTTCGCCCGTTCGGACGGGCTCACCGGAGGAATCGATCCATGGCAGCGAAGCAGACGAAGAACACCGTGGCCGGCAACATGGTCATCGCGCAGAGCGGCGGACCGACGGTCGTGATCAACCAGAGCCTCGTCGGGGCCGTCCTCGAGGCGCGCAAGCACCCCCAGATCCGCAAGATCTACGGCTCGCTCCACGGCTTGAAGGGGCTGCTGGAGGAGAACCTCTGCGACCTCCGCAAGGAGACGCCCGCCAACCTCGAGCTGGTCGCGAAGACGCCGTCCTCGGCCCTGGGCTCGGTCCGCAAGAAGCCCACGCCCGAGGACTGCGCGAAGGTCTTCGCCGTGCTGCAGAAGTACGACATCCGTTACTTCTTCTACATCGGCGGCAACGACAGCGCCGAGACGACGCACATCGTCAACGAGGAGGCAAAGAAGGGCGGCTTCCCCGTCCGCTGCTTCCACATCTGCAAGACGATCGACAACGACCTGCGCGAGAACGACCACACCCCGGGGTTCGGCAGCGCCGCGAAGTTCGTCGCGCAGGCGTTCATGGGCGACAACCTCGACAACCGGTCGCTCCCGGGCGTGAAGATCAACGTGATCATGGGCCGCCACGCCGGCTTCCTGACCGCCGCCTCGGCGCTGGCCCGCCAGTTCCCGGACGACGGCCCGCACCTGATCTATCTCCCCGAGCGGGCGTTCTCGCTCGAGAAGTTCGTCGAGGACGTGAAGGCCGTCCACGCGAGGCTCGGCCGCTGCGTCGTCGCCGTCTCCGAGGGCATCCAGGACGAGAACCGCGAGGCGATCGCCAGCAAGTTCATCAAGGAGACCGACTCCCACGGCAACGTGCAGCTCAGCGGCAGCGGCGCGCTGGGCGACCTGCTCGCGAAGGAGATCAAGGAGAAGGCCCAGATCTCGCGCGTCCGCGCCGACACGTTCGGCTACCTGCAGCGCTCGTTCGCGGGCGTCGTGTCGGCCGTCGATGCGAAGGAGGCGCGCCTCGCGGGCCGGATGGCCGTGACGTACGCCGTCGCCGGCGAGTTCGAGAGCGGCAGCACGGCGATCAAGCGCAAGCCCGGGAAGGTCTACAAGACCTGGATCGAGCGCACGGAGCTGAAGAACGTCGCGAAGGAAACGCGCCACATGCCCGACGAGTTCATCAATGCGGCGGGCAACGATGTGACGAAGGCGTTCCTGGACTACGTCCGCCCGCTCGTCGGCGACCTGCCGGCCACCGGCCGCCTGAAGGCCGTCCGCATCGCCAAGAAGGCCTGACGCGACGGCGGGACTTCCAACCCTTGGAAGACCGGTTCGCCGGGGCTTCCAAGGGTTGGACGCCGCCCGCGGAGGCGCCGTGCGAACGATCCTCACCACGGTCTTCCTGCTTGCGTGCAGCAACGTCTTCATGACGTTCGCGTGGTACGCGCACCTGAAGAACCTCTCGCACCGGCCGTGGTACGTTGCGGCGCTCGCGAGCTGGGGCATCGCGCTGTTCGAGTACCTGCTGCAGGTTCCGGCCAACCGCATCGGGCACCAGGTGCTGAACGTGGGCCAGCTCAAGATCCTCCAGGAGGCGATCACGCTGGTCGTCTTCGTGCCCTTCTCGATCCTGTTCCTGCGCGAGCCGATCCGCTCGGACTACGTCTGGGCGGGCCTCTGCATCCTCGGCGCCGTGTTCTTCATCTTCCGCGCCCGGCTGACCGGCGGGTGAGTCTGCGCCCGCGCCGCCTCCCTCCGTGAGGATCCGGTCAGGATTTTGCTTGGACGGCGCCGGGAAAAGCGTAAAGGGGAGCGCATGAATCCGCGGGACCCGTCCATGCGCCGCCGCCTGCCGCCCGATCCGCTGACGCGCGCGATCATCCTCGCCGCCGCCGCGCACGCGAAGGAGCGCGGCCGCGGGGGCGACCCGAAACTCCTCCACGTCCTGCGGGTGATGCTGCGGGTGGACGATCCCGAGGAACGCGTCGCCGCCGCGCTTCACGACGTTGTCGAGGAGGAGGCCGCGACGCTCGCCGACCTGCTGCGGGCCGGGTTCTCGCGCCGGGTCGTGCGGCTGGTCGACCTGATGACGCGGCGGGAGGACGAGGACTACTTCGACTACATCCGCCGCCTGTGCGCCGATCCCGCGGCGCGCCGGATCAAGCTGGCCGACCTGGCGGACAACACCGACGTTCGCATGAAGCTGAAGCGGCGGACGGACAAGGATCTCGAGAAGATCCGTCGCTTCGCGCGCGCGCGGCGCATGATCCTGAAGTGCCGGACGGCGCGCGCCGCGCGTCCCGCGACGCCCAAGCGGCGGGCCGTTACGGCGTCCAGCGCAGTCCGGCGCCGGCGACGGCCCCGCTGAAATCGTTGCCGATGCTTTCGAAGAGCCAGTTCTCCCCGCCGCCCGAGTCCATCTGGTAGCCGCCGTTGACGAACCACTCGAGGCCGGCCCCCAGGGGTCCGCCGATCTCCACGGCGGCCAGGCCGACGGCCCGGCTGTCCAGGTCGACCGACGTCTCCAGGTAGGTCCGCTGGGCGAACATGTTGGGATAGTCGAACGCCATCGCGGCGTCGCTCGAGATCATGAGGTATCGCAGGCCGATCTCGGCCGATACGCGGAACGAATCGCGCGCCGACGGCCGGCGGAACACGGCCGAAACCCCGATGGGAACGATCGTCGCCGAGCCGATCAGCGTCGGATGGGTCTCGTGCTCGGGGTTGATGATGTACTGCCCCTCCTGCAACGACCACGACTGGAAGCCGGCGGACAGCGCCAGGCCGACCACCGGGCCGACCCAGTGCCGCCACTGCACCTCGCCGCCCGTGGCGTCGGACCAGAAAGCGTCCTTCGGGAAGAGCATCCGGCCGGACACGGCGAAATCATCCGCCGGCATGAGATCCGCGTGGAGCTTGTCCAGTTCCTCGTGCATCCGCGCCAGTTCGGCGGCGACGGGATCCTTCACCTTGGACGCCGACGCCGGGGCCGGCGCCGACAGGTCCTTGCCGGCGGTCGCCCCGTTCGTGACGACCGCCACCGCGTTCGTGACCGCCGCCACCGCGTTCGTCGCCGGCGGAGCGTTGGTCTCCGCGCCCGCCGGGGCCGGCCCGGACAGGACGGGCGCGGGCACCTCCGGCGTTGCGGCGCCAACCGCCGCGGTGATCAGAGCGAGCGAAAGAACAGGGAAAAGGATCGATTTCATGGCGCCCACCCTATCACAGGGAACCGGGGAATCAACCGCGATCGCCCGCCCGGCGGATCTCCTCCCCGAGGATCCTGAACCCCTCCCGCACCGTCTCCGGCGACTGCGAGCAGGTCACGCGGACGCACTCGTGGGCGTGGGGATGCCCCGCCTGCCCCCCATAAAAGAAGTAGTGGCCCGGCACGACGAGCACGCCGCGGCGCTTCAGTCGCTCGTAGAGCGCCTCCGCGGAAATGCCCAGCCCCGGGAACCGGAACCAGAGAAACAGCGCGCCCTCGCTCTCGTGGACGGTCCAGTCCCCGGCGTCCCCCAGGAACTCGTCCGCCCAGGCCAGCGCCTGGCGGGCGCGGCCCTCGTAGAAGGGGCGGATCACCTCGCGGGAGAGGGTCAGGATCTCGCCGCTCGCGAAGAGCGGCCGCACGATCGCCTGCCCGACGTTGTCGTTGGCCAGGTGGAGGATCGAGTTCCACGACGCCAGCGCCCCGGCCAGCGGGGCGGGCGCGAGCACGATCCCCGTGCGGACGCCGGGCAGGCCGAGCTTGGAAAGGGTGAACACCAGGACGCTCTCCGGGTCCCAGACCGGCGCGGCCTCCCGGAACTGGATGCAGGGAAACGGGGCGCCGTAGGCATGGTCGACGATCAACGGAACGCCGCGGCTCCTCGACGATCAACGGAACGCCGCGGCTCCGGGCGAAGGCGAGCAGTCGAGAGACCTCGTCGTCCGAAAGCACGTTGCCCGTGGGGTTGGTCGGCCGCGACACGCAGACCGCCGCCGCATCGTTGACCGCCCCGAGGGCGTCGAAGTCGACGTGGTACTTGAACCGGCGCGGACCCGTCGCCTGCACGCGCGGCGCCAGGCCGCGGAAGAGGTCCGGCGACAGTCCCTGGTCCGCGTAGCCGATGTACTCCGGCATGAGCGGCAGGACGATCCGCCGCCGCGCACGCCCGGGGGCCGGGTCGCCGGCGAGCATGTTGAACAGGGCGAAGAACGCGCTCTGGGCGCCGGCGGTGATGACGAGATTGTCCGGCGCCACGGGCCAGCCGAATTCGCGGCGGAAGAACGCGGCCAGCGTGTCGATGAACTCGAGGTTTCCCTGCGGCGTGTCGTAGTGGAGCAGGGTCCGGTCGATCGCGGCGCCGTCGTCGAGCAGCTCGCGCACGCGGCGCCGCCACACGGCCTGCATCTCCGGGATCGCGGCCGGGCTTCCGCCGCCGAGCATGAGCATGCGTCCGCCCGCCATCGCGCGGCCGAGGTCGTCCATCAGCCGCCGGATGCCGGAGGGCGCGCGAAACCGTTCGCCGAACCGTGAGAACTCCATGATGCGCTCCTTCTACGCCCGGCCGGACGCCCCGACAAGCCGGTTCAAACCGCGAAGTACTTGGCCTGCGGGTGGTGCACGACGATGGCCGACGTGCTCTGCTCGGGGACCATCTGGAAGCTCTCGGTCAGCGTGACGCCGATCGCCCCGGGCTGGAGCATCGCGAAGACCGGGCCGTGCGCGCCGAGGTCCGGGCAGGACGGGTAGCCGAAGCCGTAGCGCGAGCCCTGGTAGTCCTGGACGACGTAGCCCGCGAGATTCCTCGGCCGGTGCGTGCCGATGCCCAGGTCCTCCCGCATCCGCTCGTGCCAGTACTCGGCGAGGGCGTCGGTGACCTCGACGCTGAAGCCGTGGAGCATCAGGTAGTCGTGGTAGGCGTTCGCGGCGTAGAGATCGTGGATCTGCCGGTCGATCGCCTCGCCGATCGTCACGACGAAGAAGCCCGCGACGTCCCCGCCCTCGGCCTCGGTCTTGAAGAAGTCCGCGATGCAGATCCTCGGCGGCTCGGCGCGGCGCGGAAAGCCGAACTCGTGCACCGTGCCGCCGTCCTGGACGAACAGCGTCTCGCCGCGGCTCCAGCACCGGAAGTACCCGTAGGCGACCTTCGGCTGCACCAGGCGCTCCTCGACCGCGCGGCGGCGGAACTCGGCGTAGAGCGGGCGGACCTTCCCCTCGATCAGCCCGCGGTACTCGTCCGCGCCCATCCGTCCGCGGCGGTAGCCCCAGCGCCCGCGGAAGAGCGCCTCGTCGTTGATGTAGGAGAAGAGCGCCTCGGCCGGGACATCCTCGACGTGGCGCGCGCCGAGGAACGGCGGCTTCGGGACCGGGATGTCGCGGCGGACCTCGACATCCTGCGCGGCCGCGGTGGCCGTCGTGGCCGCCGTCGCCGGATCCCACCGGGTCGCCTTCAGGACCCCCGCCTCGAAGTCCTGCACCGCCTTGAGCCCGGCGAAGGCATCGGCGCAGTAGACCACCGGGGCGTCGTAGCCCGGCGCGCAGGACTCGGCCACGAACTTCTTCGTCAGCGCCGCGCCGCCGAGCAGGATCGGCACGCCGAGCCCGGCCTCGCGGTACTGGGGCATGCTTTCCTGCATCACGATCGCGGACTTCACCAGCAGGCCGCTCAGGCCGACCAGGTCGACCTTCAGCTCCTTCGCCTTCGCGATGATCGTCTCGGCCGGGACCTTGATGCCGAGGTTGTGCACCCTGTAGCCGTTGTTCGAGAGGATGATGTCGACGAGGTTCTTGCCGATGTCGTGCACGTCGCCCTGGACGGTGGCGAGCAGGATGGACAGCCCCTTCGCGTCGCCCGAGCGGTCCATGAACGGCTCGAGATGGGCCACGGCCCTCTTCATCACCTCGGCGGACTGCAGGACGAACGGCAGGAGGATCTCGCCCTTGCCGAACAGCTCGCCGACGTGCCGCATCGACGGAACCAGGATCTGGTTGATGATCGCCGTCGGC
Organism: Lentisphaerota bacterium; assembly: GCA_016873715.1. GTDB lineage: Bacteria > Verrucomicrobiota > Kiritimatiellia > PWTM01 > PWTM01 > VGWF01. The sequence continues at coordinate 2,256 of VGWF01000151.1, read as the reverse complement.
ACGTAGCGCCGCAGCAGGATCGCGAGGAGGTCCTCGAGCCCTTCCTTGTCGCCGCGCACGACGCGGTCGAAGAGGGCCTCCTCGGCCGGCCCCGGCGCCTTCGCGGACTCGTCGGGCTTTGCCGCGCCGGACTTCGCCTGGAAGTGTTCGATGAAGAGCGTCAGCGGCTTCTTCTCCGGGTCCTTCACGCGGTCGAAGAGGAGGTCGAGGCAGATCTCGCGGTCCTCCTTCGGAATGGTCGCCAGCGGCAGGATCTTGCCGGCGTCGACGATCGCCGCGTCGAGCCCGGCTTCGACCGCCTCGTGGAGGAAGACGCTGTTCAGCACGCGGCGCGCGGCGGGGGGCAGGCCGAAGGAGACGTTGCTGAGGCCCAGCGACGTGTAGACCCCGGGGATCTCCGCCTTGATGCGGCGGATCGCCTCGATCGTCTGCACCGCGGCGTCGCGCAGGGTCTCGTCGCCGGCGCCGACGGTGAACGTCAGCGGGTCGAAGATCAGGTCCTGCGGGCGCAGCCCGTGCCGGTCGACGGCCAGGTCCGGCCGACGGCCAGGTCGTGGATCCTGCGGGCGATCGCGACCTTGTCGTCCGCCTTCATCGCCATGCCCTTCTCGTCGATCGTCAGGGCGATCACCGCCGCGCCGTATCGCTTCAGCGCGGGGCAGATGCGGTTCAGGTTCTTCCCGCCGTCCTCGAGGTTGATCGAGTTGATGACGCAGCGGCCGGGGTAGATCCGCAGGCAGGCCTCGATGCAGTCCGGGGTAAAAGTCCGGGGTCGTCGAGTCGATCACCAGCGGCATGCGCACCGAGCGCGCGAGCATCGGCACGAGCGCGAGCAGGTCCTTCCTCTCGTCGCGGCCGGCGTACGCGGTGCAGAGGTCCAGCAGGTGCGCCCCGCCGGTCTCCTGCTCGACGGCGATGCGGAGGCAGCCCTCGTAGTCGTCCGCCAGCAGCCGCTCGCGGAACGCTTTCGATCCGTTCGCGTTGCAGCGCTCCCCGATCAGCAGGGGCTTCGGGTCCTGCCCGATCTCGACGGCCTGGTACAGACTGGAAACCGACGGCTTCATCGCGCTCCTCCCGCCCGCGGCGGGGCGGCAGTCTCGCACCGGAACCCGTGGATTGCAACGGCAGGCGCCCGCGCGCGCCGCGCTTTTTGCTTCGCTTCACCGGGGGCGGCGGTATGCTTCGGCCCGGATGAACAAACTCCGGGGGATCCCGGGAAGGAGCAGATCATGGCGCGACCGGTGACGTTGTTTACGGGCCAGTGGGCGGACCTGCCGCTGGAGACGATGGCCCAGAAGGCGAAGGCGTTCGGGTACGACGGGCTCGAGCTGGCGTGCTGGGGCGACCATTTCGAGGTCGCGAAGGCCACCCCGGCCTACGGCAAGGCCAAGAAGGATCTGCTCGCGAAGTACGGGCTGGGCGTTCACGCGATCAGCGCGCACCTCGTCGGCCAGGCGGTGTGCGACCGGATCGACGAGCGGCACCAGTGCATCGTGCCCGACTACGTCTGGGGCGACGGCGAGCCCGAGGGCGTCCGCCAGCGCGCGGCGAAGGAGATGATCGCCACCGCGAAGGCCGCGGCGGCCCTGGGCGTGAAGATCGTCAACGGCTTCACCGGCTCCTCGATCTGGCACATGCTCTACGCCTTCCCGCCGACCTCCCAGGCGATGATCGACGCCGGGTTCAAGGACTTCGGCCGGCGCTGGAAGCCGATCCTCAACGCGTTCCAGAAGGTGGGGGTGAAGTTCGCCCTCGAGGTGCATCCCACCGAGATCGCCTTCGACCTCTGCTCGGCCGAGAAGGCGATCGAGGCGGTGGACGGGCATCCCTGCTTCGGGTTCAACTTCGATCCGAGCCACCTGGGCTACCAGGGGGTGGACTACGTCGCGTTCATCCGGCGGTTCCGGGACCGGATCTTCCACGTGCACATGAAGGACGTGGGCTGGAGCCAGGTGCCGAAGGAGTCCGGGGTGTTCGGCGGCCACGTGGCGTTCGGGGATTCGCGGCGGTTCTGGGACTTCCGGTCGCTGGGGCGCGGGAACATCAACTTCGAGGCGATCATCCGGGCCTTGAACGAGATCAACTACCAGGGTCCGCTCTCCGTCGAGTGGGAGGACTCGGGCATGGACCGCGAGCACGGGGCGAAGGAGGCCTGCGCGTTCGTCAAGCGCATGGACTTCAAGCCCTCGGCCGTCGCCTTCGACGCCGCGTTCGACAAGTAGGAAGGTTCGCGGGTTCCAAGGGTTGGACGTCCGC
>VGWF01000150.1 GCA_016873715.1 Lentisphaerota bacterium | reverse complement strand
GTCACCGCCCGCCGCATCGGCTTCCCCGTCATGATCCGCCCGTCCTACGTCCTCGGCGGCCGCGCGATGATGGTCGCCTACAACGAGACGGAACTCGTCCCGTTCACCTACGCCGCCTTCCAGGCCAGCCCCGGCTTCCCCGTGCTGATCGACCGCTACCTTGAACGAGCCATCGAGGTCGACATCGACGTCGTCGGCGACGGCAGCGACGTCTACATCGGCGGCGTCATGGAACACATCGAGGAGGCCGGCATCCACTCCGGCGACAGCGCCTGCTGCACCCCGCCCCACTCGCTCTCGCCCGAGATGACCCGCCGCCTCGAGGACGCCGCCACGCGCATCGCCCTCGAACTCAAGGTCCGCGGCCTCATGAACGTCCAGGCCGCCGTGAAGGACGGCGACTTCTACATCATCGAGATCAACCCGCGCGCCTCGCGCACCGTCCCCTACCTGAGCAAGGCCTCCGGCATCCCGCTCGCCAAGGTCGCGACGAAGGTCTCCGTCGGCATGACGCTGAAGGAACTCGGCATCACCGGTCCGCGCCGCGAACTTCCGTGGCGCGCCGTCAAGGAGGCCGTCCTCCCGTTCGACCGGTTCCCCGGCGTCGACCCCGTCCTCGGCCCGGAGATGAAGTCCACCGGCGAGGTCATGGGCATGGACACGACCTTCGAGGTCGCCTACTGGAAGAGCCAGATCGCCGCCGGCCAGCGCCTGCCGCTCGAGGGCCGCATCTTCGTCAGCGCCCGCGACACCGACAAGCCCTGGATGGTCGAGGTCGGCGCCGAACTCGTGAAGCTCGGCTTCCGCCTCGTCGCCACCGAGGGCACCGCGAAGGCCCTCAAGGCCGCCGGCATCCAGTCGGAGGTCGTCGCCAAGCTCAGCGACAACGCCGGCGGCTCGATCCTCGACCGCATGCACCGCGGCGAGATCGCCATGGTCATCAACACGCCCAGCGGCACCATGGCCCGCGTCGATGAGGTCCGCATCCGCGGCGAGGCCATCGTCCGCGATATCGCCATCGTCACCACCGAGTCCGGCGCCCGCGCCTCCCTCGCCTCCATCCGCCACATGCAGTCCAACGACTGGGGCGTGAAGGCCCTCCAGGACTACCTGGCGCAGCTGAAGACCTGAACGGGAGTTTCAAGTTCCGGGTTGCCGACGCGCCGGGTGGAACGACACGGCACTGGTTCGGCGAGCTGACGAGCGGTAACCCGCAGCCGATCGTTCGGTGGCCTTCTCTTCCTTCGTTCCGCCGCCAACGCCCCGCTTCCTCCGGTGGTTTTCACCACCCCGGTGGATGAAGCCCGGGAGATTCAGGCATCTCGGTAGCATTGCCCAACACGGGTGAGACTGCCTTCCTCATCGAAAAGTGCACTGGGGCCAAGGACCTTGTGGTTCTTTCCGGCGAGAAACCATGCGTAGCGCTCGACGAAATCCGCGCGGTCCAGCTTGGGCAGGGCCTTCTCCATGAAACGAAGCACATCCTGTTCGGAGTACCGGTTCTCCTTCACTTCGGTGGCCTTCCAATCCGCGACAGCGAACTCGGTAATCCAGATGGGTTTTCGATGGAGTTGATGGATCCTCTCGAGACGATTGATGAAATTCACGGGATCGGGGTCGCCGTAAGAGTGGACGCAGACGAAGTCAATGCGGTACTTGCGCGTTCTGGCTTGTTCCATGAAGCTCCGCATCCATTCGCCAAAAGGATCCGCAGGAGCGGGACTGCCCAGGCGCATGCCGGACTCTTCGAGCAAAGGCCAGGCTTCGAGAGCTTGCTGGACTGTCATATCGGCCTGTCTGTCGCGATCAGGTTCATTGAAGCCCAGCAGCTCCTTTGTTCCGGCCTCTTTCAAAGCTGCTATGGTTTCGATGACCTTCTCCTTGTTGTCCTTCACCTTGAAGATCATGGGCGTGTAGGAAATGCCTTGCGGCAGGTCATTGAGAATCGCGGAGGTCCAATTGTAGAACCACTTGCAACGCAGAGCCGCAAGCCTCTCTTCCCATACTTCTGCTCTTAGGGCCGCAGCAAGGCCCTTTTTGTCAGATCCTCCGTCCTTGGAGGACTTCGTTATCCTCTGGGCCTTGAGCGGGAGCGCTGAAGATAGTGCGGCGAGTATGGAGAGTTGGACAGCCTGGCGGCGGCTCATTTGCATTGCGCAGGCTCGTACCTTCCCTGCCTTGCTGATTCCGATCCCCTTGTCCGATTGGTTATGCCGGATTCGCGCGTCGTGTTCCATGAACTGCCCTTGTTCATTCATCGTGATGCCACTTCTTGCGGTTGCCGAACGCTGGCGGTGGCCGGCGGCGAACGTGCCAGGGTTCACCGTACCTGTCCGCCGCCTTGTTCGGCCCTGGTCTTCCCCTCCGCCATCCGCGCCTCCGTAATCACGTCCTGCGCCTTGTAGAAGAGGGGCGAGAGCGGGGACCTCTTGTTGCCAAGATCGTCTTCGGCGGCTTCTGCCGCGAAGGCACCGTCAAAGGTGAGGAACACGAAGCGCGTGCGACCAGTAACCGGCAATCGGAAATCCGTGGTGGGTTGCGCGTAGCTCAGAAACCCGGGAGCGGCCACCAGTAGGGCAAGGCAGGCCCTGCGGGGCCCCTCATGCTGCCCGACTCCGATGATCCCGCCGCCATTGCTGAAGTACAGGCTCACAGTCCCATCGCCGATGGCCGCCAGAGTGACCACGGCTTCAGGGTACCCCGTCTCCATGAGTATCGCCCAAACACGGTTGCTGGTCGGGCTAAGGCCCATGGTCTTTGGATCGAGCGTGAGAAGTTGCTGTCGCAAGCCGGTATAGACATCCGCGACCTTGTCATCGGTCTTCTCTGCCTTGCCGCAGCCGAACAGCGCGAGGAGTCCACCGAGCACTCCAGCCATGACCATTCCCCTTTTCATCATTATCGTCTTGCCGAACGTCGAACGGACCCTGCCGCCGATGTCGTACGTTGCGGTCTGTGGGTCCATTCCGCCCGCCGTGCGCGCAAGGCTTGTGGTAACGGAAGCGCCCCTATCAGCCCTCCCGAAAAGCGATTTCTCATCGGGATCCCGGGAAGAAGGCTTCTTCACGACCCCTTCCATGCAGGCAGAGAATCGAGCTTCTTCTCCAACTCTTTCACCTTTGCCGGCTGATCGGAGGCGACGTTGTGCTGCTCTTCGGGATCGTGGCGGAGGTCGTAGAGTTCGCTGCCGCCATCGGACCAGCGGGTGAGGGCGTGCGTGGATGTGCGGACGCGGCGGCCGGATTCGGCACCACCGCGAGTGATAAGGGTGAAGGCGGCGTCTTTGACCTCGGTGGCTGGGTTTCGCAGGACGGGTGTGAGATCGACGCCGGCGAGGCCTGCGGGGGGCTTGAGTCCGCCGAGCGCGGCGAGCGTGGGGAAGATGTCGATGAACTCGACGAGGCTCCGTGTGCTCTGGCCGCCCTTCATGCCGGGTGCGGCGATGATGAGCGGGGCGCGGCAGGTGCGCTCGAAGAGGGTGTTCTTGTTCCACCAGCCCCGTTCGCCGTGGTGATAGCCGTGATCACCGAGAAAGACGACGATGGTGGTGTCCCACAGCTTCTTCTCATCCAGCACATCGAGCACGCGACCCAGTTGAGCATCCATGAAGCTGGTTCCGGCAAGGTAGGAACGGGTGAACTCGCGGCGCTCTTGATCGGTGAATTTCTCGAAATGCCTGCCGATACCTGCGCTACGCCCCACGGGCGTGATGTCGGCGGCATCTCGCCAGATCGGCAGCTTCTCCAGCGGATAGAGATCGAAGTACTTCTTTGGCGCGACGAAGGGATCGTGTGGCTTCGCAAAGCCACAGCCGACGAACCAGGGCTTTCCTCCGTTCCTGGAGATCGAGTCGATCACGGCGTTCGCGACCTGGCCATCTTGCTGATCGTCATCGCCGCCCTCCGCCATACCCCACCAGCACCATTCGACCTGGCCGCCTGTCATGTTGCGTTGCTCGATCATCCTGCGGCCGAGAGCGGTCGGCTCAAAGGCATCGGCGGCGTGCCATGACTTCGGCAGGTCGAGCGCTTCGTTCCGCCGTTCGCTGCCCCGTTTCCCATTGAGGTGGAAGATCTTGCCATAGCACTCGGCTCGCCACCCTGCTTCCTTGAAGAGCTGAGGCATCGTGACGACCTCCGGCTTCTTCTCCCGCAGCAGCGTGAGGTTGTTCACGATGCCCGTCTGCTCGCATCGGAGGCCGCTCAGGTAGGAGGAGCGACTGGGATTGCAGACGGTGTACTGCACATAAGCCCGCTCGAACGTGGTGCCGCGTTCGGCGAGGCGGTCGAGGTTGGGCGTCTTCATCAGCTCTTTCGTCATGATGCCGCCCGGAGCTCGAAGGTCATCGGCATTGATGAAGAGCACGTTCGGCTGCGCTGAGAAGGCCGAATGAAGAACGGCGACGGACGACAGCGAGAGGAGGAGTTGTTTCATGAGCGTGGTTGTGGAGCCCGGTATCGTCAGAATCTGCTACGGTTTCGCATCCTCGGGCACCTGGCGACCGGAGAGACATGGGCGGAAAGGGTCACGTCGATATTTCTGCTTTCATGCTCCTCTCCTTCGGCCTTCATGATTCCCGCCCCGGTCATCCTGCGTCCTCCGTCCGTTCGATGCCAACCTCGTACCGGCGAGAGAGTGCATCGGTGATCCGGGCGAGTCAATCGGCGATGCCATGGGTCAGGAGCCCGGCCGGAAAGCGAGGCACGGCCGCTGCCGCCCATGTCGTACGCTGCGGTCTATGGGTCCGTTCCGCCCGCCGCGCGCTCAGCAGTTGTACTTTTGGATGCGACCCCTTCAGCCCTTCTCTACGAGGCTGACGAACGGCTTCAGCCTGGGCAACCCGCCGCGGGTTGCCCTGGGCGGGGAGCTGTGCTTCGGAACGGTCCTCATGTCGGAAGCGGTGGCGGAGTCGGCGTCTTGCCTTCTGGGCGGGGTCGCTTGAAGGTCGCGACCACCTGCTTCGATCCTCCCTGCAGCATGTTCACATCGAACACAGCCACCAGCTCCCATCCACTCGCGCCGTAATGATTCAGTACTGCCTTGAACTCCGCCGGATTCAACTCCGGGCGGACGACAATTCCCTCTCTGCCAACCTGTGCAACATAGACCTCGTATTCCCAGTTCATTCTCTCCCCCGTCAATTGCCGAACGTCAGTGTTGTCGCTGAGACGCGTCAGGGCCGATAGCAAACGACTCTTGGTTCGGCCCAATCCTGAGTTGCTTCTGAATGTCTGCTTCCCACCTCGGCCAGGTTCCAATCTGCGACCATACCTTCACGTAGACGTGATCGCCTTGCGGTGTGTCACCGATGAGTCGGCTGGGCGTCTCCGGTGTGCCAGGTGGCTGAACGGGAACTGGGACAAACGCCTTCGACATGATGTAGATGGTAAAGGCCTCTTTCGTTGGTTCGCCTTTGGCGCCTCGGACAGTGCCCGGCCCTTTGAATGTGACGGCCAGTCCAGAGTCCTTTCCCGGGGACTGATCGAAGCCGTAGGGCTTGGCTTGCGTATCGATGTGGGAGACGACCCAGTTTGCTGGGGCAACTTCGCCGATGTTGATGTGGAGCCGCGGAAAATCAACATCAGACCCGACGGCGGTAGAGCAGGTCGCGAGGATGCAAAGCGTGAGAAGTCGTCCTCTCATCCCAGCGTCTCCTGCCGAACCGTGAATCGGTCCCAAGCCATTGCTGAAACCACCCACTGCGCAGAAGCCAAGTCCGTCATTCGGAGGCCTCCGCTGTTCGGATGTGTCGAGTTGCGGGTGGCGGCGAGGCGCGGAGGTTTCGTGATCGTTGCAGACGAACGGATGGAACGTGTCGATGGACGGCACATGCCGCGAGGATCGCGCCCAGGCCTGAGGAATCCGCTGTCATCGCTCCTTTCCGTCTGTGGGCGAATCGACGATGACACGGTTGCGTCGGCTGGACAAGCGGGAATCGGCGTGGAAGCGGCGTCCGCATCGGCACATGCAGGCCGGTGAACCTGCGAACCCGGGCCATCCGACCTATGTGTCGCTCTTGAGGACCTGGATGAACGCTTCCTGCGGGATGCCGACCTGGCCGACCTGCTTCATCCGCTTCTTGCCTTCCTTCTGGCGCTCAAGGAGCTTGCGCTTGCGGGAGATGTCGCCGCCGTAGCACTTGGCGGTGACGTCCTTGCGGAAGGCGCGGATGGTCTCGCGGGCGATGATGTTGCGGCCGATGGCCGCCTGGACGGGGATGACGAACTGGTGCCGCGGGATCGCCTCGGAGAGCGACTTGCACATCTGCCGGCCGCGCGCGTTGGCCTTCTCGCGGTGGACGAGGCAGGAGAACGCGTCGACGACCTCGCCGGAGAGGAGGATGTCCATCTTGACGATGTCGGCGACCTGGTACTCGGCCAGCTCGTAGTCCATCGACGCGTAGCCGCGGCTGACGCTCTTGAGGCGGTCGTGGAAGTCGACGACGATCTCGTTGAGCGGCATGTGGCAGGTGAGCATCACGCGCCGGGTGTCGATGGACTCGGTCTTCTCGAGCGCGCCGCGCTTGTCCATCACGAGCTGCATGATGTCGCCGATGTTCTCGTTGTGGCAGATCACGTGCGCGCGGATCATCGGCTCCTCGATGTGCGCGATCTGCGTCACGTCGGGCATGAAGACGGGGTTGTCGATCTCCTTCACCTCGCCGCTGGTGAGGTGGACGCGGTAGACGACGCCCGGGTAGGTGGCGATGATGTCGCAATCGAACTCGCGGCGCAGGCGCTCCTGGACGATCTCCATGTGGAGCAGCCCGAGGAAGCCGCAGCGGAAGCCGAAGCCCAGCGCCGAGGACGACTCGGCCTGGAAGACGATGGCGCTGTCGTTGAGGTTGTATTTCTCGAGGCTGGCCTTGAGCTTCTCGAAGTCGGAGCTGTTGACCGGGTAGAGGCCGCAGAAGACCATCGGGTGGACACGGCGGAAGCCGGGCAGCGGCTCGTTGGCGAGCTGGTCGGACCGCGTGACGGTGTCACCGATGTGCACCTCCTTCGGGTGCTTGATGGTCGCGACGAAGTAGCCGACCTCGCCGACGCCGAGCGAGGGGACCGCGAAGGGCTTGGGCGCGAACTGGCCGACTTCCTTGACCTCGTACTCCTCGTCGGTGCTCATCATCCGGATCCGCTGTCCGGCGCGGAGGTCGCCGTCCATCAGGCGGACGTACGGCATGACGCCGCGGAAGACGTCGAACGTCGAATCGAACACGAGCGCCCGGGTCCAGCCCACGCGGCCGGGCTTCGGGGCCGGCACGCGGTGGACGATCGCCTCGAGCAGTTCGGCGACGCCGGCGCCGGTCTTGGCGCTGACCTGGAAGGCGTCGTCCATCGGAATCGCGAGGATCTCCTCGATCTGCTGGGAGACCTCGGCGACGTTGGAGCTGGGCAGGTCGATCTTGTTGAGGACGGGGAGGATCTCGAGGTTGTGGTCCAGCGCGAGGTGCGTGTTGGCGACGGTCTGCGCCTCGACGCCCTGGGTGGCGTCGACGACGAGCAGGGCGCCCTCGCAGGCGGAGATGCTGCGGGCGACCTCGTAGGAGAAGTCGACGTGGCCGGGGGTGTCGATCAGGTTGAACTGGTAGACCTGCCCGTCGCGCGACTTGAAGCGCATCGAGACGGGATGGGCCTTGATCGTGATGCCGCGCTCCTTCTCGAGGTCCATCGCGTCGAGGACCTGGGCGGACATGTCGCGGGCCTCGATGGCCCCGGTGAGTTCGAGCATGCGGTCGGCCAGCGTCGACTTGCCGTGGTCGATGTGGGCGATGATGCAGAAGTTGCGGATGAGGGAGATGTCGGCGCTCATGCCGGCGGACCTCCCCCGCCCCGGAACGCGGCGGAGGCGGCGGCGCGCATGCGGGCCGTGGCGGCGGCCATGTCGGGCGCGCGGAAGAGCGTCGTGCCGGCGATGAAGGCGTTGGCCCCGGCCCCGGCGCACTGGACGGCGGTCGCATCGCCGATGCCGCCGTCGACCGAGATCCCGATGGCCGGATCGCGATCGCGCAGGGCTCGGATCTTGGGCAGGACGGACGGCATGAAGGCCTGGCCGCCGAACCCGGGATGGACGGACATGAAGAGAACCTCGTCGAGGAGCCGCAGGTCCAGGAACGGGATCGCGGCCTCGAAGGGGGTCTCGGGGTTCAGGGTCAGCCCGGCGCGGATGCCGTGGCCGCGGATGTCGCGCAGGGTCTCGCGCACATCGCACGGGGCCTCGACATGGACGAGGATGATGGTCGACCCCGCCTCGGCGAAGGCGCGGAGGTAGAGGTCCGGCCGGTCGATCATCAGGTGGACGCTGAGCGGGAGCCCGCAGGCGGCGCGGGCCATGCGGACGACGTCGGGGCCAAAGCTGATGTTGCGGACGAAGTGGCCGTCCATGACGTCGAGGTGGAGCGCGTCGGCGCCCGCCGCCTCGGCGCGGCGGCACTCGTCGGCGAAGCGGCCGAAATCGGCGGCCAGCAACGACGGCAGGATCTGGATCGAAGGCACGCTCATCATGGGAACCGGTTTGAGCGCGGAACGCTAGCGCGACAGGGAGCCGCCGTCAAGGCGCGCCGGAGGCTTCGCCTCCGTTCGCGACGTGCCAGCGCCGCAGCCGTTCGGCGAGGTCGGCGCAACGGCCCCAGTCTGCCGCGCGGGCCGCGGCGCTGAGGGCCTCGCCCAGGATCGTGATCTCGGGAACCCCGACGGCCCCGCCGGTTCCCTGGAACATGTGCGCGACGCGGCGGACGGCCATGGCGTCGCCGGCGGGGATCGACCTCCGCAGGTCCGCGAGGGCCTCGCGGACCTGGTCCATGAACATCGCGCGGACCTCCTCGTCCACCGCCGAGCTGTCGACCCGCTTCCGGGCGGCCCGCTCGTCGATGTCCGGGATGAGATCGCGCCACAGGTCGCCTCCCGGCGCCTGCCACAGTCCGTCCCCTCCGGCCGGGTGCGCATCCTTCATGGCGTCTCCTTCGGCGGAAGCTCCTCGGCGCCGAGCCATCGGACCAGGACATCCTTGAGGTCCTCGATCCGGACGGGCTTGGTGATGTAGTCGTCCATCCCCGCCTCCACGCATCGCTCGCGGTCGCCGGACATGGCGTGCGCGGTGATGGCGACGACGGGGACGCGCCGCGACTCCGGATGGGGCCGGTCCGGCTCCATGCGGGTGAGTTGCTCGCGGCGGCGCTCCTCCATGGCGCGGATGCGGCGGGTGGCCTCGTAGCCGTCCATCTCCGGCATCTGGCAGTCCATCAGGACCAGGTCGTACGGGATCGTGCGGAGCACGACCACCGCCTCCATGCCGTTGCAGACCGCGTCGGCCCGGTAGCCCAGCGTCTGCAACTGCCGGAGCGTGACCTTCTGGTTGACGGGGTTGTCCTCGACCAGCAGGAGGCGTGCGCCGAGGATCGGCTTGCGCGGCATCGCGGCGGCGGAGGGTCCCGGCGCGACGCCCTCCGGCGGCAGCTCCTTCAGCACGCGGACCATGATCTCGGCCAGCAGGGCGCGCTTCACGGGCTTCGTGAGGCAATGGGCCAGGCCCGATTCGCGCAGGCGGTCGGTGATGGTCGACCGTCCGATCGACGTCATCAGGATCGCCCGCGTCGCGGCGAGACCGGGATCCGCCTTCACGCGGCGGATGAGTTCGGCGCCGTCCATGCCGGGCATCATCATGTCGGTCAGCAGGAGCCGGAACGGGCAGCCATCCCGCAGGGCCCGGCCGAGCATCTCCCAGGCCCGGGCGCCGTCCGCCGCCATCTCGGCCGACATGCCCCAGGCCAGCGTCTGCCGGTCGAGGATCAGCCGGTTGGTCTCGTTGTCGTCGACGATCAGCACGCGGACGCCCTGGAGCAGGGTCGTATCCGGCTGGTCGGGGCGCTGCTGGTCCTCGGCAACCGGGAACGGGATCTCGAACCAGAAGGTCGACCCGGCGCCGGGGACGCTCTCGACCCCGATCCGCCCGCCCATCAGCTCGATGAGGCGGCGCGAGATCGCAAGGCCCAGGCCCGTGCCGCCCTGCCGCCTTGTCGTGGAGCCGTCGACCTGCGAAAAGGCCTTGAACAGGCATCCGACCTGTTCCCGGGAGATCCCGATGCCGGTGTCGCGCACCTCGAAGCGCGCGATGGGCTCTCCATCAAAGAAGGGGGCACGGCATCAACCGTAGGCCTATACGATAGGCCAAGAAGAGAAGAACGGAGGATGCCATGCCTTGGGAAGAGAGTGTGCTCAGTCTGCCCGGAATGCACGTGAAAAGGGTGGAGGGATGGAACGCGGTGCACGTATGGGTGAGGTCGGAGGAGGAGGTGAG
>VGWF01000149.1 GCA_016873715.1 Lentisphaerota bacterium | reverse complement strand
GTCCGAAGCGCTGCTTGAGGAACCCGATGCCGCCGGAGATCACCGCGGTGTCGTAGCCGAACAGCAGGCCGCCGAGCGTCGCCACGAGGCACGCGCCGAGCACGTACCGCCGGTGAGCCTGCGGGGAAACGGTGGACTCCATGGAACCGGCCTCCCTGTACCGCCGCTGGAGAGAAGGGACTGGTGCACCCGGAGGGAGTCGAACCCCCACGCCATCGCTGGCATAAGAACCTGAATCTTACGTGTCTGCCAATTCCACCACGGGTGCACGAAAGATCGGCGTACGGTAGCGGACGGCCGGTCCCCTGTCAACGCTGGTCCCGGGCCGGGGAGGGCGTGGCGCCGGGCATGAAGCGCGACTGCAGCCCCGTCTCCCGCTGCATCTCCTCGACGCGCCGGGAATCCACGCTCGGCGGCGCGACCACCTTGTCGCCGCGATAGGCCTGCGCGCCGGCGACGACGATGTCGCCGTCCTCCGTCAGCTGCAGCGCGACGCCGGACGGGCGGCCCGTCCAGAACTGGGAGCTCACCGGCTGCCCGTCGGGCTCGAAGACGCTGTGCGTGAAGCGGGCCGGGGCGGACTGGTGCAGCACGTGGATGCGACCGCGGCCGTCGGACCGCATCACCGGATCGACCACGCGCAGCATGCTGCCCAGATCGAACACGCCGTAGCAGAGGCTCTTCGCATCGTCGTCGATGCGCAGGAAGAGATGGTCCTCGCGGTCCCTTGCGAGCGAGCGCAACTGGTAGGTGAACCGGTTCCCTCCGGGGCCGGGCTTGGACATGGAGGTGACGGGCATGCCCGGCACGACGTCGAGGTACTGCCGCGAGGACGTCACGAGGCCCGCCGGACTGTGCAGGCGCGCCACGACCGAGTACGCGCCCGAGGACCGGATCTGGTAGAGATTGAGAAGGTCGAATTCCAGCGTGGCCGACTTGGCCACGGGCACCGGCGCGAGCTTCCGGAACATGGGAGCCTCGGCGCGGCCGACGATGCGGCCGGGGCTCGCCTCGATGTCGAAGAAGAGCCTCGCATTCCCGTTCGTCTCGCCGATGTCCAGGGCGTCCGTGGTGCCATTGACGACGGTGACCGACGCCAGGATGGACTCCATGTGGACGACCGTCGAGTTGGCGAGGCGGAGCCTCAGTTCGACCTGCCCGAACGCCGGGGCCGCCAGCAGCGCCGCGAGCCAGAGGGCTTGTTTCGTCATGCCACGTTCCTTCGCGCCGAAGCGCATCAGCGGCCGAGCGCGAGCCGTTGCGCGAGCCGTTCCGGGAGCCCCGCATCCAGGATCTTCCGTTGCGCCCCCGCCACGTCGTAGTCGAGCCGGTGCAGGTCGACCTCCCCCGTCCGGAGGTCGTAGGTCACGTAGGCCGCGCGGGGATCCCCGTCCCGCGGCTGGCCGACGCTGCCCACGTTGATGAAGTACTTGCGCCCGAAGGTGATCTTGACCTTGTTGTAGAGGCCGAACCGCACGTCGTTCGTCTTCTCGAAGGCCAGCGGAACGTGCGTGTGGCCGAAGAAGCAGACGGCGGTGGACTGGTAATTGAAGTTGGCATCGGCCTCGAACTTGTCGAAGACGTAGCCCCACATCTCCGGCGTGTCAAGGGTGCTATGGACGATCGTGAAGTTCTCGACCGTCTGGCGGTAGGGCAGGGCGCGCAGGTACCCGATCTGGGACGCGTCCAGCATTCCGCGGGTCCAGTTGACCACGTCCGCGGCCAGCGGATGGAACCCGTCGAGTTTCTCCTCCACCGCGCAGTAGTGGTCGTGGTTGCCGCGGACCGTGACGCAGTTCAGCTCGCGGATGCGGTCGAGGCACTCGCGGGGATTGGCATTGTAGCCGACCACGTCGCCGACGCACGCGTAGTGCGTGCACCCGCGCGCCTTGGCGTCGGAGAGAACGACATCCAGGGCCTCCACGTTGCTGTGCACGTCGCCCAGGATCGCGTACTTCGCGCTCGGCTTGGCGAACTTGGTCACCGTCGACCGCCGTTTCTTGTCGCACCGGTCCGCATGGGGACAGGCTACAGCAGCCGGGGGGGCGCGTCACATCCTTTTTCGCTCACCCCGAGAGGTGCGACGCGGCGGTCAGGTCATCGGCGCTCCGGAGCCTCAGGTTCATGCGGGGCGACTGGACCATGCGGACGCGCCCGCCGGCGGCATCGACGAGGGCGGTCAGATCCGGGGCCTCGCCCCGCCGCTTGCGGGCCGCGGCAACGGCCTTGCGGAGGAGGTCGCGCCGGTAGGCCTGCGGGGTCTGGACGGCCCACACGCAGCGGGCATCGAGCATCTCCTCCTCGCCCTTGCGGACCTCCACGCGCACGGGATCGGCGATGGCGTCGCCCATCGCGGCCGCCCCGGTGCGCTGGGCCCCGGCGAGCACATCGGACACCATGGCCGGCGTCACCATCGGGCGCGCGCACTCGAGCACGACCGCCCACTCGATCTCCTCGTCGAAGGCCTCGACCGCCTCCCCGATGTTCGGGATCCGCTGCGCCCCGCCCGGCAGCACGGCACGGAGCTTGTTGAAACCGAAGCGGAACTTCATGGCGCTCACCATGTCGACGCGCTCGCGGGGCGCGACCACCACCATGCCCTCGACATCGCGGCAGGCCTCGGCCGCCGCCATCGCATGGGCCAGCGCGGGACGGTTGCCCACGCCAAGGAAAGCGATATCCGCCCCACCGGCCAGCGCCTGGTCCCTGCCGGTCGCCAAGACCACCGCCCAACACGGTCCCGCCATGGCCGCCCCCTTCCGCGATCGCCCCGGGCTCCCCGCAACCCACGACTGCGGCCGGGAGAAACGCCGGATCGCTGCATCAGAATAGCGATCCCGCACGGGCCTATCAAGCCGAAAGGCGGCTCAGTCGAGATCCCGGTCGAAGAGCCCGTCCTCGTCCAGGCCGAGGTAATGCCCGAGTTCGTGCATCATCGTGCGGCGGACCTCGTTGCGGTAGGCCTCCGTGTCGCCGCCGGCATAGTCCCACAGGCTTGCGAGGAACAGGAGGATCTCCGGCGGGAGAGGATCGTCGTTGGAGGCTGCGTGGTCGTGCCCGACGAACAGGCCGAGGATGTCCGGCTCGAAGCCCTCGTCGAGAACCGCCTGCGAGGGCCAGGGCTCGAAGACGACGGGAACCTCCCGGGCGCGTGCGCGCAACGGGGCCGGAAGGGAGCGGAGGAGCGCCTCGACCTCCTCCTGTGCCGCGGCCTGCAGGCGGCGCCAGAGGACGGGATTCGGCTTCTTCACGGGGCGCCCCGGTCGTAGAGCGAACGGCCCTCCGCATCGATGGCGACGATCGCCGGAAAGTCGCGGAGGACGAGCCGGCGCACGGCCTCCGGGCCGAGATCCTCGTAGGCAATGATCTCGCCCGCAACGACACACCGCCCCAGGAGGGCCCCCGCCCCGCCGGTCGCGGCGAAGTAGACCGCCCCGTGACGCCGCATCGCCTCGACGACGGCCGCGGACCGCTCGCCCTTTCCGATCGTGCCGCGCAGGCCCCGTCCGATCAGTCGCGGCGCGTAGACGTCCATGCGCGAACTCGTCGTCGGCCCCGCCGAGCCCACCGGCCGGCCCTCCGAGCCGGGCGAAGGGCCGACGTAGTAGATCACCGCGCCGCGAAGGTCGAACGGAAGGGCCTCGCCCCGGTCGACCGCGGCGGCCATCCGCATGTGCGCGGCGTCGCGCGCCGCGTAGACGACGCCGTTCAGACGCACGAGCGTCCCCGCCCGCAGCGCGCGCGCCCGCGCCTCGTCGAGCGGAAACTCCACGTCCACCACGGTCCCTGCCCCGCCCGCATCGTCCGTCATCATGCCCCGGATCAAACCACCAAACCCGGCCCGGCGCAAACCGGCAACCGCAGGGGCTCCAGCATCCGCCCGCGACTCCGCGCTCCGCCGGCCGGACGGGCGCATCTCCGTTCCTGCGCAGGGGGATGGCCGGGGGCGGGCGCAAAGTACTCCTCACGCTCCGCGTGAGGACGTCTTCGCAATCCGGATGATCATCACGCGGAGCGTGATGACTACGACTCGGGGCCACCGCCGGTCGTGCGCGGGGGGATGGCGGAGGGGCGCTTCTCCGGTCCCGTGCAGCGAGGACGAAGGCGCCCGCACGATCCGGTCAATGAACCGGAGATGCGCCCGGGCATCCGGCGACGGGCTTGCGCCGCGGCGACGGGAGTGCGAACGTGGCGGCATGGGCGACATCCGGGAGATCGACGTGGCGCGGATCGGCGAGGCGCTGGTCCGCTGCATCGAGCGGGCCAGTTTCGAACTCGACCGCGACGAGGCGGACCTGCTGGCCGGGCATGCCAAGCGCGAGCGGAGCTGCACCGGGTGCGCGATCCTCGGCCAGATCCTGGAGAACGCCGCGGTGGCGCGCGCGGAGCGCCGGCCGCTGTGCCAGGATACGGGCGTCGCCGTCGTCTTCCTTTCGATCGGCCAGGACGTCCACCTGGCCGGCGGTCCGCTCGACGTCGCCGTGAACGCGGCGGTCCGCGACGCCTACGCCCGTTTCCTGCTGCGCAAGAGCATCGTCGCCCATCCCCTCGCCCGCCGGAACACCGGCGACAACACGCCCGCCGTCCTGCACGTGCGGATCGTCCCGGGCGACCGGGTCGCGGTGGACTTCGTCGAGAAGGGCGGCGGCTGCGAGAACATGTCGAGGCTGGCGATGCTGACGCCGGCGGACGGCCGCGACGGCGTGGTCGATTTCGTGCTCCGGACCGTCCGCGAAAGCGGCGGCAACGCCTGTCCGCCGCTCGTCGTCGGGGTCGGTCTCGGCGGCAGTTTCGAGCGGGTCGCCCACTTGGCCAAGGAGGCGCTGCTGCGGCCGTTCGGCGAGCCGGCGGCGGATCCGGAGGACCGCGCGCTCGAGGCCGAGCTTCTCGGGAAGATCAACGCCACCGGCCTCGGCCCGATGGGGCTCGGCGGGGACACGACCGCGCTGGCGGTCCACGTGAACTCGCACCCCTGCCACATCGCGTCGCTGCCCGTGGCGGTCAACCTCGACTGCCACAGCCACCGGCACGCCCGCGAGACGGTCTGAACGCGGTCAGAGGTCCTGGTCCTCGCGCCACTCGGGCTCGTTGCGGAAGATCCAGCGGTAGTAGGCCTTCTCCTGGAGATCCGCGGCCGCGGCCTCGTCGACGATCACCGTGCACGCCGGATGGAGCTGGATCGCACTCGCGGAGATCATCGACGTGATCGGCCCCTCGACGGCGCGCGCGAGCACGGCGGCCTTCGAAGCGCCCGTGACGAGCATGACCAGCCGCCGGCACTCGAGGATCGTCCCGACGCCCATCGTGATCGCGCGGCGCGGCATGCGCGAGGGGTCGGCGAACTGCCCGCGGTTCTCCGCGATCGTCGTCTCCGTGAGGCCCTTCACGCGCGTGCGCGACCGCAGCGCGGAGAGCGGCTCGTTGAAGCCGATGTGGCCCGACTTGCCGAGGCCGAGCAGTTGCAGCCCGATGCCGCCGGCCTCGCGGATGAGGTCCTCGTACTTCAGGCACTCCGCGTCGAGGTCCGCCGCCATGCCGTCGGGCAGGTGCGTGTTGCGCAGGTCGACATTGACCTTCGAGAACAGGTGCCGGTTCATGTAGTGGCGGTAGGAGCCCTCGTCCGCCGGCGACAGGCCGACGTACTCGTCGAGGTTGAACGTGCGGCACAGCGAGAAGTCGAGCCCCTCGTCGCGGTGCATCGCGGCGAGCCGCGCGTAGACGCGCTCCATCGTGCGGCCGGTCGCGAGGCCGAGCGCCAGGGTGGGCCGGGCGCGCACGGCCCTGGCGAGCAGCCGCGCGGCGAGCGCGTCGGCACGGTCGCGGTCGGGCATCAGGACGACTTCCATGGGCGATCCTCCTCCGGCCGGCCGGGCGTCAGACGCCGTATTCCTTCGCGTTGACCGGGTCGGACACCAGCACCTTGCGCTCCGCCACGGCGGCTTTCAAGAGGGCCTGCTCGTCGGCCGGCGCCTCCAGCGGCAGGGCAACCTGCCCGCCCTGCGCGGCCGAACGCTGCATCGCGAGCATGATCTCCGCGCCCGCGGCGGCGCCGTCGAAGTTGCACGGGTGCACCGCCGTCCCGTCGAGCCAGTCCGCCATGTCCTGCACGTAGGGGGGCATGTCGGCGTCGTAGTTCATCGCGCCGGGCCCCTCGCGCCAGCCGTCGCGCCGCGTCAGCGCGCGCCAGCCGCCGTTGGTGAGCACCTCCGCGAACCCCCCGGTCCCCTGGACGCCGATGCGGTTCTTGCCCCACCACTTGGCGACCTCGGGCTGGTCGGGCGCGCCGGCGCCGGCCTCGAACACCCCGCGGATCCCGCCCGCGAACTGGACGACCCCGGCGATGTAGTCCGGCGACGGGTGGTTGTCCGCGAGCTTGCCCCGGCCCGCGGCCTGGGCCATCGCCCACTGCGCGGCGGGCTCGCCCGCGTACCACCGGGCGTAGTCGATCATGTGGCTGAGCATGTGCGTCATCCAGCCCGTCGCGGTGCCGTAGACGGTGTGGATCCGCCCCAGCGCACCGGAGGCCGCGATCTCCTTTACGGCCCGGTAGTGCGGGCCGTAGCGGTGCTGGTGGCTGACCACGGCCTTGACGCCCGCCGCCGCGAGGGCGCCGCGGACCCGGAAGAGCTCCGCGCTCGTCAGCGCCACGGGCTTCTCGAAGGCGATCAGCTTCGCGCCGCCCGCCAGGCCCGCCTCGATCATCGGCAGACGCAGGTGCGGCATCGTGCAGAAGCAGAAGACGTCCGGCCGCAGGTCCCGCGCCATCGCGGCCGCGTCGGACCCGCCCCTCGCGCCCCCGCCGAGCTTCGCGACGCCGGCCTCGACGCGCGCGGCGTCGATGTCGCACAGCCCCGTGACGCGGAACCGCGGGTTGGCCGCAAAGGCCGCCGCGTGGTGCATGCCGCGCTTCCCCGCCCCGACCACCATCACCGTGTAGACCTGGCTCATCGTCGGCTCTCCTCCCCACCCCGGTACGGCCGCGACCGGCAGCCGGTCGCGGCCGCGGCAACGATCAACCCTGCGCGGCGTCCCAGGCCCTGACCTGCGCGACGACCGCATCGACCTCGGCCGGCGTCAGTTCCGGGAACATGGGCAGGCTGACGCACGAGGCCGCGTTCTTCTCGGCGTTCGCGACGGACCCGGCGATCCGGAACGGCTTGCCCCACGGGAAGCCCGCCTGCTTGTGGATCGCGATCGAGTAGTGCGTCTTCGCGTCGATGCCGGCGTCGCAGAGGAACTTCACCAGCGCGTCGCGCCGGGAGGCGTCCCGGGTCTCGATCTCGTAGAGGTGGTAGACGTGGCGGTAGCCGGGCCGGCAGACCGGCAGCGCGATGTGGCGGCAGCCCGCGAGGCCCGCGTCGTAGCGCTTCGCGAGCGCGATGCGCTGGTCGGTCCACGCGGTGATGTGCCGCATCTTCGCGCTCAGCACGCCGGCCTGCAGGTCGTCGAGGCGGCTGTTGAAGCCGAAGCTGTGGTGGTCGCGCTGGGCCGAGCCGTGGTTGCGGAGCTTGCGCACCGTCGCGTTGATCTCGTCGCAGTTGGTGAAGACCATGCCGCCGTCGCCGAAGCAGCCGAGGTTCTTCTGGATGATGAAGCTCGTCGCGACCGCCGCGCTGCGCTCGCCCTGGCGGAAGGTGTCGCCGCGGCCGTCGATGCCCTGGGCGTTGTCCTCGATGACCTGGAGCCCGTGCTTCGCGGCGATCGCCCAGATGGCGGGCATGTCGGCGCACTGGCCGTAGAGGTGGACGGGGATGATCGCCTTCGTCCTGGGCGTGATCGCGGCCTCGATCTTCGCGGGGTCGATGCAGCGGGTGGTCGTGTCGCAGTCGACGAAGACGCACGTGGCGCCGGCGATCCAGATCGCCTCGGCGGTCGCGAAGAAGGTGTTCGGATGCGTGATGACCTCGTCGCCCGGACCGATGCCGAGGGCCATCAGCACGAGCCAGATCGCGTCGGTGCCGTTGCCGACGCCGATCGCGTGCTTGCAGCCGAAGTACTCGCAGGACTGGGCCTCGAACTTCTTCAGCATCGGGCCCATCACGTACTGGCCGCTCATCAGGACCTCGCGCAGGTTCGCGTCGATCTCGCCCTGGATGTTCTGGTACTGCTTCACGTGGCCGTAGAACGGAACTTTCATGGTCCTGGTCCTTTCCGGGTTTCGGGCTCGGTTCTCTTCAGTCCTCGGATCCCTCACACGCCTGCGATGCCGTCGAGCGGGGCGGCGGCGGCGACGGCGCGGCCGGCGGGGGCGGGCCGGAAGCCGCCGCGCTCCCAGCGGCGGACGCGGTAGAGCGTCGCGAAGGCGAAGTCCGGCGCGGCGCCGCCCTGGCCGCCGACGATCTCCCCGCCGCGGCGGACGTTGTCCTGCATCCACGCCGGCAGCGTCAGGTGGTACGGGTTGCGCCTGACCTCGCCGGCGTGGAAGGAGGTCGCCGCGACGAGGTCCGCGACGTCGGCGGCGGACGACTCGATCATCAGGTTGGGCGTGTCCATCGCGGCCCAGAACTCGGTCTCGACCACGGTCGTCGCGAACGAGGGGCCGAGCGACGCCATCGCCTCCGTCGCCAGCAGGTGCGTGCCGATGTGCGTGCCGTTCCAATCCGCGACATGGGGGAAGAACACGGCGGCCGGCCGCTCCTCGCGGAGGATCGCCGCCACGCACGCGACGGCGGCCGACCAGTTCGCGGGATCGGCGGCGCGCCCCTTGGGGCTGATCTTCTCCAGCCCGCCGGGAACCGTCGTCCGCAGGCCGAAGCCGAGGTAGCCGCACGCGGCGCGCAGTTCGTCGAGCCGCCCGGCCTGGCGATCCCTGTTCGATCCCTGCGTCACGGCGACGTTGACGACCGCCGCGCCGCGCTCGCGCAGCTGCCGGAGAGCCAGACCGCCGATGATGCACTCGTCGTCGGGATGCGGCGCGAGGATAAGGACCTTCGGCGCGTCCGGCCGTTCCGGCACCCCCGCCGGGGACGCGATGCCGCCGAGCGGCAGCGAGCGCCCCTCGCGCAGCAGCCGCGCATAGCCTTCGACCGTCGCCCGGTACGGATTGACGCCCTGCATGACCCCGGCTCCATTTGTTTCCGATCGCACCCATTATGCACGAAGGCGCGCGCGTGTCCAGCGGAACCGTCGGCGGGCGGCCCGGAGGGGCGCATCTCCGGGCCCGCCCTTCGGGGGATCCCCGCGGCAACGCCGACCCAGGATGCGCCCGCCCGGGACGGCCTCGCTCTTTTCAATCCCGCCGATCCTGCTATGCTCCCGCCCGGGCCGTTTCACGCAACCGCAGGAGACCTCGACGATGACAGTCCAGGCGCACACGACGATCGACCTGCCCGGCATCCCGAAGCTGAAGAGCGGCAAGGTGCGCGAGGTGTACGACCTCGGCGACCTGTGCCTCTTCATCGCCTCCGACCGCATCTCCGCCTTCGACTGCATCCTGCCCAACGGCATCCCGAACAAGGGGCAGGTGCTGAACCTGATGAGCGCCTTCTGGTTCGACCGCCTCGGGGCGATCGTCCCGAACCACCGCGTCTCGACGCGCGTCGAGGACCTCCCCCCCGCGATGCAGGCCCACCGCGACCTGCTCCGCGGCCGCACGATGCTCGTCCGCAAGGCGCGCATCCTGCCCGTCGAGTGCATCGTCCGTGGCTACCTGATCGGCTCCGGCTGGAAGGACTACCAGGCCAGCGGGACCATCGGCGGCATGCCGCTGCGCGCCGGCTACCGCCTCGCCGACCGGCTCGACGAACCCGTCTTCACGCCCTCGACCAAGGCCGAGGTCGGGCACGACGAGAACATCAACTTCGACACCGCCGCCTCCCTGCTCGGCGCCGATCTCGCGCGCCAGGTCCGCGACGCGAGCCTCGCGCTCTACAAGGAGGCCGCGGCCTACGCCCTCGCCCGCGGCATCATCATCGCCGACACGAAGTTCGAGTTCGGCACGATCGACGGGAAGCTCCACCTCGTGGACGAGGCCCTCACGCCCGACAGCTCCCGCTTCTGGCCCGCCGCGGAGTACCGCCCGGGAAGCAACCCGCCCTCCTACGACAAGCAGTTCGTCCGCGACTACCTCGAGTCGCTCGACTGGGACAAGACGCCCCCCGCCCCGCCGCTGCCGGCGGAGGTCGTGGCGAGCACCCGCGCGAAGTACCTCGAGGCGTTCCAGACGCTGACCGGCCGCACGCTCGAGGGGACGCTCGCCGGCTGACGCGGCGCCGGGGGACCGCGTGCAGGCGCTCGTCGACCAGTTCCTCGACTTCCTCGCGCTGGAACGGGGCCTCAGTCCCAACACGCGCTCCGCCTACGGCACGGACCTTCGCGAGTTCGTGCGGTTCCTCTACGGGCAGAAGGCGGGCTCGTTCGGCGAGGTCACGCGGCGCCACATCGTGAACTTCCTGATGGAGGCCCGCGAGGCCGGCCTCCGCACGACGACGCTCGCCCGGCGCCTCGCCGCGATCAAGGTCTTCCTCCGCTACCTGCAGCAGGAGGGCATGCTGCTCAAGGACGTCGCGGAGACGATGGACTCGCCCCGCCTATGGAACCTCCTGC
>VGWF01000148.1 GCA_016873715.1 Lentisphaerota bacterium | reverse complement strand
CGTCGCGATGCGGAAGCCATGGATGACAGGGCTGCCATCAAGTCGCCGCACGGGGCCGGAAAGCGCGGGAGGGCCTGACGCCCGCTTTCAGAAGCCCTACTGACTTTGGGCGATTGCCGCCCTAGGGGCTGAGTGGGAGAAGGACTCGCAGCGCTCGATGAAGCCTGCGAGCTTCGTCCACATCCCGGGATCGATCAGAGCCCGCTCCTCCGGCCGGACGCCGATCTGCTCGCTGACTCCTTAGCCTTCCCTCAGCATTATGGCAGCCTGTCCACCACGAGAGAGAGGATCAGGCCGGCCTCAACGGGCGCGCCGGCCCTGCGAAGCCCGCAGGGCCAAGCAGGGTGCCCGTACCGCCCGTGAAGCGATCTCCTTTCACGCGGGTCGAGCCCCCCACCGCCTGCAAGGGGATTCCCGGTCCGGCATCCACGGCCGCGGGGAGACTCGCGTAGGGCGCAAGCTGGTCCACCCAACCGCCCTCCCGCAGGCTTTCGTTCCTGTGAAAGCGCTCGTCGAGCCCGATGTGACGGAACACGTCACCCCAGGTGGCGTGGGAACCGAACTGCCTGACCAGGTCGCTCTTCATGGGCTGTTGATCGAGTTCGGGGTGGTCCTTGACGAACTGCGCGTATTCGTGCTCGGCATGGTCCTCGAACATCGCGTTGAACAGGAATGCGCCCTTCAAATTGAAGGTCGCCAGCAGCCTCGCGAAGAGGGCATAGCCCAGCGCCATCACCCTCGGCATGAACTGAAACCAGAAGCCGCTCTCCTTGATGCCGTCCTCGCGGATCTTCTCGACGGCAATGATCAGGTGCCAGAACTCGTTGTCCTGCGAGAGCCGCCCGAGCTTGACCAGATCAAGGCCCTCCCGGCGGATCTTCTCGTCGTGGTATCCGAAGGTAAGCCGCCAATAGGCCTTGATCTCCCACGCGTGATAGGGAATCCGCGCCAGGATCTCGATCAGCTTGATCTTCGGCATCGTAAGCTGCTTGCCGTAGATGAAGTCCATGGACTCGAAGAAGAACCGCGCCATCGGCGTGTACTTCATCCGTGGACGGTCCAGCGTGGCCTGCTGCTCGACACGTAAATCGACCGTCGGGGGATGCAACGTACGACCATCCACATTCGACATGCTCATGACCCGACTCCTGTTCCGTTGCTGCCCCGCCCACGCGGCGGCCCTGCAGCGGTACTTCGACAACACCCAAGCTTCACGACTTCGAAACCTGCGCCTTCCGGAACGCCCGGCCTCTCCACCCACGAGTCAGGTCGCAAACCTGAAAGAACTCCCGCCGGGCCTACCACCACACTCCCCTGCTCTGGCTTCGACGAACCCGCTTCCCTTAACAAGAAGACCGCGGCCCCGGAGGGCCGCGGCCTCCCTTCGGCGATCAACATCACGGATCAGGACACAGGGGGAAGGATCACCTGGTCGATCACGTGGATGACGCCGTTGCTGGCTTCCACATCGGCCTTCACCACCGTGGCTTCGTTGATCTTCACCGAGCCCTCTTTGGCCTCGATGCGGATGTTCGAGCCTTGGACGGTCGCCGCCGAGGTCAGCTTCGACGCTTGCTCAGCCGTGACCTTGCCCGCCACGACGTGGTACTTCAGGATGCCCTGAAGCTTCGCGAGGTTCTCGGGCTTCAGCAGGCTCTCGACCGTTCCCGCCGGCAGCTTCCCGAACGCCTCGTCCGTCGGGGCGAACACGGTGAACGGACCCGCGCCCTTCAGCGTGTCCGCCAGACCGGCCGCCTTGACGGCCGCCACCAGGGTGTTGAACGAACCCGCCGCGACCGCCGTGTCGACCACGTCCTGCTTCGCCGACTTCTTCGCCGCGCTCGAACTGCAGCTGCCGCAGGAACCGGCCTGAACCGCACCGGCCAACACAACCGAACCCGCCACCACCGCCACTGCAAGCATGGACTTCTTCATGACTTTGCTCCGTTTCTTTCTCACCTTCGGGCCGCCCGATCATCGGACCACCCTACGTGTGCCTGACCTCACCCTACAGCATGTCTATGTATTGTCCAGTTATGCAGGCCGACTATTTTTCCGTGATTGGATCGCTCCTTGCCAGGCCGCACCGTGACTTCGTACCGGGCCGCCGCGGAGGCGTGGGGGCTCGCATGGGATCGGGTTGTGAAACTCGATATCCTGCGAAGCCCTCGCGGAGGCCTCCGCCGGCCAGACCCGTCGATGCGGTGCGGAACGCCGCGTTGCATTGCACAGGACACAGGCGGCACGATTCAGAATGCGCTTGTCGAGGGCGCCCTTGGCCGCGCTTGCAGCGGCACGCGAGGAGCGTCGCAATCCGTCTTTGTTCGTCCTTGCCTTCCCCCAGGCACTCTGACAGCGTTTCGAGCATGAAACGGCGGCTTCATGCCGGTCCCCCTGGCGCGCCTGCCCAGCGGAGCCCGCGTGGGAAGTCAGGATGGCCGTACCGCCCAAGAGACGATTATCAGGCCGAAGTAGCGCATGAACTCCCCGGCGAAAGGAGAGGCGCAATGCAGGATTACCACCCTGGAACGCGTCGTCCCCGCCATCGGATAACCGGAAAGCGCCGGTTACCGTTCGGGCGATCGCTCGCCGCGCTGCTGATGGCCGCGTCTCTTGCCGCGGCCGACGATGCGTTGCCGGAACAGGCGGCCAAGACGTTGCGGCGAGCGGTGGATTTCTACAGTCAGCACGTTGCGTCGCACGGCGGGTACGTGTACCGCTACAGCGCCGATCTGGCCAAACGCGAGGGTGAAGGCAAGACGGGCCCCGACACGGTGTGGGTCCAGCCGCCCGGTACGCCGTCGGTCGGCATGGCCTATCTGGACGCCTATGAGCATACGGCGGAGCCCTGTCTGCTGGCTGCCGCGAAGGTTGCCGGCGAGTGCCTGGTCCAAGGCCAGCTGCGCAGCGGCGCTTGGACGGCTCACATCGACTTTGCCCCGGAGTTGCGCAAGAAGTCGGCGTACCGCGTCGATCCGCCGCCGAAGAAGAGGGCCTTCAATTGGTCCACGTTCGACGACGACAAGTCGCAGTCGGCGATCCGCTTCCTGAGCCGGCTGGACAGAGCGCTGGATTTCAAAGACCCGCGCATCCACGAAGCCATCACATTTTCCCTCGAGGCGGTGCTGAAGGCGCAGTTCCCCAACGGCGCCTGGCCTCAGGCGTTCCAGGAGTTTCCTGATCCGGGCAAGTACCCGGTCCTGCGTGCCAGCCATCCGGAATCCTGGCCGCGCAAGCATCCCGGCGGCGACTACTGGGTGTACTACACGTTCAACGACAACGCGATCGGTGACACGATCGATTCACTGCTGCTGGCCGCCGAGGTGTATCGGGAACCCCGTTATCGCGAAGCCGCATTGCGGGCCGGCGAGTTCATTCTGCTGGCCCGGATGCCGGAGCCGCAGCCAGCCTGGGCTCAACAGTACGACTTCGAGATGCATCCCGTCTGGGCCCGAAAGTTCGAGCCGCCGGCCATCTCCGGCAGCGAATCGCAGGGGATCCTGCGGTCGCTGATGCGGCTGTATATCGAGACCGGCGACCGCAAGTTCCTCGAGCCGGTGCCCCCGGCGATTGCGTACTTTCGGCGTTCCGCGCTGACCGACGGCCGGTTGGCACGCTTCTACGAGTTAAGAACGAACAAGCCGCTGTACTTCACCCGCCAGTACGAGCTGACGTACGACGACAGCGACATGCCGACGCACTACGGGTTCAAGATCGAGAACGACTTGGACCGCCTGGCTCAGCAGTATGAGCGGGTGGCGCAACTCACCGGCGAGCAACTGGCTGCGGTTCGCCATACCAAGGACAGGCCCACGATCACATCCACGCTGGAGGCCCAAGTCCGCGGGACGATCACCGCCTTGGACGAGCGTGGCGCGTGGGTGGAAGAGGGCCGCCTGAGGTACCACGGCGATGCCGACGACACGCGGCGGATCATCGACAGCGCGGCATTCATCAAGAACCTCGGCATCGTGAGCCGGTATCTGGGCGCCCACAAGCGTTGAGTCGCGGGGAGCCGGGCGGGCAGCCCGGCCGCTGGCCGGCGCCCCCTCCGGCCGTCCGGTATTGCGAGCCGCGGGATGCGGGGCCCTCGCCTGTAGTTCTTGTTTTCCCGCAGATCCTCGGGCAGCCTCTCAACCATGATGTCGGTGCTTCATGCCGGTCCCGACGGGCGCGCCCGCCCTGCGATGCCCGCAGGGCGAAGAAGGGTGCCCCCACCGCCCCGCCCCGCTGTGGTTCGACGAGATCGACATGAAGACCGCCTTGCAGGCAGAGGATCTGTACCGGACCATCCGCCGCCTGCGGCCGGAATGCGCCATCAACAGCCGGATCCGGGACTGCCGCTTTCCGGAAGAGATCCCGCCGCCGCACGGCCACTACATCACGATGAACACATGAACCATCGCTCCCCCACCCTGGCACTCCTCTCTCTCACGGCAGCCTTGCTGGTTGCACCTCCGGCGACACCGGCCGCGGAGGACAAGGCCGCCGCCACGCCCGCGCCAGCGATCGAGCTCGGCCTGCCCTTCCGGGACAATGCTGTCCTGCAGCGCGACGTGGAGATCCCGGTCTGGGGCTGGAGCAAGCCGGGCACGAAGATCACCGTGGACTTCCTTGGCCAGAAGGTTGCGACCGAGGCCGGCGCGGACGGCCTCTGGAAGCTGGCGCTCAAGCCGCTCAAGGCCGGCGACCAGCCGGCCGAGATGATCATCAGCGACAGCGCGGGCGCGAAGGTTGTGCTGAAGAACCTGCTGGTGGGCGAGGTCTGGCACGCCTCCGGCCAGTCCAACATGGAGTGGTTCGCCGCCAAGTCGATGTGCGCCGCGCTGGCAAAGGAACTCGCAAGCTCCGCGGACGAGGCCCCGATCCGCGAGCTGCGGACCGACACCGTTTCCGCGCTCTACCCGCAGCGTCGCGGCACCTCGGAGGCGGGCTGGAAGACCAGCCGCCAGGCCGGCGATTTCTCGGCCCTCGCCCTCGCCTTCGCCCACGAGCTGCACAAGGAGCTGAAGGTGCCGGTCGGAATCCTGCTGACCTCCCACAGCAATACGCGCATCGAGGCGTTCACGCAGCGCCAGGCGATCGAGGCCCATGCCGGGCTCACGATCGACGCCGACCTCATCCGCGACGGCGACGCCGGCACGGACCAGGGCCGCGCCGCGTTCCAGAAGTACTACGCGGATCTCGCGGCCTGGCAGAAGGCGTCGGCGGCGCTGGGCTTTCCCAGCACCCGACCGCTGAAGCGGCCGGACCTGCCCGGCATCGCCGGCCAGTGGCGCGGCCCCTCGCAGTTCTTCAACGGCAAGATCGCGCCGGTCGTGCCGTACCCCGTCCGCGGGTCGCTCTGGTGCCAGGGCGAATCGAATGCCGAGGACGGCCGCCTCTACGCCGCGCGGATGGAAGCGCTCGTGCAGGGCTGGCGTCTGGCGTGGGGCCAGCCCGACATGCCCTTCTACTTCACGCAGATGCAGGCGTATGGCTCGCAGAGCCCGGACGAGGTCGGCATGGCCGACGTGCGCCAGGCCCAGCACCTCTTCTTCATGAACAACCGCCGCCACGTCGGGATGGTGGTGCAGACGGACCTCAACCCCGCGTCGCCGGGCGCGATCCACTACCAGAACAAGCTCCATCCCGGCATGCGGCTCGCGCGCTGGGCGCTGGCGAAGGAGTACGGGCGCGACATCGCGCACACCGGGCCGATCTACGAGAAGTACGCGATCGACGGGAACAAGGCGGTCGTTTCGTTCGAGAAGGGCAGCCTGTTCGGCGGGCTGATGGTCGGCAGCAAGGGGCTCGAGAAGGACATGAAAGAGCCCGGCAAGTTCGTCGAGCCGGCGCAGCCGACGCCGGGCGCGAAGCTCAGCCACTTCCGCCTCTGCGGCAAGGACCGCAAGTGGCAGGCCGCGGAGGCCGAGATCGTCGGCGACACCGTGGTTGTGACCTCGAAGGACGTGCCCGAGCCGGTCGGCGTGCAGTACGCCTACTGCGCGGCGCCGCAGAACGCGAACCTCTACAACCGGGCCGGCCTGCCCGCGACGCCCTTTGCCGCGGTCGACGGCAAACTCATCTTCGAAGAGGATGACCTGGCGAAGGCCGAGGCGAAGAAGGCGAAGTATGCGCAGTTCACCGACCGCGATCATCCCGTGTTCACGGTGGCGGCCCACTTCCGCAACGGCGCAATCCTCCAGCGCGATCAGCCGATTCCCGTCTGGGGCTGCGCGAACAAGGGCGTCGAGGTGACCGTGACCCTCGGCGATCAGACCCAGACCGCCGTGGCCGATGACCGGCAGCTGTGGTCCGTCTCCTTCCCGGCGCGTAAGGCTTCCGCCACGCCGGTTTCTCTGACGGCGAAGTCGAGCACCGGCAACAGCAGGGCCGTCGAGAACATCCTCGTCGGCGACGTCTGGTTCCTCACGGGCAGCACGCTGCTGACCAGCGAGCCGGCTTACGATTCGCGCGACAAGAAGGCCACCCTTCCGGAAGCCCTGCCGCTGGTGCGCGAGTTCAGGCGGCGAACCGCGGCCAGTTCGAGCCCCACGCCGAGGAAGCGCGGCTTCGAGACCGGCGCCGACCGCAAGTACCAGTCGTTCTGGCAGACCGCCGAGTTCGCGGCCGCCGGCGACTGCGTGACGATGTTCGCATACGAATTTGCGAAGGCGCTGAACCGCCCCGGCATCCCGCAGGGCTTTGTGACCATGTCCTCGGGGAGCCGCGACCAGATGGCTTCGCCGCTTTCGTGGACCGCGTTCGCCGGCTTCAAGGATGCGGGGCGGCCGTCCTTCCGCGCCCGGTTGGATTCGCTGCTGCTGCAGGACCCGAACTCCGACGTCTCCCGCAACGCCATCGCCGCACACATCGAGGCCGTGAAGGCGGAGGTCGCGATGATCGCCGACCGGGCGAAGAAGGGCGGGGACCTGTCCGCGGCGCCGCTGCAGATGCCGGCGTTTCCGGAGCCCGGGCGGGATGGCGGGGTCAAGCCCGACACGGTTCCCATGCTGGCCTACAACTGGTGCGTCAGCCCGCTGACGCCGATGGGCGTGTCCGGCGTGATCTGGGTGCCGGGCGAAGCCAACCTCGGCTACGCGCCCGCGGACTACTCCGCCGAGCTGGAGCTGTACGCGCGCAGCCTGCCGGCGACCTACGGCCAGAAACAAGTGCCCTTCCTCTACGCCCAGCCCTCGCCCGCGCTGGTCAAGGAGATCGCCGCGCCCGCGATCCCGGGCGGCAAGGCCGTGACGTTCGACACGTGGCCCAAGAGCCTCAAGGCCATCGCGGCCGAGATGGCGAAAGCGGCACCATGAGCGGACCGGCCGGCGCGTTGGCCCTGAAATACGAGATGCTGCTCGCGCTGACGTCCATGATCTGGGGTTCGGCCTTCGCCGCACAGCAGATCGCCATGAAGAAGGGGCTTGGCCCGATGATCTTCACGGGCCTCCGCTTCGCCCTTGGCGGCCTCGTGTTGATCCCGCTGATCGCGTGGCGCAGGAAGCACGCCGTCGCGTCGGACCCGCAGGCCCGGCTGCCGATCGGAGCAACGATCGGCGCCGGGATCTTCCTGTTCGCCGCGGCGGCCCTTCAGCAGATCGGCCTGCAGTCTACATCCAGCGCCAACTCCGGCTTCATCACCGCTTTCTATATCCTCTTCGTTCCACTGCTGGGCCTGTTTCTTGGGCACAAGGCCCCGAAGGTCCTGTGGACGGGCATACTCATCTGCCTCGCCGGCTTCTACCTTCTGAGTGTGACCGGCACGCTCGAGGTCTCGAAAGGCGACGGGCTGACCCTGGTCTGCGCGGTCTTCTGGGCATGCCAGATTCTGGTTGTCGACCGTGCCGCAGGCAAAGGCGACCCGTACCGGATTGCCGCACTTGAATTCGCGACCTGCGCCGTCCTGAGCACCGTGGCGGGGCTGCTCTTCGAGCGCCGCACCTTCGATCAGATCCCGGCGGCCGCCGGCGCCATCGCCTATACCGGCGTGATGTCGGTCGGGGTGGGCTTCACGCTGCAGGTGGTCTGTCAGAAGCACTGTCCACCCGCGCCCGCCGCCATCATCATGAGCATGGAATCGGTCTTCGCCGCGGTCTTCGGGTACCTCGTGCTCAAGCAAACACTCACCGGACGGGCCGTCCTCGGTTGTGGCCTGATTCTGGCCGGTGTGCTGCTGGTGCAGCTGGTGCCCATGATGAGCGGGAAGAAGCGGGCTTCCGCACCCCCGGGCGCGACCTTGGTCCCATGAATACGCACGAGAAACAACGGACCTACCGGGAGGCCCATCGGCAGATCCGGGCCCTGACTTCCGGAGCGGATGACGAGATCGCCGTGCCTGGGCAAGAACGTGATGGCCGCCGCGAACGCGCCCTCCTGCGCGAACATGGCGCTGTCCGGCTACGAACAGCTGATCCCGCTCGACGAGGTGATCGAGACGACCAGGCGCGTGGCGGAGCGGATGCCGCGCGAACATCGCTGCACCGCGCTGGGCGGGCTGTCGGTGACGCCCGCTTCCCTGCGCATCGAGAAACGTCTCGCGGAGCGGAAGGCCGCCGGCGGGTGCGCGGGTTGTGGCGGCGTTCGCGGCTCGAAACCGGCGGCGCCGGGGTGCTCCTGACGCAGCCGCGCGATCCGGCGTGGCGTACTGGCGAAACAAGACCGCGTGAGCCCTCTCGGGGGCGGGGTCGTCTTTTCGGAGTTGGCGTCTTGTTCTGTTTACAAAGATATACATTAATGATATCTATCGTCTATGAGACTTGGCACCTTGCAGCGTCTGACAGCAGGGTTGGCCTGTTTCGACTTGGCCTTGCTGGTGCAGGCGGGTGAGGACCGGCGTGAGGCGCTTCGTATGCAGCTATCGCGCTGGATGAAACAGGGGAAGGTGATCGGGCTCCGGCGGGGCATGTACACGCTGTCCGATACGTACCGCCGCGCGCCGATCGTTCCCGCCGCCCTGGCCAATCCGCTGTACCGGCCTTCGTACTTGAGCGGCCTGTGGGCGCTGGCATGTTACGATCTGATTCCGGAACGGGTGGTCTGGTTCACCAGCGTGACCACGCGCGTGCCGCGCCGGTTCGAGAATCCGTTCGGCACGTTCGACTACCGGAACCTCAAGCAGGACTTCTTCTTCGGGCAGCAAGTCGTCGATTGGGGCGGACATCCGGTCGCGCTGGCGGAACCGGAGAAGGCGTTGCTGGATCACTGGCATCTGTCCGACGGGCCATGGACGCCCGAGCGGCTCGATGAAATGCGCTACCAGCACATGGAGCGTGTTTCCGCCGACCGCCTCCTCGATTACGCCGGCCGCTTCCGGAGTCCCCGTTTGGAACGGGCGGCGAAACGCTGGCTGGACCTTGCCGCCCGAGCCGGGGCAGGATCGGTTACGTTGTGAAGGAACAAGCCATCGCCCTCGCGCGCGGGGCCACGGACCCCGGGCAGTCGCTCAATCTGCTGCGCGAATACCTCCAGGCGTTCGTCCTGCGCTCGCTGCACGAGTCCGAGGCCTTCCGCCCGCTCGCCTTCGTCGGCGGCACGTCGCTCCGCTTCCTGCATAACTTGCCGCGTTTCTCCGAGGACCTCGACTTCTCCCTGGTCTCCGCGGAGGGCTACGCGGGCAAGGCGTGGATGGAGAAAGTAAAGCGGGACCTCACCTTCGCAGGCTTCGTCCCGGACGTGACCTGGAACGACCGCAAGACCGTACACACGGGTTGGGTCCGGGTGGCGTGTATCCTGCGGGACGCGGGGCTTTCCCCCATGGCGGACGAGAAACTGGCCATCAAGGTCGAGATCGACACCCGGCCCCCGGCCGGCGCCCGTTGCGAGCGCCGCCTGGTGACCCGTCATCTGACGTTCTTCCTTCAGCATCACGACCTGCCATCCCTGCTGGCGGGGAAGCTGCATGCCGCCATCACGCGAAAGTATGCCAAGGGGCGCGACTGGTACGACCTGCTCTGGTACCTGTCGCACCGTCCACCGGTGGCGCCGAATCTCGAATTGCTGCAGCATGCGCTCGACCAGACCCAGGGCACCGGCCAGATGGACGCGAGCCGGTGGCCGTCCCTGGCGCGTGAGCGTCTCCTGGCCCTGGACATGCGCGCCCTGACGGACGAGATTCGCCCGTTCCTCGAACGCGAACGCGATATCCAGTTTGTGAACGCGGAAACCCTGAATCAACTGCTGCAGGACGCCGGGGCGACGGGGGTCGGCGCTCGAGACCGAAAAGCTGTTGGCCGCAAACGGGTCACATAACTGCCGGAGGTACCCATGAAGATCCGCTCATCCGTTCGCATCGCGCTCGCCCTCGCCGCCGGACTGACGCTCACCGCACCGGCGCAGGCCAAACCGCTCAAGGTGTTCATCCTGGCCGGGCAATCGAACATGGAGGGCCACGCGAAGATCGAGACCTTCGACTACATCGGCGACGACCCGGCCACCGCGCCGCTGCTCAAGATGATGCGCGGTGCGGATGGCAAGCCGACGGTCTGTGCGGGCGCGTGGATTTCGTACTTCACCGGCGGAGGCGACGCGAACGGCGAGGGCTTCGGCCCGCTGACGGCGGGCTATGGCGCGCGGCGAAACCCGGCGGAGGATGGCGGCAAGATCGGGCCGGAGTTCACCTTCGGCCTCACCATGGACGCGGCGTTCGAGGAGCCTGTGCTGCTCATCAAGACCGCGTGGGGCGGCAAGAGCCTGCACACCGACTACCGCCCGCCCAGCGCGGGGCCGTATCAGATCAATGAGTACCAGAAGAAGCTCTACTATGGTCCGCCGGGCCACGGGGTGCCCAAGGACATGGACCAGTGGCTGGCCGACAAGAAGAAGGCGACCGGGCATTACTAC
>VGWF01000147.1 GCA_016873715.1 Lentisphaerota bacterium | reverse complement strand
GTTGTTGGATGTTGGTTGTTGGTTGTTGGATGTTGGTTGTTGGTTGTTGGATGTTGGTTGTTGGTTGTTGGATGTTGGTTGTTGGTTGTTGGATGTTGGATGTTGGTTGTTGGATGTTGGATGTTGGTTGTTGGTTGTCGGTTGTTGACTGCCGGACTCCGCCCGCCTCCCCCGCCGCAGGACGGCGCCGATCCAGGCCAGCGCCGCGACCAGTAGCGCCGCCAGCGTCGCCCACGGCACACCCCGCATCCAGGGCCGCGCCGCACGGCCCATGAAGACCTCCTCCTCCAGCATCCGCGCCGGGTACCGTGCCTGCATCGCATCGGCGAAACGCGGCTGTGCGAAGAGGAAGTTTCCGGACACCAGCGCCTGGCCCAGCCCCACGCCGGCGCGCGCCAACGACGCCGCCGAGACCCCGCCCTCGCGCCGCAACCCGTCGCCGGGGCATTGCACGTTTTGCGAGGCGTGAGAGCCGGTCCGGCCGTCGGCGGAGGCGCCCGCTCGATGCAGCGGCGACAGTCCCGCGCACGCATACGCGGCAGCGGCCAGCCCGGCCGCAACGGCGCCGTGGATCAGCGCGGCCCGGGGGCCGCGCCGGATCCGGAGCCACAACGGAACCGCGGCCAGCACCGGCACGGCCGCGAAGACGTGCACAAGCACCGCCGCGCCGCCCAGCGCGCCCGAGAGCACCCATCCCTGCCACCGGCGTGCTCCCGCCGCCAGCCCCCATGCGCCGAGGACCATCGCCAGCATCGGCGCGCAGATCTCCGCCTCGGACGCGTATCGCCAGAAGCCGTAGGACGCCGCCAGGCCCGCCGCCGCAGCCCAGGCGCGGCCGCGGCCCATGCCGAGCGGCCCCGCCAGCAGGGCGGCCAGCAGGACGACCGCCGCGCCGGCACAGGCCGACGAGACCGCCGCCATCACCGGATGCGTCCGAACCGGCCCCGCCACCGCACCCGCAACCGCGTGCAACCCCTGCATCGCCGGCACGTAGGCCATGTGATGCGGGTGCAGCACGGCCCGGCCGGCATCGCGCTCGACGGACCACGCGTAGTCGTAGGCGTCCTCCGCCTCGGTCCGGTTCCGCGGCGCGGTGATGGTGTACACCACCGCCAGCGCCAGGCCGATCAGAATGCCCGTGCGGACGCTCATCACGCCTTCCCTCTCACGGCGATGAACGACTTCGTCATGCCCATCCAGCGTTCCCGGAGGATCTCGCAGTCCGGGAACAGCTCCCGCATCTCCCGGAATGTCAGCAGGCGGATGCCGGCGATGAACGCCCGCGCCTGCCCGGCCGTCGGCCGGTTCTCCCAGCCCCACGGGGTCGCCCACCGCGCCACGACAGGCTGCACGCGCCGCGGCAGGAAGTGAACGAGCGGCGCGACGAGGTGCGGCTCCACCGGGAACCAGCGGTTGGGCGTCTGGACCCACAACCGCGGGGCCACGCGCCGGATCTCCGCCGCAAACCGACGCTGGTCCTCCCATGCCCCGACATGCTCGATCACCGAGTTGGAGAAGGCCACATCAAACGCGCCGTCGGCGAACGGCAGGTCCCGCGCATCGCCGCGGACCCGCCGGGGCACGCCCGGTCGGGCTGCGGAACCGGGAACCTTGACCTCCGGCGCGGGGTCGCGCCCCGGATTCGACGTATCGTCCTCGATGTCGAGATTCAGGCAGGTGACCATCCCGCCGAGGCCCGTTCCGTCCCAGACGGCCGGATATCCGCCCACATCAAGGATGCGCTCGCCCCCTTGCACGTCCAGCCGCCGGCGGAAGTCCGCATGCCTGCGCCCGCGGAACCCGGGCATGAAGCCACGGTAGAGCGCCTGTCGCAGGCTCATCGCCCGCGCCCCCCAAGGATCAGATCCGGGAGGATCCGCCACAGGAAGCCGGGAACGACGCCGAGGTAGCGCCGGCCCAACCGCCGCGGTTCCTGCAGGAGCCGGTGAAACCACTGCAACCCGCAACGCTTGACCCACCCCGGCGCATCGGCGCGCAGTCCGGCCAGCACATCGAACGCCGCGCCCACGCCGATGAGCACGACGGAGGATCGAGAACCGAGGTCCGAGGTCCGAGATCCGGGGTCCGAGGGGAGCGGGGCGGGATCGCAGGGCGGGGGGCGCGCGGACACGACTTCCGCATCCCGTCTCCCGGCTCCCGAATCCCGCTTTCCCTCTCCGGCATCCCATCTCCGCACGAACCCCGCCATGAACCGCTCCTGCTTCGGCGTGCTCAGGCCGACCCAGACGATCGACGCCCCGGATTCGCGAACGCGCCGGAGCGCGTCGTGCCACTCGTCGTCCGTGAGATCGCGGAACGGAGGCGACCACGTTCCCGCGATGCGGGCGCAGGGGAAGTCCGATCCGATACGGTCCGCCAGCCGGGCCAGCACCTCCGCCGTCGACCCGAGCAGGAAATGCGATGTCGTCACCGGCGGAGGCGGAGCGAGGTCCGCCGGATGAGGGACGAGGCGGGAGGATGGAGATCGGAGGGCGGAAGGCGGACGTTGGATCGCGTCCAACTCCTGCCCCGCCTCGGCCGACTCCCGGCTCCCGTCGCCCGGCTCTCCGCTCCCCAGCACCCGCCGCATCAGGTCCGGACCATAGACGCGACCGACACCCGCGACCCCGCGCCGGCGCGCCACCCAGACCAGGGGCATGCCGTCCGGCACCGTCAGCAGCGACTCGTTGTGGATCCGCCCCAGGTCCTCATCGCGCAGCGATTCCATGATTCCGTGCGCGCCGGTGACGCAGACATAGCCGGTCGCACGGTCCTGCACGGCGCGACGAATCCGGGCCGTCGCCGAGGCCAGATCCACCGCGCTCACGCGGACACCAAGGACATCAAAACGATCGGGCATAGTCCCCTTCACGAACATCCGGCGCCGGCCACGCACCGCCTCGCGTCGAGTGGCAGGCTGAGTGGCGCCATCCATCATCCCGAGAGCCCGTCATGATTCCATCGCACCGGGGCCTGGAGGGGCACGCTCCGTCGTGCCCGAAACCGCGTCCCGTCACCCTCCGGCGCCGACCACGCGCCGCTTCGCGTCGAGTGGCAGGCTGAGTGGCGCCATCCATCATCCCGAGAGCCCGTCATGATCCCATTCCACCGGAACCTGGAGGGGCACGCTCCGTCGTGCCCAAAACCGCGCCCCGTCACCCTCCGGCGCCAACCACGCGCCGCTCCGCGTCGAGTGGCGGGCCGAGCGGCGCCCTCCATCATCCCGGGAGCCCGTCATGATTCCATCGCACCGTAGCCTGGAGGGGCACGCTCCGTCGTGCCCCGGAACAGATCCCCCGGCCACCACATCTCCCATATCACGCATCATGCCACGTCAGAAAGTTCATCTCGCCCTGAAACGCCCATTCATCCGCCGACGTGCAGAGGCCGGCGCGAACCGGGTTGCGTCGTACATACTCCCACTTCTCGCTGTAGCTCTGCCCCCGCCGCATCTGCGTGTCCCAGCAATCGCGCTGCCAGATCGGCTGCTCTTCCGGGTGTGGCCATCGCATGGAGATCCAGCTCCGCCAGAACTTCAGCCACGATCGCAACGGCGGGTAGTCGACCCGCCCCGGAGAGCAGAAGAGGTGTACGTGATCCGGCATCAGAACATATCGCCCCACCCGCCAATCCATCGCCCGCGACCACGATTCGCGCAATAGAGCGTGCACGGCAGCGTCGGTCAGGATGGGCTTGCGATCCCGAGTGCAGACGGTCAGGAAGACCAGGATCGCCCGGTTCCCCTGTTCAAGTACGGGATGGTGGGATGGTCGGTTCCGCCACGGCATGAGGATGCTCTTGAGCCCTTTCTTGGCGCCGACGGAGCGGCGCCCTCCATCATCCCGAGAGCCCATCATGATCCTATTCCACCGGAGCCTGGAGGGGCACGCTCCGTCGTGCCCAAAACCGCGCCCCGTGACCCTCCGGCGCCGGCCACGCGCTGCTTCGCGTCGAGTGGCAGGCTGAGTGGCGCCATCCATCATCCCGAGAGCCCGTCATGATCCCATTCCACCGGAGCCTGGAGGGGCACGCTCCGTCGTGCCCAAAACCGCGTCCAGTGACCCTCCAGCGCCGGCCCATCGGAATCAGTACGCGCCACGGCCCCGGATGACGGCGCGCAACGTTCGCGCAAGGATCAGCAGATCCAGCCAGATCGACCAGTTGCGGACGTAGTAGGAATCCCACCGCGCCAGGTCGTCGGCTTCGAGTTCGCTCCGGCCGCGGATTTGCCAGAGGCCGGTGACTCCGGGCTGAACGCGTTCGCGGAGCACCTGAGCGGCGGACGAGAGGGTGCGGAGATGATACCCGGGCAAGGGCCGCGGACCGACCAGCGCCATGTCGCCCCGGATCACGTTCCACATCTGCGGAATCTCGTCCAGCGACCACCTCCGGAGGAAACGTCCGGCCGGCGTGATGCGCCAGTCGTCGCGCAGCTTGTGATGGGCCTCCCACTCCGCGCGGAGCGCCGGTTCGGCCGCCAGTCGCTCCTGCAACTGCTGTTCCGCCTGGGGCACCATGGTCCGGAACTTCAGCACCCGGAACCGCCGGCCGCCCCGCCCGACCCGATCCTGCCGGTACAGGGGCGACCTCCGGTCGCCCAGGAACACGCAGACCCCGAGAACGAGGCATAGCGGAAGCCAGAGCGGCATGGAGGCGAGCACGAGGACCAGTTCGACGGCCCGCTTCAGGACGCGTGCCCGCGGATCGAGCAGGTTGTTCGAAATCTCCAACCCCAGCAGACCGTGGTAGTCCCGCGGCTCGGCCCACAGCGACGGCGTCTCCAGGAGCCCGGGCATCAGGACCACCGTCCGGTAGCGGCTCAAGGGGCCGTCGACCAGGCGCGCCAGCTGGTCGTGCTGGAGATCCGCATCCGCCAGGAAGGCGACGGACACCGAGGCGGCGGCGTCCTCCAGCCCCCCGAGCCTCGGCAGGCCGGCCACGGGCTCCGGGCCGAACGATGCGACCGGCCGGTATCCGATCGACGGATCCAGCCGCAGGGCCTCGGCTGCCGCAAGGGCGAGCGTCCCGCTGCCGTGGATCACGACCGGAATGCCCCACACCCCCCGCCGCGCGGCCGCATGGCGGACCCCGTGCCTCGCGAACGGCAGGCCGAACGCCGCGATCAGGTACGCCACGACGTACGAGCCGCGGCTCGCGGCCGATGACATCCCGCTGACGAAGACCACCACCGCGGCAACGGAGAAGATCAGCAGGAGCATCTGCTCCACCCGGCGCAGTTCGGCGACCGCGTTGAGCCCCCACCCCGGCGCCAGCCCGGCGAGCAGTGCCCCCACGCACCACACGGGCACGACGAGCAGGCTGTACTTCAGCGAAACGGACGCCCCGGCGGTCCAATGAAGCACCAGGTCGCCGCCGAGCAGCGCAAGAACGAGGACACACGCGTCCGCCGCCAGCAGCAGCAGAGCGTCCCCCATCCATCTGCCCCCGTCACGCATGGACAGGTCCAGAATTCCGCGCTTCAGGTTTCACGTTCACGCCTTCCGGAGGAATCACGGATGGAATCCGCGACTCGAAAGCAGCCGGATCGCGGCCCTCGGACCGCGGAAGGTGCGAGGGGCGAGGGGCGAGGGCCCGGAACGGCCCGTGGCGAATCAAGAGCGTTGATCGGCCCCCGAACCTCGGGGCCCGCCCGCCCTCCGTGCTCTGACATCCGACCTCCGTCCGCCCTCGGATATCGGACCACGGATCGCGGGTCCTCTTCCCACTCCCTTCCGCGAGTAAATTTTCCTCGCCATCAAGGCAGGTTGGCTTCATGATGTATACAAACAAGGCACCATGCTCCCGGTCTTCCAGCGATACGGCCGTGCGACCCTCTACCTGATGGTCACGGACGTCCTCGCGTTCTTCGCGGCCTTCGGCGTCGCCATGCGCCTTCGATTCCGCCCGTTCATCAACGTCATCGAGATGAGCTCCGGCGAACTGATCCCCGAGGCCGGCCTCGTCGCCCTCCTTTCGATCCTGGCCGTCCCCGTCACGTTCAACATCCTCAGATTGTACCAGCGCCGTACGTGGCTCTCCCGACCCGCCCACGGCCTCCAACTGGTCAAGGGCATCGCCACGCTGCTCTTCGGCTATCTGGTCCTCCAGTTCGCAACCAAGTCCCCCTTCATCGTCGAGTCCCGCCTCGTGATCCTCGTGTGGGGCATCCTCACACTGACGGCGTTGTCCGTCAACCGCCTGCTCCTCTTCCCGTGGCTCATGAACTGGGCCGCACGCAGCGCGATGCACCGACGCATCGCCCTGATCGGCGCCAACGACTTCAGCCGCGAATTCGCGCAGCAGATCCGGAAGAACAGCAGCCGCTACATGATGCACGTCGTCGGCTTCGTCGATGACGCCATCCCCCCCGGAACCCCCGTGATCGAGGGCGCCCCGTGCCTCGGCCCGATGTCCAAGCTCGACGAGATGGTCGACCTCTACAATATCGAGGGCGCCGTCATCACCGCCGGGGACATGAACTACGGCGAACTGATGGATTGCGTCGAGTGGTGCGTCAGGATCTTCGGCTGGGTCGACGTCCACGCCGACCGCACCGCCTGCCTCCAGCAGAACCTTGACCCCGACACCTACTTCGAGATCCCGTTCATCCGCATGCGCAGCATGCAGAAAAGCCCGGCCCTCCAATTCCAGAAACGCGCGATGGACATCGTCGGCGCCGGGCTGGGCATCCTGCTGCTCTCCCCGGTGTTCCT
Source organism: Lentisphaerota bacterium (assembly GCA_016873715.1). Classification (GTDB taxonomy): domain Bacteria; phylum Verrucomicrobiota; class Kiritimatiellia; order PWTM01; family PWTM01; genus VGWF01. The sequence goes on along the minus strand of VGWF01000147.1, from coordinate 4,133 downwards.
GCTCGCCGCCCTTCTCGTCCGGCTCACCTCGAAGGGCCCCGTCCTTTACACGACCGAACGCATGGGCATGGGCGGACGACCGTTCCGGTTCTTCAAGTTCCGCACCATGATCGTCGGGGCGGACCGCGATGCCGGGCGCGCCGCCCGGGTTGTCGAGGCCTACCGGGCTTCGGATGCGCCGAGCCCCAGCAAGCTGGTCAACCGCGCGCTCCTGACGCCCGTCGGCGGCCTCCTGCGCAAGTGGGCCATCGACGAACTGCCCCAACTCTTCAACGTGCTCCGGGGCGAGATGTCGCTCGTGGGCCCGCGCCCCCTTCCCCAGGGCGAATTCGACCTGCAGGACGAGTGGCAGAAGAAGCGATTCGAAGTGAAGCCCGGCTGCACCGGTCTCTGGAAGATCTACGCGAGCTGGAACAAGAACCTGCCCTTCAGCCAGTCGGTGCTCTACGACATCTACTACGCCCGGAACGCCAACCCGCTCCTCGACACCGCCATCATCCTGAGGACCATCCTCGTCATCCTCGCGGGGAAGGCGGACGGGTGAGAAGAGAAGGATGAAGTCTGAAACCTGAAACCTGAAAGAAGAGCCGGACACGGAGAGAAGACCATCCGGCTTTCAGGCTTCAGCCCTCGCCCGAAGCGATGAAGGATGAAACCCGAGACCTGAAAGAAGAGGGCCATGGCGGACTCGTGGAGAGGCAAGCAGGAACTGCGGGAGCGCACGAAGCGATATGCGGCTTCGGCGATCCGGGTGTACTGCGCACTGCCAAGGAATCGTACCGAGTGCCAGGTGCTGGGACGGCAGTTGCTTCGATCGGGAACATCGGTGGCCGCGAACTACAGGGAGGCATCCCGCGCGCGAAGCGACGCCGAGTTCGTTTCAAAGATCGAACTATGCGCACAAGAGGCAGACGAGACCCTGCTTTGGCTTGAGCTGCTTCGCGAGGAGTGCGGCATCGAGTCAAAAGGCGTCGATGCGATGATGGTTGAGTCGGATGAGTTGATCGCCATCTTCACAACCATGTCGAAGAAGGTGAAGGCCCGGATCAGCGCGTGATTCCGCTTTCAGGCTTCATCCCTCACACCTTCAGGTCTTCTTCTTTCAGGTTTCAGGTTTCATCCCTCATCCTTCAGAAGAAATCCCTTACCGCTTCCATGACCCGCCCCACCTGTTCCTCCGTCATTTCCGGGTAGATCGGGAGCGAGAGCACCTCGGTCGCGAGTCTTTCGGACACGGGGAAGTCACCCCTCTTCCATTCCCCGCCCTCCACTCTCCGCTCTCCGCTCTTCGCTCTCGGCTCTTCGCTCTTCGCTCTCCTCCCTCCGCCCCCCTCTCCCGGCTCACGGCGTTCGGCCCCAGTCCCTCGTCCCTCGTCCCTCGTCCCCCGGTTTCCGTACGCCGGCTGCAGATGGATCGGCACGGGGTAGTGGATCAATGCGCCGATGCCCCGTCCCTGCAGGTGCGCCAGCAGCGCATCGCGACGCGCCGTCCGTACCACGTAGAGATGCCAGGCCGGCTCCATGTGCGACGGGACGACCGGCAGGATGAGGTCGCCGACCCCCGAGAGGCCCGACGAGTAGGTCGCCGCGAGCCGCCGCCGCGCCGCATTCCACGCGTCGAGGTGCGCGAGCTTCACCGAGAGGACGGCCGCCTGGATCGTGTCGAGCCGGCTGTTCTCCCCGAGTTCCTCGTGCCGGTACTTCACGCGCGATCCGTAGTTGCGCAGCGTCGCCATCCGGTCCGCCAGCGCGACGTCGTTCGTCGTCGCCGCCCCGCCGTCCCCGTAGGCGCCGAGGTTCTTCCCGGGATAGAAGCTGAACGCCGCGGCGCGACCCATCGAACCGCACACCCGCCCGCGGTAGCGCGCGCCGTGCGCCTGGGCGGCGTCTTCGATGACATCGATTCCTCGCCGCCGCGCAAGGTCCAGGATTGGGTCCATCTCCGCCGGCTGCCCGTAGAGATGCACCGGCAGGATCGCCCGCGTGCGCGGAGTCACCGCGGCCTCGATCTTCCGGACGTCGATCGTGAACATCGAAGCGTCGCAGTCCACCAAGACGGGCGTCGCACCCACCGAACTGACCGCCAGCGCCGTCGCGATGAAGCTGTTCGCCGCCGTGATGACCTCGTCGCCGGGGCCGATGTCCATGGCCCGCATCGCGAGCTTCAACGCGTCGAGGCCCGACGCCAGCCCCACGGCCCGCGAGCAGCCGCAGTAGCGCGCGAACTCCGCCTCGAACTCGCCCACCGCACGCCCCAGAATGAAGTCCCCGCGCGCCATGATCTCCGCAACGCGCGGTTCGACCTCGGCGCGGATCGCCGCAAACTGCGCCGCCAGGTCGACCAGCGGAATGGAATCGGAACTCATGCTCTCGCTCCTTCAACCGTTCACACGAAATCCTGCGCCACGGGCGGCGGGCCGCCGTCCCTCCCGGCCGTCCTCATCCGATCCGTGCCATCCGTGCAACCCGTGGTTCTGGGTCCGGCCGGGCGGGCCGCCCGGCCCCACCAGCCGTCCTCGTGGGATCAAAACCGCCCGTCCTCGCATACAGAAGGTAGGGCCCGCCCGCCGGGCGGGCCGCACGACGGACCTGCGAAGCACCTCCGCCCACGAGAATCCGTTCGCGGCCCGGCGGGCCGCCCGCTCCGGTCTCACCAACCGGAGAACAGCCTGTCGGCCGACACCCTCCAAACCCCCGGTCGGACCCGCACGGAAACATCCGGCTGGCGGCAGACCTGGCAGAACGGGATCCCGCCCAAGGCGAGCCTCATCGCCTCGTGATGCCCGTCAGGAGGTCCGTCCGACACCTTGGCCTCGACCAGCATCCATGGCCGCCGATTGCGAACGACAAGGAAGTCGGTTTCCTGCTTCTGCTTGTTTCGCACGTAGTGCAGGCTGAACTCCTCGCCGGTCTGGTCGCTCCACAGAAGAGCCCGCCCCCGCAGCTCGCACGCAACCCAGTTCTCGAACCGCGCCCCCTCCGATTCGACGGCCGTCCAATCGTACAGGTAGTACTTGGCCGCCTTGAGCAGCGAACGCTTGATATTCCGGGACCACGGACGCAGGGGAAATGCGAGATAGAAGTCGCCCAACCGTTGGAGATAGCTCTTCGCCGTCGGCGGGCTGACCTGGATGTGGGCACCCACGGAGGACTCCGAGATCGGGCTGCCCACCATGCCCGGCAGCAGGTCGTAAAGCTCCCGGACCCGCTCGCGATCCGTCACGCGCGTGAGACTTGCGAGATCCTCCCGGATGACGCTGTCCGCGTATTCCGCACGCCACCGTCGCAGGAAACGGGCCGACTGACGGAGGCAGGGCTCGGGGAATCCGCCGAATTGAAGCAACCCGGAGAGCTCGGCGACCGCCGGCACCCCGGATGCATGGTCCCGCAGCCAGTCCCCCGCGTCGCCGGACGGACTCCCGGGATCTGCGGGATGCCCCGCAAGCTCGCTCAGGAAGAGCGGCATCAGGTGGAAGGTGAAGTAGCGACCCGCCAGGCTGTCCCCTGCGCGTCGCATCCAATCCAACTTGGCGGAGCCGGTGACGATGAAGCGGAAATCATCGCCCACCCCGTCAAACGCCGCCTTCAACGTGTTCTTCCACCCGGGAAACTTGTGGATCTCATCCAGACAGATCCACGCAGGCCTCCGCCCCGGAGGCACGTCCTTCAGAAAGAACCGCGCGTCGGAACGGGCGCGCAGCCGGACGGCCCGGTCATCCCAGAGATAATAGAGCGCCTCGCAGCGAGCGGACTCCAACTGGCGCCGGGCAAGCGTCGTCTTCCCTGCCTGCCGCGGCCCCGCAATGAACCGCATCTGACGCCCCCACTCCGAATCGAACGCGACGCGGCTGAGATGACGGTCGATGATCATGACCAAAACCAATACAACTTTATTCCGGTCGTGTCCAATCTATATGATCATTTATTATGGTCATGCACGCCGGGGAAGCCCGCGAACCATCGCCCCGGCGGCGCGCGGCTCGACCTCGGCGCGGATCGCCGCAAACTGCGCCGCCAGGTCGACCAGCGGAATGGAATCGGAACTCATGCTCTCGCTCCTTCAACCGTTCACACAAGATCCTGCGCCACGGGCGGCGGGGCCGCCGTCCCTCCCGGCCGTCCTCATCCGAAAA
>VGWF01000146.1 GCA_016873715.1 Lentisphaerota bacterium | reverse complement strand
TTTTGACGCCCGGCTTCGCCCTCGTCGTCGAAGGCGTCGCGGCCGGCCGGTTCGATTCGCCGGGAACCCCCTGCATCCAGGCGGACCGCGCCGTCGTCGGCTGGTCCCTCCTCGCCCCCGAGGGCACGCGCCTGCGGTCGATCGCCGTCGAGACCGGGCGGCTCGCGTTTGCGCGGGCGGCGGACGGGACGTGGACGCCCCGGCCTCTCGCCGGCACGGCCGGGCTTCTCCTCCACGGCGCCGCCGACGAGCCCGGGGCCCCGGGCCCGCCCGCGGCCGTGCCGGGGCTTCGCATCGCGCTTCGCGGCGTGGACGTTGTCTGGTGGAAGGCCGACCGGTCCCGGCAGGCCGCCTGCACCGGCCTGTCGCTGGACCTCACCCCCGTGGTTCTTCCCGGCCGTCGGATGGTGCACGTCCTGGCCGCCGCGGAGTCCTTCGAAACCGCTGCCGGCCAGGCCGGTCCGCTCCGGAGCGAGTTCCTCTGGGGCGGCGACGGACGGATCGCGTTGGACGTCGAGCCCCGCCCGGCGGCCGCCCCGGACGGCCTTGGCCCGATTCCGGGGATCGGGGGCGGGCGGACGGGGGCCGGGAGGCGAGAGTAGGGAGGCGGGAGACGGGAGTAGGGAGGCGGGAGTGGGGGAATGGGGTGTCCGCGGTCCAAAGCCCATTTGCAGGCGCCGCGGTCATGGGTATACTGTCCGAGCGCCCAAGGCGGGGCGCGGGAGGCATTCATGAATCGGCTGATGTTTGTCCTTACGGCGGCTCTCATCCTTCACGTGACCCCGGCGCTTGCGCTGTTTGGCAAGGCGACCACCAAGACGGAGTCGGGCAACGCCGACATGAAGCTCGGCGAGTACAAGGGGCTGAAGCAGGCGATCGGCTGCAAGGGCTTCGCCAACGAGTCCGGCTGGCACGGGCAGTGGCAGGTCGGGGACAACCTGACGGCGATGCTCGAGTCCGCCCTGGTCGACTCCGGGCGCTTCGTCCTGGTCGAGCGCGAGAAGCTCGGGGATGTCCTCGTCGAGCAGGACCTGCAGGCCAGCGGCCGCGCGGCGAAGGCGAAGGACGTCGCCCAGAAGGGGATGATCCGCTCGGCGCGCTACATCGCCACGGGCACCGTCACCGAGATCACCGAGAACCAGTCCGGCGCGGACGGCGGCATCAGCATCCGCGGCATCCGCCTCGGCGGTGGCCGGTCGGAGGCGCAGATCACGGTCATCGTGAAGCTGATCGACACGACCACGAGCGAGATCGTCGCGAAGGAGCGGGTCGTCGGCAAGGCGGGCAACACGTCGGTGCGGGTCGGTCTGAGCGTCGCGGGCGTCGGCACCGAGATGGGCGGCTTCCGGAAGACCCCGCTCGGCCAGGCCGCGCAGGACTGCATCAACCAGGCCTCGGCGTTCATCGCGAAGAAGATGGAGACGTTCCCGTTCGAGGGTTCGGTCGTGAAGGTCTCCGAGACCGGCCAGGTCATCATCAACCGCGGCTCGCAGTTCGGCGTCGAGGCCGGCCAGGAACTCGTCATGGGCTCGCTCGGCACCACGCTGCTGGATCCCGACACCGGCGAGGTCCTCGGCAAGGAAGAGGGCAAGGTGATCGGCAGGATCAAGGTCGCCAAGGTCCTCGAGAAGATGTCCTATTGCGACGTGACCGACGGCGAGAAGAACCCGCCGGCCGGGACCGTCGTCAGCGCGAAGTAGGAACGCGCATGGATACGCTGTGGGCGCCGTGGCGCATGGAGTACATCCTCGGGCCGAAGAGCGAGGGCTGTTTCCTGTGCGACATCCTGCGCGAGGGCGGGGACGACCGGGCGAACCTCGTGCTGAAGCGCGGGGCGGCCTGCGCGGTCGTGATGAACCGCTATCCCTACAACAACGGGCACCTGATGGTGGCGCCGTACCGGCACGTGGCGCGGCTGGCGGACCTGTCGCGGGACGAGCGGCTGGAGATGATGGACCTGCTCGAGGCCTCCGTCGCCGTCCTGACCGCGGCGATGCGTCCGGACGGCTTCAACGCGGGCATCAACCTCGGCCGCGTGGCCGGCGCGGGGCTGGAGACGCACCTGCACCAGCATCTCGTGCCGCGGTGGAACGGCGACACGAACTTCATGCCGGTGATCGGCGGCACCAAGGTGATCCCGCAGGCCCTGGACGACCTCTGGGCCACGCTGCGGCCGCGGTTCGCCTGAGCGACTAGTCCTTCTCGCCGAACACGACGGCCTCGAAGACCTGGAACGTCGCGCCCTCGCGCCACGCGTCCTGGTCCAGCCCGGCCTTCATCGCCAGGTGCGTCAGCGTGGTGGCGACGTCCCATCCCTGCTCCGGGGCGACCTGCGGGAGGAACACGGACGAGCGCCCCTCCTTGTTCAGCACGATGCCGTGCCTTCCGAGGACGATCTCCTTCCACGACCCGATCTCGCGCGGCTCGGACAGCGCGGAGATCTCGATGTCGCAGACCGGCAGCTCCAGCTCCGTGAGCGGTCCGAAGCGGTGGTCCCGGAAGGCGGCGTTGAGGGCGTGGTCGATCACCGCCTCGTGGAGCGACCGCGACGGGAGGATCTCGCCGATGCAGCCGCGCAGGTCGCCGTGCTTGTGCAGGGTGACGAACGCGCCCGCGACCTGCCCCATGCCGGCGGTGACGGGGATTCCGAGGTCGCGCGGCGCGGCCTTCCGCCGGGTGGAGAAGTAGTGCTGGATCGTCCCGCGCGCCAGGGCGAGCAGGGCCTTGCGGTCGGCGTCGGGGATGTCCATGGCCGGGCCCTTTCCCTTCCGTGCGGCGGGTTCCTTCTCGACGGGCCGGTCCAGCGGCTTCGGCGTCCACCGGCACCGCACCGCGGCGCTGACGTAGCTGACGGTGTTCTCCCAGTCGCCGGTGATCCGGCCGGAGGTGTCGTACTTCAGCAGCCGCACGGCGGCATCCTCCGGCAGCATGGCCAGGAGCACGGCGACGGGGTCGCGCCCGCAGATCGTCGCGCCGGTCCGCTCGATGGAGCGCCGGAACCCGGCGGCGTCGCGGGCCTTCACGAACTCGAACGCGTCGAGGTCGAGCTTCCGCAGGCGCGCCTCGACGTCCGTCGTGAAGGGGACGTAGTCGAACCGCGGGCCGTAGTGGGTGAAGTCGGTGCTGGCGACGACGAGCGTGTTCGTGTCGATCTCCGCGTGCAGGCAGTCGGCGGCCTCGTGGACGGCGTGGTCGTCCATCTGCCCGACGACGAGCGGGACGAGCTTGAACGGGCCGAGGGCGGCCTGGAGGACGGGGAACTCGATCTCGACGCTGTGCTCGCCGGGCAGGGCGCCGGCGACGGGGCGGAAGAGCGGGTAGCGCCGGAGGCGGCGGACGAAGGCGGTGTCGATCGGCATCTCGCCGAGGATCGTCGCGTAGTGCGTCGCCTCCGGGACGGCGACGGCGTTGCGCATCGGCACGCGGTGGGTGGGGCCGAGGACGACCACGCGGCGGAACGTGCGGCCCGCGACGACCGCCGCCCCGTGCGCCGCGACGGCGCCGGAGTAGGCGTAGCCCGCGTGGGGGAGGATCAGCGCGGCGACGGCGTCGTCCGGCGCCTCCCCCGAGGCGGCGCGCGCCGCGTCCAGTTCCTTCCGCAGCGCGGCGGGGTCGGCCGTGTACCACGAACCGGCCAGCCGCGAGGTGAGGCGCGTCGTCTCCGCCGTCTTCATGTCCGAGTCCTCCGTTGCGGGCGCGCCGTCCGCGGCGCACAGGGCCAGCCACGCGGCGACCGCGGCTCCGCGGGCCCTCCGGGCCGTGATGGATCGTCCGTCCGCCATGCGCGTTCGTCCCCGTCGCCCTACTTCATCAGCGGCGCGAGCGCCAGCAGCGCCGCCGTGGCGATGGCGCAGGCGACCAGCGCCGAGAGAAAGCCGATCTTGAACCAGTCCCAGAACCGGACGTGCACGTGGGAATGCTTCTCCAGCATGCCGAGGGCGACGATGTTGGCGGTGCTGCCGATCAGCGTGATGTTCCCGCCGAAGCAGGCGCCGAAGAGGAGGGCCCACCAGAGGGGCATCGCGGGGAGGGTCTTCCCCAGTTCGTGGACCACCGGGGACGCGGCGGCGACGAAGATCACGTTGTCGACGAAGGCCGAGCCGACCGCCGACATCGTCATGACCGCGGGGACCAGGACGGCCATCTGCGTGCCGAACCCGCGGGCGACGGCCCCCGCGGCGCGGGTCGTGACGCCGGTGTATTCCAGCGTGCCGGCGATGGCGAAGAGCAGCATGAAGAAGAGGAGGGTCCACCAGTCCACCTCGCGCTCGACGTAGTGCCGGGCGCGGTCGCGCTTCGCGATCATGATCACGCCGGCGCAGATCAGCGGGGCGACGAGCAGGATGCTGTTCCGGTCGAGCCCCAGCCGGGTCTCCAGCGCGTGGTGCGAGGCGATCATGGCCAGCGTGAAGAGCAGCACGGCGACGCCGCGCTGGTAGGGGATCTCGACCTTGGAGACCAGGCTGAGGTTCCGGCTGAGGCGGTCCTGCAGGGCGACGTCGAACGCGCGCAGCTCCCGCCGGTACCAGAACAGCGTGAGCGCCACGGTCGACGCGAGGGAGAGGAGCATCACGGGGAACGCCCAGATCATGAAGTCCTGGAACGTGAAGCCCGCCTGCGTGCCGATGTAGATGCCGACGGGGTTGCCCATCATCGTGCCCGCGCTGCCGACGTTGGTGCAGAGCACGCAGATGATCAGGTAGGGCGTCGGGTTCAGCTTGAGGCGCCCGCAGACCTGGAAGATCAGCGCGGAGATGAAGATGATCGAGGTGACCTCGTCGACGACGCAGGCCAGCAGCGCCGACGCCGTCGCGGCGACGGCCATGAACTTCCGGCCCGTGATGCGCGGGATCGAGAGGATCAGCTGCACGACCCAGGTGAAGAAGCCGAGGTCGCGCAGCGCGCCGACGACGATCATCATGCCGACCAGGAACAGGATCACCGGCAGCGCGGCCGCCTCCACGAAGTGCGGGATGTTCAGCGCCTTCGTGAAGATCAGCACCGAGACGCCGAGAAACGCGATCGCCAGGCGGAACTCCCAGAAGAAGAGCGTGCCGAGGAGGATGGCGAGGAAGACGGAGGTCGACAGCGCCTGCAGGGGCTCGAGTCCGCCCCAGCGGCCCAGGAAGCCGGCGGCGACGGTGATGCCGAGCAGGATGGCCCAGCGGCGGAGCAGGGGGCCGCGCGCGGCGTCCGGGGGCGGGGTGACGGGGGCGTCTTCCATCGCGAGGGCTCCTTAGGACCAGAACAGCTGGGTGACGAAGTCCTCGACGTCGACGACGCCGACGAAGCGGCTCCCGTCGGCGACCACGATCTGGCGGACCTTGCGCATCAGGAAGAGCCGGGCCACCTGGATGGCCGGAAGGTCGGGGGCGACGGTGACGTACTCCTCGCGCAGGAAGTCGGCGACCCGCGTCTCGTGGTCCCGGCGGAGCACGTCCGCAAAGGGCTGGAAATGCAGGATCGGGGAGAGGTCCTGCATCCAGAGCAGGTGCTCGGGAAGGCTCAGCCGCAGGAAGTCCTCGACCGCCACGACCCCCCGGATGTCGCCCGCCTCGTCGACCACGGGGATGTCCCTCACGTTGTGCGTGCAGAAGGCGTGGAGGGCGTCGGCCAGCGTGTCGGCCTCGGCCAGCGTCACCGGCTTCCGGCGCATGAGGTGGGAGACCGAGAGGTAGGGGGGCAGCGCGCCCACGCCCTCGGTGAAGAACGCGTGGATGTCCGCGGGCGACTCGCACGCGCCGACGCACCGCGCCACATCGATCTCCCGCAGTCGCTGCATCAGCGCCGCGAGGATCCGGAGGTAGGCGCCGGGGTCGTCGACCGGGGTGAGCACGAGGACGATGACATGCACCGGGGGCTGGCCGGCGGCGAACGGGATGCCGGCGCGGGAGACGCCGATGGAAACGCGCGGCCGCGAGAGGCCGGCCAGGCGGGCATGCGGCAGCGCGACGCCCGGCACGAGCTCCGTCGACCCCGAGGCCTCGCGCGACATCACGACCTGGCGGGCCACGGCCGGGTCGAAGCTGTCATCGACGCAATGGAGCCGCTCGATCAGGGCCCCGACGGCCTCTTCGCGGTCCACCGCCTCGAGGGGACAGACCACATGCTCGCGGCGCAGAAGGTCGGCGAGCGTCCACGTTCCGGGTCTTGCATCCATGGCCGCGTTCTCCGCGGCGAGGATACCCGCGCCCCCGGTGGGATGTAAAGAACCCGCGCCTACCAGGACGTGATGTCGTCGTACCCGGCGCTCTTGGGGTCGTCGGCCACGCCGTTCGGCCCCAGCGACCAGACCGCGATCTTGCGGCCGGCCAGACCCTTCGGATAGAAGGGCTTGAGGCTGCCCATGCTTCCGTTGCCCATCCCTTCGCTCATATCGCTGTCCAGGCCGACCTCGTAGGGCTTGCCCCAGGGGTCCACCATGACGTCGATATTGTCGACCCGCCCGGTGGACAGGGCGCTCAGCGAAAGGAAGATGCGCCTGCGGGGATTCTCCGCGGGGGTGTCGGGGGTTCCCTGGAGGCAGCGAATCAGACGCAGTTCGATCTGGCCCTCCTTGCCGGAGCCCTTGAAGGAGTCATGGCCGATGGGCCACTTGCTGTACTCGCGGAAGTAGGCCTCGATGGACGAATGAAACGCATGGACCTCGATCTCGGCGCGCTTGACGTCCGCCGACGCCCGGGCCTTCTGGAGCATCGGAAACACCAGCGCCGCAAGGATCGCGATGATCCCGATCACGACGAGAAGCTCGATCATCGTGAACCCGGCGCCCTGGCGCGGGGTCCGGACCTGCGTGTTCTCAGCATCCGTGTTCATGACCGTGTCTCCGGAGCCGCGCCGCCGCTGCGGGGTATTCGCGGTCTCCTGCACCATGGTCGCACGTCCCGGCCCCGCGTCAAGTGCGTAGAGGCGCCGATCAGAAGCCGATCCTGCCCCGCTCCGTGTCGATGCGGGGGCCGCGGATCGGGCGGGGAGCGGGGGGTGCGCCGGTCGTGGATGCCGCACGGCCGGACGCCGCGGCGGAGGCCTCGAGGGCGGCGGAAACCCACTCCAGTTCGCGGGCGGCCGTGCGGCCGGCGCGCGTGTCCGGGTGCTGCGCCACGAGCCGCGCGAGGCCGTCGCGCACCGCCCGGAGCTCGTCAAGGCGCCGCACCCTGAGGTCGGCGACCAGCAGGCGGTCCAACTCGTCCTCCGCGGCGCGCTCGGCCTGCACGGCCGGGTCGGACGCGAACTGCGGGATCATCCCGCGGAGCTTCGCCTCGCCCGCCGCGCCGAGCAGGGGCAGGCGCGGGTCGTCCCACGCCGTCCGCCACGCGAGGTACCGCCTCACCGGATCCGCCTCCGCCGCCGCCACGGCGATGCGGCCGTCGAGCCAGCCGCGGAGTTCGTCCGGCGCGTTCGTGCAGGCGCCGGCCAGCCGTCCCTGCGCGTCGAGCCACGCCTTCAACCCGGGATTCTCCCGCGGCGCCGCGTGGCCGAGGCCGGCGTATTCCTCGAACGTGACGCGCGCGCCGAGCGAGCGGTAGAGCGCGGCGGCGCGGCGCGCGGCCGGGAGGTTGGCATCGGTCTCGCCGGTGCCGATGTAGACCGGCTTGCCCCGGAACGGGACGGCCGGAAACGGCATGGTCCGCATGCGGCCGGCGAGAAGGACGATCAGCCCGGCCAGGTGCGGCATCTCGCGCTCGCCGAGCTGGGTCGTCGTCCATCCGCCCATGCTCGATCCGCCGAGGAAGACGCGGTCGGCGCGGACGCGGACCCGCTTCGCGACGGCCTCGCGCGCGCGGCGGAAGGCGTCGAGTTCCTGCCTCACGTAGGCCTCGTGGGCGGACGGCGTCCGGCTCCTCGGCTCCGGATCGACGTACGGCATGCCGACCAGGATGAAGTCGCGTCCGCCCGTGAGCCCGGCCAGCGGCTGGACGGTCGGGTGCCCGTTCATGCCGTGGTAGAAGAGGATCGCGGGCCACTCCCGCGCCGGGTCGTAGTTGTCCGGCACGCGCACGACGGCGCGTTCCGCGACGCCGGTGATCTCCATCCCGAACTCCGCGCCCGGCGCCGGCTCGTCCGCCGCCCGCGCCGCCGCGAGGGCGAGCCCGGCCGCGCACGCCGCGGCGGTCGCTGTCCTCCCGCCCCTCATCGCCGCCCTTGTAGCACCGCACCCCCGCCTCCGCCAGTCCGGCCGGGACCGGCCTTACATCTGTGGGTGCGATCGCATCCCTGGATGTAAGACCCCGGACCCAGCGCGGGCGTGGATCGGGGGGCGGGGGCAGGGTAGGATGGCGCCATGAAGTCGCGCGGGGCGGCCGGGGCGGTGGCGGTGTTCGTCGCAGGGGCGGCGTGGGGCCAGGCGGAGCGGGTCTGGCTGACGCACGGGTCCAACACGACGGACTGGATCACGGTGAACTGGCAGTCGGCCGCGCCGGGCCCGGGCGGGGTCCGGTACGGGCCGGGGCCGGACTGCGCCCTGTCCGCGGCGTCGGCGGGGACCGGAACGCGGCATCGCGTCACCATCCCCGCGCAGGCGGGCGGACCGGTCCGGCACTACCGCGTCGTCACCCCCGGCGGGTCGACGCCGGCGCATGCGCTCCGTGCGCCGCCGGGCGACGAACTGCGCGTCGGAGTCGTCGCGAACTGGCACGGGCGGCCGGACCTGGGCGCGCTGCTGCGGGACGGCATCCACATCCTCGCCACCGGCGGCGACAACATCCCCAACCTGCACGCCCGGTGCGGCGCCGGCGTCACGAACTGCACGAAGCCCTACGAGGATCTGATCGACGCCTACCCGGACCTGTTCCGTTCGGTGCCGTTTCTGCCGGTCCCCGGCAACCACGACCGCGAGATCCGTCCGCGCGGGCCGAAGCCGCCGCCGGAGCCGGTCTACGACATCGAGGCGACCGCCTTCCGCGCGTTCTTCGCCCTGCCCCGCGAGGGTTGGATGTGGCAGGTCGACGCGCCGGCCTTCGACCTGCGTCTCGTCGGCCTCGACCTCAACCACACGTCCGACCAGGGCACGACGTGGCAGACCTGCCATCCGTTCGCCCGCGGCTCGCCCCAGTTCGAGAGCTACCGCGCGACGATGGAACGGGGCGGCCGCCGGTTCGTCGTGACCCTCCAGAACGAACGCAACGCGACGATGCGCGCGAAGGAGGCCGGCGAATGGAACCGCCTGTTCCGGCTGGGGACGGCCGTCGTCACCGGGTTCGGCCATTTCGGCGAGCGGGCGGAGGCGGACGGCTTCCCGTTCTTCACCACGTCGCTCTCCGGCACCGGCGACCGCTATCCCGACCCGGCGTCGAAGGCGTTCGTCCGCCGCGACAACTACCTGCTGCTGACCGTCCCGCGCGACCCGGCGGCGCCGATGCGCATCGAGATCAAGGCGCTCGACGGCTCCGTGCTCGACCGCAGCGAATGGCCCGGGCGCCGGTAGTCCCCCCGCCCGCGCCGCGCGGTTGATCCGCGAACGGGGTCAGGCCTTCGCCGGCCCGTCGACGGAGCGGATCACGCCCAGTTTGCCGACAAGGGCGCTGACGAGGAAGAAGCCGAAGAAGTAGATGGCGCCGAGCGCCGCGAAGGCCGGCGTGAACGAGACGAGGGTCATCTTGGCGATGGTCAGCTGCGACACCGCCCCGACCAGGCCGCCGAGGCAGCCGCCGAGGCCGGAGACGGTGCCGACCACGTGTTTCGGAAAGACCTCGGCGGGCAGGGTGATGTTGCCCCAGGCGCCGTGGCCGAAGCTGATGGCGGCGAGGATGGCGATCGCGAGGGCGGGGCTGCCGGCCTTCACGATGGCGTAGCAGAGGAGGGGGACCATGCAGGAGATGGCGAGCTGGAGGGTCTTCCGGGCGCGGTTGACGGTCCATCCCCGCGCGACCAGCAGCCGGGGGATCGCGCCGCCGGCGAGGCTGCCGAGGAACAGGGCGAGCGGCGGGATCCAGACGAAGGTGCCGACCTGCTTGAGGTCGAAGCCGCGCTCGCGCTGGAAGTACATCGGGATCCAGAACGAGAGGAAGTAGGAGATGGGGTCGGTCATCACGCGCGCGGCGATGCAGCCCCACGTCTCCTTCATCCGCAGCAGCCGCGACAGCGGCACCGCGGGGGGCGCGCCGCCGCCGCCGCCGGGCGCATCGCCCTCGATCAGCGCCAGTTCCTCCGCGGTGAGGCGGGGATGGAGGCGCGGAACGCGGTAGACCGCCCACCACGCCGCGACCCAGGCGAAGCTGAGGATGCCGGCGGCGACGAAGGCGGCCCGCCAGCCCCACCGGCCGGCGATCCAGGCGGACAGCACGATCGCCAGCACCGATCCCAGCGCCGTGCCCGCGTTGAAGATGCCGACCCCCAGCGCGCGCTCGCGCATCGGGAACCACTCCGAGACCGCCTTCACGCCGGCGGGGAAGTTGGCCGGCTGCGCGGTGCCGAGGAGGAACCGCGCCACGACGAGGTGCCCCAGCGAGCCGGCGAGTCCGTGCAGCATCGTGAAGGCGGACCACGACGACGCGAAGACCGTCAGGCTCAGCCGCGTGCCGAGCCGGTCGACGAGCTTCCCGCCGACGGCGTACATGATCGCGTAGCTGAAGAGGAACGCGGCCGTGACCCGCGAGTAGCCGTGGGTGAACGTCTCCTTGTCCAGGCCCCAGTCGACCCGGATCGTCTCGGCCAGCGCGGAGAGCGTGTTGCGGTCGAGGTAGTTCACCGCCGTCGACAGCAGGAGCAGGACGGCGATCGACCACCGGAGGTTCCGGACCGGCCTGGGGTTTTCAGCGGGCATCACCGGGTCCTCCCCTGTCGCATGTGTTCGGGCGCTCATCGTGTTCCGGTGCGCCGCCCGGCCACGTGGAAGGCGGCCGCGACTGCCAGGAGCGCCGCGCCGATGCCGATGCTGAGCGCGCCCCGGGCGAACCCGGCCGTTGCGAGCACCGCGACGATCAGGATCGCGCCGACCGCGGCCACGCCCCTTGCGATCACCGGCAGGAAGGAGACGTCGGCCCCCTCGG
>VGWF01000145.1 GCA_016873715.1 Lentisphaerota bacterium | reverse complement strand
CTCCGCTGCGCCGGCCGCGGCCTCCGCGTGCGGCTGCTGACCACCTGCGCGACGAGCCACTTCACCTGGGCGAACGAGCGGGCGCCCGGCGTCGTGCGCGACGGCCCGCTCGAGGTCGAGTACTTCCCCGTCGACGACCGCGACGCCGGCGTCTTCCTCGAGCACCAGCAGGCCCTCAGCCGCGGCGCGGACCTCACGCGCGAGCAGGAGGAGGCGTGGCTTGCCAACAGCGTCCACAGCCGCGCCCTTTACGACCACCTGCGCGCGGCGGACTACGACCGCGTCCTCGCCGGCCCCTACCTCTTCGGCCTCACCGTCGGCGCCGCGCGCGTTCGCCCGGACCGCACCGTGCTCGTCCCGTGCCTGCACGACGAGCCCTTCGCCTACGTGTCGCCCATCCGCGAGATGTTCGGCGCCGTCCGCGGCTGCCTGTTCAACTCGGAGCCCGAGCGCGACCTTGCCGCGCGCATCGGCGGCCTGCCGGAGGCGCGCGGCCGCGTCGTCGGCATGGGGATCGAGCCGTTCGACGCCGACCCCGCCGCGTTCGCCGCGCGCCGCGGCCTCGACGCGCCCTACGTCCTCTACAGCGGCCGGCGCGAGGCGGGCAAGGGCGTGCCGATGCTCGCCGAGTACGTCCGCGTCTTCCGCGAGCGCACCGGGCGCGACGTCCGGCTCGTGATGACCGGCAGCGGGCCCGTCGACCCGCACCCCTTCGTCCTCGACGCCGGCATGCTTCCCGAGGCGGAGAAGCGCGAGGCGATGGCCGGCGCGCGCGTCTTCTGCCACCCGTCGCGCCTCGAGAGCCTCGGCATCGTCCTGCTCGAGTCGTTCATGGCCGGCACCCCGGCGCTGGTCAACGAGGGCAGCGAGGTGCTCCAGTGGCAGTGCCGCCGCTCCGGCGCGGGCTTCGGGTTCCGCCACTACCCCGACTTCGAGGCGATGCTCGACCGCCTCCTGGCCGACGAGCCGCTCCGCGCGCGGATGGGCGCCCAGGGCCGCCGCTTCGTGCAGACGGAGTACTCGTGGGCCGCCATCGACGCGCGCCTCTTCCAAGCCTTGGAAACCCTGTGAAGCGCGGTTTCCAAGCCTTGGAAGCACCGGGCACCGGGGCCATCGTGAGCACCCCGGATTCCAGGTTTCAGGTTTCAGGTGTCAGGCGTCAGCCGTTCGGAGATTCGCAGGTTCGGAGGTTCACAGGTTCACAGGTTCGCAGGCTCGAGGGCGGGGCGCGGATCGACGATCGCTTTCAGGTTCCGGGTTTCATCCCTCATCCCTCCTCCCTTTGCTGTTGGCCGTCGTCTGTTGGCTGTTGGCTGTTGGATGTTGGATGTTGGCTGTTGGATGTTGGATGTTGGATGTTGGCTGTTGGATGTTGGATGTTGGCTGTTGGATGTTGGATGTTGAGTCCGTCATTCGATGTTCGGTGTTCGATGTTCGATGTTCGATGTTCGACGTTCGGTGCCCGGTGCTGGCCCGGAGGCATCCCGTGACCGCCCGCTCCCTCCACCAGATCGTCGCCGGCTACAGCAAGGGCGATGCGATCAGCAACGAGGCGCTGACGATCCGCGCGACCGCGCGCGCCCGCGGGCTGGCCTCCGAGATCTACTGCGAGACCGCGCGCACGCTGCCCGAACTGCGCGGCGACGTCCGCGACCTCTCCCGCGCCGCGGCGGATCTGGGGCCGGACGACGCGGTCCTCCTGCACCTCTCCATCGGCTCGCCGGCCAACGGGCTCTTCCCGTCGCTGCGCGCGCGGAAGGCGATCCTCTACCACAACATCACCCCGCCGGAATGGTACGAGGGCGTGCGCGAAGCCACCGCCCGCCTGCTCGCACACGGCCGCGAGCAGGCGCGCGCGCTGGCCGGCTCCGCGACGGTCACGCTGGCCGACAGCGCCTACAACGCGGCGGAACTCGAGGCGATGGGCCACCGCGACGTCGGCGTGTTCCCGCTCGCGCTGGACTTCTCCCACATCCGCACCGCGCCCGACCGCGGCGTGCTGCGCGAGTTCAACGACGGCCGCCTCAACGTGCTCTTCGTCGGCCGCGGCGTCCCGAACAAGCGGATCGAGGACCTCGTCGGCGCCTTCTACTACCTGCGACGCTACATCGATCCCGCCGCGCGTCTGATCCACATCGGCTCCTACGCCGGCTGCGAGCGCTACCTGAGCCTCCTGCGCTCGCGGGTGCGGGAATGGAAGCTGGAGGACGTCCTCTTCCCGGGTTCCGTTCCGCAGCCGCAGCTCGCCGCCTACTACCGCTGCGCGACGGTCTTCCTGTGCATGAGCGAGCACGAGGGCTTCTGCGTGCCGATCGTCGAGGCCATGGCCCACGACGTGCCCGTGCTCGCCTACGCCGCCGCCGCCGTGCCCGAGACCCTCGGCGGCGCCGGCGTGCTCTTCCGCGAGAAGCGCTTCGACCTCGTCGCCGAGGCCGTCGCCCGCGTTGCGCGCGACGACAAGCTCCGCGCCGCCCTCCTCGCCCGCCAGCGCCGCCGCCTCGCCGACTTCGAATCCCGCGACCTTGGCGCCGAACTGTGGCGGAAGCTCGCCCCGGTGCTGGCGTAAGCCCCACGCGGAGACCCAGGCTGCGGACGGCGGAGGTCGGACATCGGTGTCCCTCATTACCGGGCGCATCTCCGGCCCGTTGCAGCGATGACGAAGTCGCTCGCGCGGGCTTTCCGTTCGGCCGGGCCAGCGGCCCGGCCCTACCCATCGTCCCGAGGAATCCGTGGTGGGGCCGGGCCAGCGGCCCGGCCCTACCTACCGTCCCGAGGAATCCGTGGTGGGGCCGGGCCGCTGGCCCGGCCGTTCGACGGATCCCGGTAGCCTTTCGGACTCCGAGAGGCGCCCGCAGGATCCGATCCGCGAACGCCGATGCCCTCCTCATCGTCTTCTTCCGCCTTTCCTTCCCGCCGCGCGGCGGGCTATGCTGGCGGCAACCGGAAGGGGGCTACGATGCACACGTTCATCACGGCGACGGAATGGCAGGGCGGCGAGAAGCTGGTCACAAGGACGGAGAGCGGGCTGGCGCTGGATGTCTCGTCCCCGCCCCAGTTCGGCGGCGAGGCGGGCAAGTGGACGCCCGAGGACATGCTCGTCGGCGGCGTCGAGGCCTGCATCCTGCTCACGTCGATGTACTTCGTCACGAAGAACGCCATCGGGCTCAAGAGCTGGACCAGCCGCGCGACCGGTTCGATGGAAAAGGGCGCCTCGGGCCTGCGCTTCACGCGCATCGACGTCCGCATCACCGCGCGCGTCGCCACCGAGGCCGACGTGCCGAAGATGCAGGACGCCGTGAGGCTGGCCGAGAAGTACTGCCCGCTCAGCGCCGCCGTGAATTTCCCCGTGGCGTTCACGCTCGACTGCTCCGTCCAGTAGCCCCGGACGCCGCCATGAAGCCGCTCCCGGTCCCCCGCGCCGCGGCGGTCGCCGCGTGCCTGGCCGCGTTCGCGGTCTCCCCCGCCCCGGCCTGGGGCCCGCACCCGCAGATCACGGCCGCCGCGCTGAAGGCGGTCGGCACGAACGACCCGCTGGCCGCGGCCCTGGGCCCGGAGCGCGCCGCGCTGACCGACTACTGCTGGATGCCGGACTGGCGCCGGAGCTGGGTCGCCCGCAAGGAAGGCCCCTTCCTCGCCGACGACTTCCTCCCGTTCCCGGGCATGCCGGTCCATGCGGGACACGTGATGCCCGGCGTGAAGGACACATGGGCGCCGTACTTCCGGCGCGCCCTCCAGGCCCTCCGGTCGGAGACGCCTCCCAACGCCGCGCGCTGGGTCGGCAGCCTCGTGCATTTCGTCGAGGACAGTGGCGCGCCGCCGCACGCGCATCCGAAGGGCGGGGACATGCACTACGTCATGGAGAACTGGGTGCAGTCCGCCGCGATCTCGATCGACGGCTACCGGCCGGTCCTGCTCGGTGCGACCGACGACGAGGCCTTCGCCGGGTTCCTGCGCCGCATGGAGTCCTACGTCGCGGCGGCCGCGGAGCGCGGGCGCGCGATGGAGCCGCTGGCCGCCGTCTCGAACCGCCCTGCGGTCGAGGCCATCGCCCTCGTGTCGGCCAACGAATCCGCCAAGGCGGTGGCGGACGTCCTCCTCACGCTCGGGCACATCCTCCCGCTCGCGCCCGCGGGCCGCGG
This sequence comes from Lentisphaerota bacterium, assembly GCA_016873715.1. Taxonomy (GTDB): domain Bacteria; phylum Verrucomicrobiota; class Kiritimatiellia; order PWTM01; family PWTM01; genus VGWF01. The sequence goes on along the minus strand of VGWF01000145.1, from coordinate 6,882 downwards.
CGCCGCGCACGGCAGGGTCCGCTTCGCCTCCGCCGGCGCGACGAACCGCACCCCGGCCAAGGTCATGCTTGCCGGCCGCGACGAGTCCACCCTGTGCAACGCCGCCGGGGAATGGTCGCTCCGCGGCATCCCGCCCGGGGACTACGAGATCCTCGCCATCGCGCCCGGCCACGCGCGGGCCCGGGCGACGCTGTCGGTCGCGGCGGGCCGCGACACCGCATGCGACATCGACCTGCCCGCCGCCGTCCCCGCCGGCAACCTGATCATGAATCCGGCCTTCGACCTCGCGTGGGCCGACGGGAAGCTGCCGGACTACTGGCACCGGCAGAAGGACGCGTGGGAGAGCGAACCGGTCCCCGTGTCGCCCGGAACCCGCCTCCGCCTCGAGGCCGCGTGGAAGGACGCGGCCCAGGGCTCCGTCGTGATCCGGTGGCGCAACACGGCCTCGCCCTCCGGCGGCCAGACCGAGGTCTCGGCGCCGCTCGCGGCCGGCGAGTCCGCGCGCACCATCGAGGCGCCCGCGGGCACGAAGTTCGCCCGCGTCGCCCTGCTGACCGCCGCACCCCACCCCTCCGCCGTCTGCAGCCGCATCGGCCTCGCGAACGCGGAGCCGGCGAAGTAGGAAGACGCCTCCCGCAGCCGCCCTCGGCGTTGCCCTGCGCCCGGACGTCCCTCCGCGCCCGCTTTGCGGTTGCGCGCCCGGCGCGGCTCCCGCATATTCGGGCCTTCCGGCGGGATGCGGACCGTGGGCGGACCCGGCCCGGGGCCGCCGGGGCGGGACGGCACCCGGGCGGACGGACACACATGAAGATACTGGTCACCGGCAGCGCGGGGTTCATCGGCTCGCACGTGGCGGGGGTTCTCCTCGACGACGGCCACGAGGTCGTCGGCGCGGACAACTTCAACGACTACTACCGCGTGCAGCTCAAGCGCGACCGCCACGCGCGGCTCGCGGGCCGGCCGGGCTACACCGGCGTCGAGATGGACCTCGCGGACCGCGACGCCACCGCCGCGCTCTTCCAGACCCACCGCTTCGACGTCGTCTGCCACCTCGCCGCGCAGGCGGGCGTCCGCTACTCGCTGACGCACCCCCACGCCTACGAGCAGGCCAACCTCGCCGCGTTCCTTCACGTGCTCGAGGGCTGCCGGCACGGCGGCGTGCCGCGGCTGGTCTACGCGTCGAGCTCGAGCGTCTACGGCGGCAACACGAAGCTGCCGTTCTCCGAGGACGACACCGTCGACCATCCCGTGAGCCTCTACGCGGCGACGAAGAAGGCCAACGAACTGATGGCCCACACCTACACGCACCTCTACAAGTTCCAGACCATCGGCCTGCGCTTCTTCACCGTCTACGGCCCGTGGGGCCGGCCGGACATGGCCGCGTGGATCTTCACCGAGCGCCTCGGCCGCGGCGAATCGATCCCGGTCTTCAACCACGGGAAGATGAAGCGCGATTTCACCTACATCGACGACATCGTGCAGGGCGTCCGGGCCTGCCTGGTCCGGCCGGACCTCGCCCCCTACGAGATCTTCAACCTCGGCCACAACCATCCCGAGGACCTCCTCGAGATGATCGGCCTCATCGCCCGCTGCCTCGGCGTGGAGCCGAAGATGGACCTCCTGCCGCTGCAGCCCGGCGACGTCGTCAGCACCTACGCCGACATCTCCCGCGCCCGGGCGAAGCTCGGCTTCGAGCCCAGGACCCCGCTCGCCGTCGGGATGCCGCGGTTCGTGGAGTGGTACAAGGACTACCATCGTCGGTAGGCGAACGCCGAACGTCGAACGCCCAACATCGAACATCGAAGTGCGGACAGCGGATACCTCCGGGAGGACCCTGCGATGGACTTCAGCGAACTGGCGGCGAAACGGATCAGCGTCCGCGGCTACCGGCCGGACCCGGTGCCGGAGGACGTGCTGCGGCGGATTCTCGAGACCGCGCACACGGCGCCGTCGGCCGCGAACCGGCAGCCGTGGCACATCGTGGTCCTCCGCGACGAGCCGGCGCGACGCGCGGTGCACGAGGCCTATCCCCGCGACTGGTTCCTGTCGGCGCCGCTGATCCTCGCCGTCTGCGTCGAGCCCGCCGCGGCCTGGACGCGGGCCGAGGACGGCTGGAACGCGGCGGATTGCGATGGCGCGATCCTGATGACCCACCTGACCCTCGCCGCCGCGGAGGCCGGGCTGGGCACCTGCTGGATCGCCGCCTTCTCGCCGGCGAAACTCCGCGCCGCGCTCGCCCTGCCCGACGGCATCGTCCCCTTCGCCCTGACCCCGCTCGGCGTCCCCGCCGACGGCGGCCGCCCGAAACAGCGCAAGCCGCTGGCGGACATCGTGCACGACGGGCGCTGGTAGGGCGCGGCGCGGTGTAGGCCGATCCATGAGGCCCGCCCGCTGATCGCACGCCGCGCCCCGCGCCACGACGACCTCGGGGCGGGAGCATCGTGCCCCGGACGGATTCAGCGGTTCTCAAGGCACGTCCTCGGGGTTCGTCCGTCAATGCGGATGCAAGGCACGGTCCCGGCGCCGACGGAGCGGCGCCCTCCAGGGGCCGGCGATCGGCTGATCGGGCTTTTCCCCCGGGCGCGGTTTCGCTAGTCTGCCCCCATGAACACCCGCATCAGTCGCCGCCGTTTCCTCGCCGCCTCGGCCGCGTTCGCCGCGCCGATGATCATTCCCGCCTCCGCGCTCGGACGCGGCGGGCGCCCCGCCCCGTCGGAGCGGATCAACCTCGCCTGCCTCGGTTTCGGGACGATCGCGTTCAGCACGACCCCGAACTTCCTGAACGACGAGCGCGTGCAGGTCGTCGCCGTCGCGGACGTCAACCGCGAGTCGCCGCACTACGGCTACCAGGGCGAGGCGCGCGGCGGCCGCGAGGTCGGGCTGCGGACCGTGAACTCGTTCTACGCGCAGAAGACCGGCAAGGCGGATTACAAGGGCTGCCGCGGCTACGAGGACTGGCGCGCGCTGCTGGAGAAGGAGGACGTCGACGCCGTCCAGGTCTCGACGCCCGACCACTGGCACGCCGTCATGGCGATCGAGTGCGCGCGGCGCGGCAAGCACATCTACGGGCAGAAGCCGCTCGCCGTCACGATCGAGCAGGGCCGCCGCATGGCCGACGCCGTCGCGAAGGCCGGCGTGACCTTCCAGACCGGCAGCCAGCAGCGGTCCGACATCCGCTTCCGCATGGCCGCGGAGTTCGTCCGCAACGGCCGCCTCGGAAAACTGCAGGGCATCAAGGTCGGCCTGCCCGGCGGCCACCGCGACTTCAGCCAGCTCGCCTCGCGCCAGGCGCCCGAGGCGCCGCACGACGGGCTCGACTGGGACCTGTGGCAGGGCCCCGCCCCGGCGCGCGAGTTCCGTCCCGCCCTCTTCCCGCTCAACTGGCGGTGGAACTTCGACTACTCCGGCGGCATGCTGACCGACTGGGGCGCGCACCACGTCGACATCGCCCAGTGGGCGCTGGACATGGACACCTCGGGCCCGGTGCTGTTCGACGGCTTCACGTGCGACCTCCCCCCCGCCGGCGACCTCTACAACACCGCGAAGGCCTTCCGCTTCACCTGCACCTACGCCAACGGCGTGAAGATGGAGGTCGGCAACGAGGAGCAGATCCCGCACGGCATCACCTTCGAGGGCGAGAACGGGAAGTCGATCCACGTGAAGCGCGAGTCGATCACGTTCACGCCGAAGGAGCTTTCGCAGGAGAAGATCAAGGACGGCGAGGTCCGCCTCTACGAGAGCAAGATCCACGAGGGCAACTTCATCGACTGCATCTACAGCGGCAAGCCGACCGCGGCGCCGGTCGAGACCGCCCACCGCACGATCACGGTCGCCCACCTCGGCAACATCGCGATGCGCCTCGGCCGGACATCGCTGAAGTGGGATCCGGCGACGGAGAAGATCGTCGGCGACGACGAGGCGAACCGGATGCTGTCCCGCCCGATGCGCGCCCCCTGGTCGCTCGGCTGATCCGGCCCCGTCGCCGGACCGCGTCTCGGCGGCCGTCGCCGCTTTGCGGTTGCGCGGCCGGCGTCGCTCCCGCATATTCGGGCCCTTTCAACGGGGTGCGGAGCATGGCGAAGACAGGGTCCACGGCGGCGGAAACGGCCGAAACGATGGCGCAACGGCAGCGGGAGATCTCCGTCTCGGAGTTCTTCCTCAAGAACCGCCACCTGCTCGGCTTCGACAGCCCGCGGCGCGCGCTGCTGACCGCCGTCAAGGAGGCGGTCGACAACGCCCTCGACGCCTGCGAGGAGGCGCGCATCCTGCCCGAGATCGCCGTCGACGTCGCGCAGACCTCCCCCGCCCGCTTCCGCGTCGAGGTCACCGACAACGGACCGGGCATCGTCCGCGCGCAGATCCCGAAGATCTTCGCGAAGCTGCTCTACGGGTCGAAGTTCCACCGCCTGCGCATGTCGCGCGGCCAGCAGGGCATCGGCATCAGCGCCGCCGGCATGTACGGCCAGCTCACGACGGGCCAGTCGACGCGCATCCTCTCGCGCACGGCGAAGTCGAAGGCCGCGCATTCGATGGAGGTGCAGATCGACACGCGCGCGAACAAGCCGGTCATCCTGCGCGACGAGGAGACCGGCTGGGCGCCCGCGTTCCCGAACCCGGACAAGCCCGCCGACCCGCCCGTCCCCGCCGGCCATGGCACCAGCGTCTCGATCGAGATGGAGGCCGCCTACGTCCGCGGCCGGCTCTCGGTCGACGAGTTCCTCCAGCAGTGCGCCATCGTCAACCCGCACCTGCAGCTCCACTACCGCGTCACGCTGCTCGCGAAGGAGGAGAAGGATCAACAGCCAACATCCAACAACCAGCAACCAACAACCAACAGCCAGCAGCCAACGGCCCATGGCGGGGGGGGCGGGACGTGGCAGACGTACCGGCGCGCGGTGAAGGAGCTGCCGCCGCCGCCGGGCGAGATCCAGCCGCACCCGCACGGGGTGGAACTCGGCGTGCTGATGCAGATGCTCAAGGACACCTCATCGCGGACGCTTCGCGGCGCGCTGGCGACCGACTTCTCGCGCGTGAGCGACCGCACCGCCCTCGAGATCTGCACGCGGGCCGGGCTGGAGCCCAAGGCGAACCCGACGCGCATCGCGCACCGCGAGAGCGAGGCGCTGTTCAAGGCGATCGCGGAGACCAAGCTGATGCGTCCGCCGACGGACTGCCTTTCGCCGATCGGCGAGGCGGCGATCGTCGCGGGCCTGAAGAAGGAGATCCAGGCGGACTTCTACACGGCGATCACGCGCGACCCCGCCGTCTACCGCGGCAACCCGTTCGTCATCGAGGCCGGGCTCGCCTGCTCGAAGCCCGGCGAGAACGAGGAGCAGGCCGCGGACGATCCCGTTCGCGTGCTGCGCTTCGCCAACCGCGTCCCCCTGCTCTACCAGGCCGGCGCCTGCGCGGTCACGAAGGCCGTCACCGGCGTCAACTGGAAGGCCTACGGCCTGTCGCAGCCGAAGGGCGCGCTGCCGGTCGGGCCGGTCGTGCTGATGCTCCACATGGCCAGCGTCTGGGTGCCGTTCACGAGCGAGAGCAAGGACGCGATCGCCTCCTACGCCGAGATCCTCCGCGAGGCGACGTTCGCGCTCCAGGAATGCGGACGGCGTCTCTCCGTCTTCCTCAGCCGCCGCCACCGCGAGGCGGAGGCGATGCGCAAACGCGACTACATCCAGCTCTACATCCCCCACCTCGCCCTCGGCCTCAAGGGCGTCCTCGGCCTCTCCGACCGCGAGGAGGCCGACGTGAAGCGACGTCTCGCGAAGATGCTCGAGCGCACCCATCTCGATCTCTGACGGGGACGCGGACGGGAAACGGAAGTCGGGATCCGCCTCCCCGCCCCCGGTCTCCACTCCGGCATCAGCCCGCGGCGGCCCGCCGGTCATCCGCACGGAGCCGCACGCCGTGGCCCGCCGTCACGGGGCGCAGGTCGATGCGCGGGCCGGTGCGGATGAAGCCGCCGTCGAAGGGATGCGACGCGATGAAGGCGGGCGTGTCGAGGTCGATGAACGAGAAGCCGCCGGTGCCGGCCGCGACGCAGGCGGCCATCGTCATGGCGAGGATCGATTCCACGTTGCCGCCCATCATCAGGCCGAGTCCGGCCGCCCGCGCCGCCGCGATCACGTCGAGCGCCTCCCCGACCCCCGCCTTCATCAGCTTGACGTTCACGACGTGCGCGGCGCGGGCGCCGGCGATGCGGCGGACGTCGGCCGCGCGCCGGACGGCCTCGTCGGCCGCGACCGTCAGTCCCGACTCCTCCCCGAGCGCCCGCATCCCGTCGAGATCGTCCGCGTCCAACCACTGCTCCAGCAGGGCCGGACGGATCCCGCGCCGGTCGAGCCCGCGCAGCAGCTCCGACGCCGCGGCGCGGGAGAGCCCGGCGTTGCCGTCGAGGATGAGGCCGAGCCCCGGCGCGGCGCGGCCGACCGCGTCGATGCGCGCGAGGTCGTCGGCGACGCCGTCCGGGCTGCCGACCTTGAGCTTGAGCGCACGGAAGCCCTCGGCGGCGATCGCCGCGGCCTCGCGCTCGCACGCCTCCAGCGTGCCGCCGAGCGCAACGGTCATGTCGGTTTCCAGCGCGTCGGCGGCCCCGCCGAACTCGTGCCGGAGGGACCGTCCGTCGCGTCGCGACAGCGCATCCAGCAGCGCGGTCTCCACGGCGGCCCGCGCCGGCCCCGTCGAAGCGCACGCGCCCACGGCACGCCACCCGGCCGCGTCGCGGCCCTCGATCGACGTCCGCACCGCGGCGAGCTCCGCCAGCACCCGTTCCTGCGTCAACCCGTCGTAGGCCGGCAGCGGGGCGGCCTCGCCGAGTCCGCGCGTCCCGTCGGCCAGCGTCACGGACACCAGCACGTTGGCCGCGTGGCTTCGAACCCC
>VGWF01000144.1 GCA_016873715.1 Lentisphaerota bacterium | reverse complement strand
CCCAGAGCCAGAAGAGGCGGCCGTTGTGGACGGCGTTCTGGACGCTGTCGCAGCCGAAGACGCCGGTCTCGCGCCAGTCCGCGTCGTCGCCGAGCGTCCGGCTCTCGCCGAAGATGCCCGCGCCGGTGATGCGGCCGAGGCGCCGGGCGACGATCGTGCGGACGACCTCGACGCGCTGCGTCGCGCCGGGCTGCGGGGTGAAGCGGAGGCCGCGGTAGCCGAAGCCGTCCTTCGGCCGCTCGTAGCCGTGGCCGGTCACCTCGAACCAGGTTTCGCATCCCATGACCTCCGGCAGGTCGAGGGCGATGAGGCCGGCGTTGTCGCTGAAGAGCCTCACGCCGTGCGTCGTGCGGAACTCGACCATCGGCACCGGCCAGCCGCTGCCCTTCTCAACGACCTCGATCCGGCAGGGCAGGTCCGCCGCGCGCGCGCCCGCCGTCCCCACGGCCGCCGCCAGCAGGAGACCCCGCATCAAGGTCCGCGTTGTCATCGGTTCATCCCCCCGGGTTGCCCCGGCGCATCCTCACCCTGTCCCGTCGCCGATTCCATCCGAAAAGTTCACCGGGGCGGGATCGACACGGTGCGCGCGGTGGTGAATCATGCGGCATGGCCGCCCGGCACATCGGAGCGGGGCGTGCCCCGTGGGAGAGAAGGCCCGTGAGCCGCCCGTGGAGATCCGCCGCCCTTGCGTCCGTGCTGGCGCTGGCCGCCGCGGCCGATGGCGCCGCCGCGGGGGCGGCGGCCCCGTCGCTGGCCCGTATCGACCTCGACGGCCCGCTCACCTCGTTTCCGTTGCGCGTCCACGCGCATCTGCGCGATGCGTCCGGCGCGGAGTACGTGCTGGTCTCGGCGACGCCGGCCGAACTCGCCGCCGCCGGGTATCCGCACCGGGTCCTTGCCGCAGACGCGGCGCCCCGGGACTTCCTGCTCGCCTCGAAGCGGACGCCCGCCGCGCGCGCGATGCCGACGAACGGCTTCGAGGTGGTTCACGACGACGGGCTTCGCTGGATCGTGCGGGCCCCGGGGACGGAGGCCGAGCCGCTGGCCGCACTCGGTTTCGCGCTGCGCCGCCTGCCCGCGGGGCCGGTCGTCCTGGCGGAGCCCGGCGCCGGGCCGGCGGCGAAACGGGACGTGCGGACGCTCGCGAGCACGCCGGATCCCCTGGTGGCGGACATGCTCTCGCGGGTTTCCACGAACCGGCTGTATACGCTGATGCGCCGCCTGACCGGCGTCGAGGCGACCGTGGCGGCCGGCGACCTCGCCGCGATCGCGTCGCGAAAGACGAACTCCGGCGCGCACATCCACCGCGCCACCCAGATGGCCCACGACCACTTCGCGGGCCTCGGCCTGACCACGACGTTCCAATCCTGGTCCGCCGGCGGCTTCTCCGGCCGCAACGTGGTCGCGACGCAGACCGGCACCGTGCGGCCCTCGGAGATCGTGGTCATCGTCGCGCACCTCGACGACCAGCCGAACATCACCAACGCGCCGGGGGCGGACGACAACGCCAGCGGCTCGGCCGCCGTCCTGACCGCGGCGGGGATGTTCCGGCAGTACCGGTTCGAGCGGACGGTCCGCTTCCTTCTCGTGACGGGGGAGGAACAGGGCCTCTACGGAAGCGAGGCCCACGCCGCGGCGGCCGACGCGGCCGGGGACAACCTCGTCGCGGTGCTCAACATGGACATGATCGCGTGGGACTCGAACGCCGACGGCGCACTGGACCTCCACATTCGGCCCGTGGGCAACCCCGGGTACGCCGCCGACCTCGCGATCGCCTCCACGTTCACCAACGCCGTCGCGCGCTACGGCTTCACCGGCCTGCTGCGCCCGCAGATCGACCCCAGCGGCGATCCGGACAGCGACCACGCCTCGTTCTGGGATTGGGGCTTCGCCGCGGTGATGGCGATCGAGGACTACGACGACTTCAACGACGCCAACTACCACACGACCGGCGACACGCTGGCCTCGCTCGCGCCGTCCTGGACCTACTACGTCCGGTTCCTGAAGGCATGCCTCGCCACCGTCGCCGATCTCGCGGTTCCGGTGGATCGCATCGCCTTCGACGCGGTGGAGATCGCCCACGCAACCGCATCGCCGGTCCCCGGCATCGGCGCGGGGCTGATGACCGCGCGCCACGAGGCCGGGGCGACGGAGTCGGGCGCCGACAGCCGCGACACGGCGTGGTCCGTGCTCCCGGCCAACACGAACGCGCGGTCGCTGCGCATCACCACCTCGCCCTACGGCACCGCGCTGGGCCGCGACGCGCGCCCGACGAACAGCGAGACGGTCTTCGGCCTGACGCTCTCCGCCGCGGCGCCGGCGGGAACGACCTTCGCCGCCACGAACCGGCTGCGCTTCGACTTCCCCGCGCCGCCCGAGTCCAACCGCACCTTCCTCGTCCGCGTGCAACTCGACAGCCGCCACGTGGTCGGCGGCACGAACCACGACGCCGTCGCGAACCTCCGCACCGTGGTCGACGGCGGCGGATGGCTCGCCCTGCCGCCGCTTCAGGGCCTGAGCAACGGCGTCGCATTCGGCACATGCGACGTGGCGGAACGCTTCGTCGATCGCGCCGCGTCGAACTGCGCCGTGGCGTCGCTCGTGCCCGGGGCGGCAGAAGTCACGCTGGAAACGCGGGCGCAGGCGGGCACGCGGATCGTCGATGCCGTCGACGTGAGCACGAACCTGCTCCAGGCCGGCGGGTGGATGCCGGCCGGCCTGTTCACCACGGAGGTTCCCGTCGAGGCCTCGACCTTCGATTCCGGCTTCGGCCTCGCACCGCGGTCCGTCTCGGTGCCCGCCCTCTCCAACGCGCCGTCGCGCTACTTCCGTTTCCGCCGCTGGTGGCTCGCACCCTGAACCGCCGCATGAATCCAGACTCCAGGCGCCGTCTGCTGCAGATCGTCCCGGATATCGCCGCGTTCGCCGGCTGGCTGACGCTCGCGTGGTACTTCAAGTGGGAGACGCGGGACCTCGTCTGGAGCCTGTGGCTCTCCAGCCTGGTCGTCGGGTACCTGACGCTCCTCTCCGCGCTGGGCGCCGGGCTGGTCATCGGGGTGCACGCGCTGCGGCAGAAGGAATTCCCGGTGAAGCGGCGCTGGGCGGTCGCACTCGGCGGACTGGCCGTCGGGCTGTTCATGCTGGCGTTCTTCTCGGTGCATTTCTGCGGCTTCCACGCGGGGCACTCGGTCTTCCTTCAGGGCTTCTTCCCGATCGAGGGCCTGCCCTCGGACGGCTTCGGCCGCGCCTTCGCGAATCCTCCGCTCCTGTGGGTGCTCGTGTTCCGGCACCTCGTCGGACCGTACGGCGCGTTCGTCGTGCCGGCGCTGCTCGCCGAGCGGCGGCAGGTGTTCGGGGCGCTGGAGGTGGCGGTGCGGGCCGTCCTGGGGCGGGACGCCGCCGCCGCCCCGTCCGCATCGGGCGTGAGGCCGCTCGGAAAGGACGGCGACCGCCATCCCATCGGCGACTTCATGGGGCGCCCCTACCTGAACGTGGTCCGCATGCACGTGCTGATCTTCGTCTTCGCCGGCTGTCACGCGCTGAAGGTCAACACGTTCGTCGTCTACGCGATCGTCTCCGTCGTCTACTTCTTCCCGTGGCGGGCGCTGGCCGGGAGCCTGCGCGGGCGGGTGCCCTGAAGCGCGGGGGCCATCCGGGCGTCCAACCCCCGGACGCCGAGGCCCCGCCGCCGTCCAAGGCCTGGAAGCGAAACCGGCCGGCGGGTGCGCGAACGGCGCCTTCACCCGCGCTTAAGGTTGGGGTGGATATCGTGGCGGCATGAAGACCAACGGGTGTCTGGAAGGGAGCGGACGATGAAAGCGACCCGAATCCTCCTGCGGGGACTGGCCTGTGTGCTGCCGGCGGTTGCGGGGGCGGCGGGGCTGACGTACCCGATCGTCGACACCGGCCAGGAACGCTGCTACGACGCGCGGTCGGAGATCGCGTACCCGGCCGTCGGGGCGGCGCTGCACGGGCAGGACGCGCACTACGAGGGCGCGAAGCCGGCCTGTCGCGACAACGGCAACGGCACGGTCTCGGACCTCGTCACGGGGCTGATGTGGACCCGCGACCCGGGGGCGAAGGTGACGTACGACCAGGCGGTCGCCGGCGCGCGGACCTGCCGCGTCGCCGGGCACGCGGACTGGCGGCTGCCGACGGTCAAGGAGCTCTACTCGCTGATCCGCTTCGACGGCACCGACCCGTCGTCGCCGTCGGATGGCGCGGAGGGCCTCACGCCCTTCCTTGACGCGAAGGCCTTCAAGTTCAGCTACGGCCGCGAGGAGGACGGCGACCGCGTCATCGACTCGCAGTTCGCGACCTGCACCAAGTACGTCGGCCGCACGATGGGCGGCAACGAGACGATGTTCGGCGTCAACTTCGCGGACGGCCGCATCAAGGGCTATCCGTCCGGCGCCGTCGGACCCCGCGGCGCGAAGAAGTACTGCGCGCTCTATGTCCGCGGCAACCCGGCGTACGGCAGGAACCGGTTCCGCGACAACCGCGACGGGACCGTCACCGACGAGGCCACCGGGCTCACCTGGCAGCAAGCCGACAGCGGGAAGGGCATGGACTGGCCGTCCGCGCTGGCCTACGCCGAGGGCCTCGGGCTCGCCGGCCGCGACGACTGGCGGCTGCCGAACGCGAAGGAACTGCAGAGTATCGTCGACTACACGCGCTCGCCCGACGCGACGAAGTCCGCGGCGATCGACCCGGTCTTCCGCTGCACCGCGATCCGCAACGAGGCCGGCGAAGCCGACTTCGCGTGCTACTGGACCGGCACCTCGCACGTCTCCGCCGGCGGGCGGAACCCCGCGGGCGTCTACGTCGCCTTCGGGCGCGCGATGGGCTTCATGCGCGGGCGGTGGATGGATGTCCACGGCGCCGGCTGCCAGCGCAGCGATCCCAAGACCGGCGATCCGGCCGGCTTTCCCGAGGGCCGCGGCCCGCAGGGCGACGCGGTGCGCATCCTGAACTTCGTCCGCTGCGTCCGCGGCGGCGCGGCCGTCGCGCGCACGGAAGGCCCGCCGATCGAGGCGCGGGCCGCGTCGGACGGGCCGGGCGGCGGCCCCGGCGGCTTCGTGCGGCGGCTTGACCGCGACGGCGACGGGAAGGTCTCGGCGAAGGAGTTCGACGGGCCGCCCGAGCACTTCCCGCACCTCGACCGCGACCACGACGGCTTCCTCTCCGACGCCGAGGCCCCGCCGCCCCCGCAGGGCGGCCGACCCCGGCCGGGCCCGCGCTAACCGACGTGGTGCGGCGCCACGGCGTCAGGGCTGTCGCTCGAAGTACGGCAGGCGCTCCAGAGGAACCTCAAGGGACAGCGTGGCCGGACCGGTGATCACGCGGCCGTCGTCGCCCTTCCACGTTCCGGGCGGGATCCGGACCGTGCGCGAGGTGCCCGGGGTCACCATCGGGGCCACCAGGAGGTCGTCCCCCATCAGGAACTGGTCCTTGACGGCCTCGTACCCGCCGTCGGGGTAGCCGTAGGCCAGGGGGCGCAGGATCGGCTCGCCGGAGGCCGCGCCGGCACGCGCCAGGTCGAGGATACGCGGCGTGAACCGCAGGCGCAGGGCCACCGCCTGCTTCACCGCCGCCAGGCGGGCGGCGTCCAGCACGCGCCACGGGGCCACGGAGAACTGCATCATGGGCGCCAGCGCGTGAACCTGGGCCGAGCGCACGATGAGGTCCTGGTCGATCGTGGCCGTGTTCAGGAACGAGGTGAACTCGCCGCCGCCGATCAGGTCCGGGCAGACGAACGTGTAGCCGAGCAGTCCGGCCGCGATCATGTCGGGGATGAGCTTGCCGAGGTCCGCCCAGTCGTGGCTCTTGTCGCGCAGGCGCTGCACGAGCGGCCGGCCGGCCAGTTTCCAGGTGGCGCGGTACTCGTTGAGCGGGAAGGCGAGGCCGATCGCGGCGAAGAGTCCCGCGTGCTCGTTGGGGTCGAGCTTCCGGTGGGCGAGGTAGTCCGCCCGGTAGAAGGACGTGTCGCCGGCATCGAGCTTGAAGCCGTCCACGCCGTAGTCGGTCTGCAGGCGTGCAAGCTCGCCGGTGAACCATGCGTTCGCCTCCGGGTTCGACAGGTCGAGCATGGCGCTCTTGCCGTTCCACCACGGCACCATCGCCGGATCGCCGGGCTTCTCCATGAAGAACGCCTTCTTCTTCCTGAGGGCGCGGTAGACGTCGCAATCCGGGCTGACGAACGGGCAGACCCAGACCATGACCTTGAAGCCGAGGCCGTGCAGTTCGCTCATCATGGCCTTCGGATCCTTGAACCGGCCGGGGTGGAAGGCCCACTTGCCGTAGTCCTCCTGCCAGTTGTCGTCGATCATCAGCACCCCGGGAGGGAAGCCCTGGTCCACGATGGCGTGCGCGTACTTGAGCACGTCCACCTGGTTCTGGTCGTACATCAGCTCGATCCAGGTGTTGTACTGCGGCGCGGCGAAGAGCGCGGGGTCCGGCAGCTTGCCGTCGGTCGGGAAGAAGGTCCGCGACGCGTGGCGGAACGCGTCGCGCAGGCTGGTTCCTGCGCGGCCGTGGAGGATGGGGCTGCCGGTCGACGCGACGCGCAGCGCGCCGTCCTTGAAGGCGAATCGGAATGCCTTCTCGCACCAGACGTAGCGGCCCTTCGAGGACACGAGCAGCGGCGCATACTGGTTCCCGCGGTTGTCGCCGTCCAGGTTGATGTCGACGGGCGCATCCCCGTACGGCATCCGGGTGCCGAGCGTCACCGCTCCGCCCCACCACGCCTCGCCGGCGAGGAGGTCGAGGTTCACCTCCGACGGCGCGGGCTCCCCGGCGCGCGCCGTCGCGGAGACGAGCAGAAGGCAGAAGCCGAGGACGTGTCGGGCGTTCATGGCGCGTTCTCCATTCCGGGTGTCGTGGACGGTCCCGTGACGGTGAGGCTGCCCGAGGACCTGCGGGAAGGCAAGAGTCGCTCTCGGGCTCCGGGGCGTCCGGATGCACCACGGGGCGCCTCGCGGCCGGCGCACGGACCGACCCTCAGTCGTGATTCGCGGGGCGCGGCCGCGGATCGGGGCGCAACGCCCGTTGACGCGCGGGCCCGAAACCGGTATACCGGTTTCAGATCCCGGGATTCCGGTTGAGGGCGCATGGATTCGTCGTTGAGCACCGTCGCGTACCGCCAGATCCGGCGCAGGCTCCTGCGCGCGGCGCTGCCGGCCGGGCGGAAGGTGTCGGAGCACCGGCTGGCGCGGGAGCTCAAAATGAGCCGCACCCCCGTGCGCGAGGCGATCCGGCGGCTGGAGTCGGAGGGCGTGCTGCGGCAGGTGGCTTCGAGCGGGACTTTCGTCGCGGCGCCGGACCGGCAGCAACTGATCGATCTCGCCGAGGTCCGGATGGCGCTCGAGTCGTTCGCGGTCCGCAGGGCGGTGGAGCGGATCTGTCCGGCGCAGGCGGCCGAACTGCGGGCGGCGTGCGACCGCATGCTCGCGGCCGCGCGCGCGTTCCGCGACTCGGGCGCGGCGATCCTCGACGGCGCCCCGCTGCGGGACTACCTGACGGCGGACCTCGCGTTCCACCTGCTCCTGCTGCGCATCGCGGGGAACCGTCACGCCACGAAACTCGTCACCGACTCGCAGGTTCGCGGCGCGATGTTCGGCTACCGCAGCCACCAGCGCGACCTGCGGCACGTCGCCCGGATGTGGCTCCACCACGCCCGCATCGCCCGCGCCGTGCGCCGTCGCGATGCGCGCCGCGCCCGCCTGTGGCTCGAGCGGCACCTGCAGGAGAGCCTCGCCGCCGCGCTGGAGGCGTTCGATGCGCGGCGCGCGGACGGCATCCCCGACGCCCCGCCGCCGCGCGAACTGTCCGAGGCCCTCGAGGCCCTGATCACCGACGGAGAACCGCAGGCGACCCGCCGGACCCCGAGCCGACGGAAGGAGACCGCACGATGAACGCACCCCGCATCCGCATCGCCGCCGTTGCCGCGGCCCTGTTCGCCATCGCCTCGCACGCGGCGGATTCGAACGATGTCGCCCTCGTCGCGCCGCCGTTGAACTTCCAGCCCGGCCCGGCGGTCGCGGACAGCGTCCGCATGTTCCAGGGCATCCCGGGCCTCGAGCAGGCGAAGGACGGCCGGCTCTGGGCGACATGGTACGGCGGCGGCGTCACCGAGGACCTGCACAACTACATCATGCTCGTCACCTCCGGCGACGACGGTGCGACGTGGAGCAGCCTGAAGCTGGTGATCGACCCCGATGGCGACGGCGTCTGCCGCGCGTTCGATCCCTGCCTCTGGCACGATCCGCAGGGCCGGCTGTGGCTCTTCTGGGCGCAACGGGGCGTCCACGGGCCCCACACGACCGCGCATACGTGGGCGATCGTGACGGACGACGCGTCCTTCGAGTCGCCGAAGTGGTCCGCCCCGCGGCTCGTGCACCAGGGCATCATGATGAACAAGCCGACGGTCACCTCCTCCGGCACGTGGCTGCTGCCGATGGCGACGTGGTTCGAGGAGGGGAGCTGCCTCGTCGTCGCGTCGGAGGACCGCGGCGGCTCGTTCCGCACGATCGGACGCGTGACCGTGCCGCGGCGCGAGGACCGCAACTGCGACGAACCGATGATCGTCGAGCGCAAGGACGGATCGCTGGGACTCTTCGTGCGCACGCGTTACGGCATCGGCGGGGCGGCGTCGAAGGACGGCGGCGCGACCTGGACCCCGGCCGCGGAGACCGGCATCCCGCACACCGTCTCGCGGTTCTTCATCCGCCGCCTCGCCTCCGGCCGCCTGCTGCTCGTCCGCCATAACGGCCCCGGTCCGAAGATGGGGCGCTCGCACCTGACCGCGTTCCTCTCCGACGACGACGGCGCAACGTGGAAGGGCGGCCTGCTGCTCGACGAGCGGTCCGGCGTCTCCTATCCCGACGGCGTGCAGGCGGCGGACGGCACGATCCGGATCGTCTACGACTACAACCGCACGACCGACAAACAGATCTTCATGGCGCGCTTCACGGAGGAGGACGTGCTGAAGGGCGGACTTGGATCGCCCGCCGCGAAGCTGCGGATCCAGGTGAACCAGGCGACGGGCGTCAACCCGAAGGCGAAGACGCCGCCGGCCGTGGGGCCGCGCGACGCCAACGCGGACGGCGTTGCCATGGCCGCCGGCCCCGCCGCGGGCCTCGAGGTCCGCGCGGGCGAACTCGATGCGTTCGCTCCCGGCGCGCGGCTCTTCACGGACCGCGAGTACGTCGTCGCCGAGGTTCCACCCGCCCTGCGCGGTGCGAAGTTCGCCCGCGGCGCGATCGTCGGCACGTCGGTCCTCTGCAGCCGGCCGGGCGTGGTGCTCGTCGCAACGCCGACGGCCGCCCGCAACCGCGACAGCCTCGTCGACGACCTTCAGAAGCGCGGATTCCGCAAGGTCGCCCTGCCGGAGTTCGCGGTGTTCCGCGGCGAGGCGAACGTCTGCACGCTGTTTCAGAAGGACCTCGCGAAGGGCGAGAA
Source organism: Lentisphaerota bacterium (assembly GCA_016873715.1). Lineage (GTDB taxonomy): Bacteria > Verrucomicrobiota > Kiritimatiellia > PWTM01 > PWTM01 > VGWF01. Next base: position 1,750 of record VGWF01000144.1, on the reverse strand, counting down.
ACTCGAAATCGGCAAGTGGGGTGTCATCCTCCTGCCGGGCAAGGCGGAGTAGCCATGTCCGCGCCGCGCCCGTCCTCCTGCCTCTCCATCGGCACTTCCCTGCGCCCTCCGCTTCCCCGTGTGAGTCCTCGTCCGAACCTCAGAAGAAGGAGTCATCCATGAGCAGGGTCGTCACGTTCGGGGAGATCATGGGCCGGCTGGCGCCGCGGGGCTTCCTGCGCTTCCGCCAGGCGATGCCGGGCGCGCTGGATATCACCTTCGCCGGCGCGGAGGCGTCGGTCGCGGCCTCGGTCGCCTATTTCGGCGGCGAGGCGGCTTTCGTCACCGCGCTGCCGGTCCACGCGATCGGCGATGCCTGCGTCGCGAGCCTCAAGGCGATGGGCATCGAAACGAGCCGCATCGTGCGGACGAAGAAGGGACGGCTCGGCCTGTACTTCCTCGAGACCGGCGCCAACCAGCGGCCCGGAAACGTGATCTACGACCGCGACGCGTCGTCGGTGTCGATGACGCCCGCGTCGGCCTATCCGTGGGCGGAGATCTTCGCAGGCGCGCGCTGGTTCCATGTCTCGGGCATCACGCCGGCGATCTCCGCGACCGCCGCCGAGGCCGCGCTGGCCGCCGCACAGGCCGCCTCCGCCGCGGGGGCGACGGTCTCGTGCGACCTGAACTTCCGTCGCAAGCTCTGGAACTGGGACCCGGCCGTCGCGCCGCAGGATCTCGCGCAGCGCACGATGCGGACGCTGCTGGAGCACGTCGACGTCGTCATCGGCAACGAGGAGGACGCCGGCGAGGTGCTGGGCATCCATGCGCGCGACACGGACGTCCAGTCCGGCCGCGTCGCCGCCGAACGTTACCCCGACGTCGCCCGCCAGGTCGCCGCGCAGTTTCCGCGCGTGTCGCTCGTTGCGATCACGCTGCGCGAGAGCGTCTCCGCCTCGCACAACAACTGGGGCGCGATGCTCTACGACGCGCGCGCCGGCGAGGCGCACTTCGCCCCCAGCCCCGGCGGCCAGTACCGGCCCTACGCCATCACCGACATCGTCGACCGCGTCGGCGCCGGCGATGCCTTCGCCGCGGGCCTGATCTTCGCGCGGATCACGCCGGAACTGGCCGACCCGAGGACGGCGGTCTCGTTCGCCACGGCCGCCTCCTGCCTCGCGCACTCGATCTCCGGCGACTTCAACCTCTCCACCCGCGCCGAGGTCGAGGCCCTGATGAAGGGCTCCGGCTCCGGCCGCGTGGTGAGGTGACGAGGCCGACGGGATGTGTTGGGGAGGGCGCGGTGGCACCCGCGCCGAGTGCATCCTGAACCCTCGATCCGGCCGGCGTGTCAGCCGGCCCTCCCGGCCGCGTGGTGAGGTGACGAGGCCGGCGGGATGTGTTGGGGAGGGCGCGGTGCCCCCCGCGCCGAAGGCGTCCTGAATCCCCGATGCGGCCGGCGTGGCAGCCGGCCCTCCCGGGCGCGTCGTGAGGTGACGAGGCCGGCGGGATGTGTTGGGGAGGGCGCGGTGCCGCCCGCGCCGAGTGCATCCTGAACCCTCGATCCGGCCGGCGTGGCAGCCGGCCCTCCCGGCCGCGTCGTGAGGTGACGAGGCCGGAAAAATGTGCCGGGGAGGGCGCGGTGCCACCCGCGCCGAATGCGTCCTGAATCCCCGATCCGGCCGGCGTGGCAGCCGGCCCTCCCGGCCGCGTGGTGAGGTGACGGGACCGGCGGGATGTGTTGGGGAGGGCGCGGTGCCACCCGCGCCGA
>VGWF01000143.1 GCA_016873715.1 Lentisphaerota bacterium | reverse complement strand
GGGGGGCTATGGTTCGCGGCGAAATCCGGCGGAGGACGGCGGCAAGATCGGGCCGGAATTCACCTTCGGCCTCACCATGGACGCGGCGTTCGAGGAGCCGGTGCTGCTCATCAAGACCGCGTGGGGCGGCAAGAGCCTGCACACCGACTACCGCCCGCCCAGTGCGGGGCCGTATCAGATCAATGAGTACCAGAAGAAGCTCTACTATGGTCCGCCGGGCCACGGGGTGCCCAAGGACATGGATCAGTGGCTGGCCGACAAGAAGAAGGCGACCGGGCACTACTACCGGCTCATGGTCGAGCACGTGAAGAAGGTGCTGGCCGATCCCAAGCGGGTCTGTCCCGACTACGATCCCGCGCAGGGCTACGAACTCGCGGGCTTCGTCTGGCTCCAGGGGTTCAATGACATGGTGGATGGCCACGCCTATCCGGGCCGCGACCAGCCGGACCGCTTCGCGCTCTACTCGGAGCTGCTCGCCCACTTCATTCGCGATGTGCGCAAGGAACTGGACGCGCCGAAGATGCCGTTCGTCATCGGCGTCATGGGCGTGGGCGGGCTGAAGGATCAGTCCGCCGGCATGACGGCCTTCCGCGCGGCCATGGCGGCGCCCGCGGAGCTGCCCGAGTTCAAGGGCAATGTCGTCGCCGTGCAGACCGCGCCGTTCTGGTCCGACGAACTCGGCGCCATCGATGAGAAGCGCGGGAAGGTCCGCCAGATGCGCCACTTCCTCGACTCCAAACACAAGGATCACCCGAACGCCGACGGACAGATGACGCCGGAGCAGAAGAACGAATACGTGAAGAAGTTCGAGGCCGGGCTCATCACGCCGGCCGAAGAGGCGATGTGGCAGCGCGGGGCGTCGAATGCCGGCTACCACTATCTCGGCTGCGCCAAGACGTTCGCGCGGATGGGGCGGGCGTTCGCCGAGGCGAATCTCAACATGATGGCCGAACGCCCACGGCCATGACGAAGCCCGGACAGCTCCCGCCCGGCTGCGCCGTGGGGTTCGGTTTCGCGGGGCGTTTGCCCTGTCCCGCCGAACCACCGCGTGGGGCCCGGCTCCCGGGAGATGCATGTCGGAGAGCGAAGCCATGAATTATGCGTCCATGATCGCCTTCCTCCTCGTTCCCTGCTGCGCTGCGCTGGCTGCCGATGCGCCGAAAGCCGGCGACGACGCATCGGTGCCCGCGCTCGTCGAACGAGCCGGCCAGGGCGACAGGCATGCGCAACTGGCGCTGGCGCTGAGATACCGCGACGGCAAAGGCGTGAAGACAGACCCCACGGAGGCGATTCGCTGGGCGCGCCTGGCCGCCGATTCGGGCGATGCGGCGGCGATGGACTTCGTCGGGTGGATGTTCTTCCGCGGCCTGGGGGTGAAGCGCAACGCGGAGATCGCCGTCGGCTACTTCAAGGCCGCCGCGGACGAGTGCGCCCAGGCCGGATGGAATCTCGGCCAGTGCTACTTCGGCGCGCAAGGCGTCGAGCAGGATGTCCCCCGGGCTCTGGAGATCTGGAAGAAGGCGGCGGGCATGGGCCACGGGCGCGCGGCCGCGGCGGCGGCGATGGCCTATCTCTCGGGCGAAGGCGTCGCGCCCGATGCGGCGCATGCGCGCCGTCTCGCGGAACGCGCGGTAGAGCTGAACGATCCCTCGGGCCTCGTCGTGCTGGGCGAACTGCACTTCCAGGCCGGCGAGTTGGCCAAGGCGCGCGAGCTTTGGACGCGGGTGGCGGGGATGAATCCCACACGGCCCACCAGCAACCCCGAGCAACCCTCGGGCGAGCTCGCCTCGCAGCAGGGTGCGGACCTGCTCCGGCTGATGGAGACCCGCCGCCGCAAGGCCGAGCCCGACCGATTCGCGCTGGTGCCCATGCCGCACATCCACCAGGGATGGAACAACTGCGGCGCGACGACGTGCGCCATGTTCGCCCGCGCGCAGGGCAAGGATGTCGGCGGCTGGGACTACAAGAAGCTCTGCCCTTCGCCGCTCGGCACCGGCACGGACTGGGGCGACCTGCTCAAGGCCTCGGAGCGACTCGGCCTGCGCTGGCGTCTCGTCACCTTCACGCCTGACGACGGCGGCTTCGCGAAGGCGACCGCGTTCGTGCGCGGCGAGTTGGACGCCGGTCGCCCGGTTGTCATCGATTTCAAGTACATCGGTCCGAAGTACCCCAACGGCGAGGCCGGCCATACGCTGGCCATCGCCGGCTACCTCGCGGAGGAGAACCTCTACATCCTGTGCAACCCCGCCCTCCCGACCCCCGGCCTGCAGCTCATCACCGCCGCGGATCTGAAGCACTACTGGCGTTCCGATCACTACGGCGCGCTTTCGCACGGCGTCCTTTCGCGCCCGGCCATCGTCATCGACCGTTCCTGAAGGAGAGGAACCGAACATGAGTACGAGCATTCAGGCGGTGTTCTCGCGGGGCGGCCCGTGGCGGGCCGGGTTCGCGATCCGTGCCGGCGCCGCGTGGATCCTCTTCGCGTTCGCCGGTATCGCTCCGTTGCGCGCCGCCGATACCGCCCCCCTGCCCTCCCCGCATCCGATCGACTGGCCGGCCTTCATGCGCCGGCACGACATGGCCTTCGACACGTTGCCGCGCGGGTGGCGGGAGGCGCCGCATTTCGGCAATGCCATGGTCGGGTCGATGCTCTACCAGGCGGATGACACCATCCGCCTCCAGGTCTTCCGCGCCGATGTCCAGGACCATCGCGACGACACGTGGGGCTGGACCGCCTACAGCCGGCCCCGCCTGATGATCGGCCATTTCTCCCTCCATCCGGTCGGCAAACTTGCCGGCTGCAACTGGCGGGTGGACCTGTGGAACGCGGAGCTGACCGGCACGATCACGACCGACCGGGGCGAGATCCGCATCCGCCATTTCGTCCATGCCGAGGACATGGCGATCGTCACGGAACTGGAGCCGTCCGCGGGCGAGCGGGAATGCCGCTGGACCTGGCACCCGGCGCCGGCGAAGACGACGCGGCCGGGCTATCCAGCCAACGAATCCGACATCGAGGGTTTCGCCAGGCGCTACGGCACGCACCTCAAGGACACGGTGAAGGTTTACCAACCCAATCCCCCCGGGCGACTGGAGGAACGAAGCGGCGTGTCGGTATGGACGCAGGATCTTCTGGCCGGCGGGCAGTATGCCACGGCATGGAGCGAGGAAACGCGCGGCGACGCGCGCACCCATGTGGTCAGCATCGCCAACAGCTTCCCGGAGGCGACCGCGGCCGAGACCGCGCTCGCAGACGTGGGCCGGTTCCTGAAACTCGACCGGACCGCGTGGCGGGAGGCCCATCGCGCGTGGTGGCACGCCTATTACCCCCGAAGCTACATCGAACTACCCGACAAGGGCCTCGCGTCGCTGTACTGGCAGACCATCTACCGGTTCGGTTGCACGAGCCGGACGGGTCGCTCCCTGGTGGACACGTCCGGCATCTGGTTTCAAGGCGGTCCATGGGCGTACATCACCACCGACTGGAACATCCAGAGCGCGCACTGGCCCGTGTACGCGGCCAATCGGCTCGAACAGGGCCAGGAACTGGTGAACCGGCTTCACGACGGACGCGACGCGCTGGTCAAGGCGGTGCGCCCAACCGATTGGCAGGAGGATTCCGCCTACCTGGCGCTTGCCGTGGCCCCGGACATGCGAGGAACCCGCGACGGGGACATGCGCTACTACGACCTCGTCGGCAACCTGCCGTGGACGCTGCACAACGCGTGGATGCAGTATCGGCATTCGATGGACGACGGGATGCTGCGCGAGAAGATCTATCCGCTGCTCCGCCGCTCCATGAACCTGTATCTTCACATGGTCCAGGAGGGTGCGGATGGCAAGCTCCATCTGCCGCCGACCTACTCGCCGGAGACGAGTACCGGGAAGGACTGCAACTTCGACCTCGCGCTCCTCAAGTGGGGCTGCCTCACGCTGCTCAAGGCCAGTCAGCGCCTGGGGATCGACGACCCGCTGATTCCGCGCTGGAAGCAGGTCGCGGCGAAGCTCGTCGAGTTTCCCGCCGACGAGCACGGCTTCCGCCTCGGGGCCGACCAGGCGTCCCCGTCCGAACACAGGCACTTCTCGCACCTGCTGATGATCTACCCGCTTCACCTGGTGAACATCGAGCAGGAAGGCGCGCGGGGAGTGCTCCAGGCCTCCTACGAGCGCGCCCGCGCGGTCAGCGGTCTGCCGGCCATGGTCGAAACGCACGTCGGCCCGATCGGCGCCGCCCTTGGCCGGGGAGACACCGCCCTGGAGGGGCTGAAACGCCTGCAAGGTGACCTCCTGCCGAACGGCTTGTGGGCCTGCAGCGGCAATCCCTGTATCGAATCGACGCTGGGGATGGCCACCATCGTTCAGGACATGCTCGTTCAGAGCTGGAGCGATCCGGCGAAGGAGGAGTCCGGCCCGATCCGCATCTTCCCTGCGCTCCCCTCCGCATGGCAGGACGTCGAGTTCCGCGATCTGCGCGCGGAAGGCGCCTTCCTCGTTTCGGCCCGGCGCAGCGCGGGCCGGACCGAATGGGTGCGCATCAAGAGCCTCGCCGGCGAACCGTGCCGCGTGCGACCGGGCATGGACGGTGCGATCCAGACCCGGGGTGACCGGCGGTTCCAACTCCAACAGGCCTCCCCCGGCATCTACAAAATCGACCTGAAGCAGGGCGAAGAAGTCTGGCTCCAAGCGGGGGCGCCGCCGCTCACGCGCCAAGCGCGCGCCAGATGACGCCGGAGGAAACATCCACATGGCAACGAAACGATGCGTCCTGATGTTCAGTGTGATGGCGATGGTGCAGAACACCGCGTTGTGCGCGCCGGAACCTCCATCCGGAGCGAATCCCGTGGTGGCTAGACAGGAACGCAGCGAGGTCACGCTCGCCAACGGCATCGTCACGCTGGACGTGAATTGCGGAGAACGCACGATCACCGTCACCGATACCGCAAGCGGCGAGGTGATCCTCGACGACGCCTGGGTGGCGGCGGATGGCTGGGGCGGGGAGTTGGGCAAGGCGGCCAAGCGGGATGACACGAAGGGCTGGACCGTCACGCTGGCGGTGGAGCCCGTGGAGGACACCTTCGGCAAGGGCCGGCGCGCCATCGTGACGATGACCGAGCCGAAGCGGGCGTCCCTGCCGGCGTACCTGTTCAGCTTCTCGGTGTACGACGGCGCCGGGGCGGTGTTCATGGGGTTCGGCCTGCGCAACCACACGGACCGCGACGTGCGCCTGATGAGCGCCTCGCCGATGCTCGGCGCCAGGCTGATGCCCGGGGCCGGACTGGAGAACGTGCTGACCCTGAACGGCGCGGCGGGCGCCGAGGCGACCCAGGTCAAGGGCGAGCCGGACCGAGCGTCACCCAACAGTTTGTTGCTGACCTGCACCACTCGCGGCGGACGGCGCTCGGTGGTCTGGGGCGGGCTGCGCTACAGGGACTTTGCCAAGTACGCGTCGATCCAAGGCGGCAGGCTCGGCTTCATCGCGCAGGATCCGGTGGGGCGGCTGGTGGACGCCGGGACGACCTACTGGGCGGAGGACACGTTCTACCTGGACGTCACCACCCCCGATCCCTTCGCGGCGCTGGAGAAGTACGGGCGATCGATGCGGCTGGCCAACCAAGCCCGGCCGAACGTGTATGACTGCCCCGTCCTTTGCGGCTGGGGCGTCGGCGCCCTCAGCGGGCTGCCGGGCGTGAACAACTCCGCAAAGCTGGTGGGCGAGCTGGAGGCGGCCCAGAGGGCGGGCGTGACCCGGTACACCAAGGTGGCCATCCGCCTGGAGCCGGATTCGTACTGCTACAAAGACGGCAACACGGAGCAGGGCTGGTGGGACGACGCACACTGGTCCCGGTTCGGGCATCTGGTGCCGCCCTACGAGACGTTCGCCAAGTGGTGCGCCGCCATCCGGGAGCGCGACGGTATTCCCTACACGTATTTCCAGGTCGGGATGCCGTCGGACGACTATGCGCGGGCGTTTCCCGGGCACATGCTCTTCAACGACGTCAGCCGCCTGCAGGTCAAGCACCCGCACCACCAGCCGCTGGTGAGCTTCGATTACACGGACCCGGAGTTCCAGGCGCACGTGCGGAACGTCTGGAGCCGGCTCCGCAAGGATGGCATGCGGGGGATCAAGTTCGATTACCCGGAGACCGGCTGGCGGCCGGAGGGCGGGTTCGAGGATCGCCACGCCACCGCGGCCTCCGCCTACCGTGAGCCGTTCCGGCTGTGCCGCGAGGGATTGGGGCCCGATGCCCTGATCGACGAGCGGAATCTCGGCGAATCGGGGCGGCCATGCCTGGATGTGACCGCGGGCCTCGTGGACACGCAGCGCACCTGGTCCGATTCAAACAAGTTCACGCCGGGCATGGTCACGATCGGCGGGCTTCGCTGGTACAAGAACCGCACGGTGTTCAACTATTATCCCGACAGCAAGACGGTGCACGGGGTTTCGAAGCCGCTCCGCCGGTCCATGCTGACGATGGTGTATCTGACCAGCGGGCGCATCGATCTGCCCACATCGTTCACGCTGTTCACCCCGGAGATCGTCCACGATTTCACGCGCCTTTATCCCGCCTATCGCGAGCCCTTCACGGCGCGGCCGCTGGACGCCTTCACCGGCGTCACGGATCCCCGGGCGTATGACCTGGAACTGACGCCGGAGTGGCACCAGGTGGCGCTGTTCAACAGCGGCAGCCAGCGCGACACGGTGGTGGTGCCGCTGAGCGGCGACCGGGTGTCGACGGGCGCGATCGGCTTGGACGAGACAGCGGCCTACTACGTGTACGATTTCTGGGACGATGCGCTGGTGGGGAAACTCCCCGGGACGGCCAGGATCGAGAAAACGCTGGAGCCGTCCGCCTGCGCGATGCTGTCCGTCCGGAAGGCTCTGCCGATCCCGCAAGTGCTGTCCACCAGCCGCCATGTCCTGCAGGGTTGGGTGGAGCTGTCCGACGTGAAATGGGATGCCGCGGCCCGGCAACTCACCGGCACCGCCAAGGTGGTTGGCGGCGAGCCGTTCCGAATCGTGCTGGCCGGCAACGGGTTCACGCCTGCCCGCGCCGGCACGTCGTCCGGGCGGGCGCACCTGGACACGCACCCGGGCGGCGCCGACTACGCGACGCTGGTGCTGGAGAACAGCACGGCGACCGATGCGGCGTGGCGTGTGACGTTCGATGAAAAAGCGGACCCGGCCCCGTGAAGGAGAAGGAAGGAACGCCATCAAGCCGGGCGGCGGGTGCTTACGGGATCGACCGGAAGAAGAACGAGGACGAAGGGCTAACCCCCGCACAAAGGTCAGGTGCCGAATGAAACCGAAGTCCATCCTCGCGCTGTCCTGCCTCGGCCTCGGCCTGGCGGCCCCTTCCCCTGCGGCGCCGGAGTTGGATTCCGCCCGGCCCGCCGGGCCGCAAGGCCCGGGGGTCGTGCCCGGGGCCACCGAGGCGAGCCCGTCGCGATCCCAGTATTTCTCGTGGATCAACAACCGGAACGAAGGCTCCACGGAGGCGCAGACCCTCCTCAACCTGGAGTTCTTCAAGTGGCTGCACGACGAGTACGGAATGCGGCTCGACATCTATGCCTTCGACGCCGGCAACATCGACGGCCCCGGGTACTACGGCCGCACGGACTCCGAGAAATTCAGGGCCCAGTTCCCGCGCGGCTTTGCGCCGGTCCATCAGCTCGCGAAGAGCTTTGGCTGCCGCCTCGGCGTCTGGCTCGGGCCGGATGGGTTCGGCGAGACGCCGGCCGACGAGCAGGCGCGCATCGACATGCTCGCCGGCCTGTGCCGCGATTACGATTTCGAGCTGTTCAAGATGGACGCCGTATGCGGCCAGTTGCGGCCGGAAAAGCAGGACGCGTTCGCGCGACTCATGCGCGAGTGCCGGAACCACAGCCCGGATCTCATACTGCTGAACCACCGGCTCAAGCTGGGCAGCGCCCAGGATTACGCCACCACCTTCCTGTGGGAGGGCGCCGAGACCTACATCGACGTTCACATGGCCAATCGCGAACGCGCCGGGACCCACAACCGCGTGCAGGCGATTTCCCGGGGCCTCGTCCCCGACCTGCGGCGGCTGACCGAGGACCACGGTGTCTGCATTTCGTCCTGCCTGGATTACTGGGAGGACGACTTGATTCTGCAGGCCTTCAACCGGTGCCTGATCCTGGCCCCGGAACTGTACGGAAACCCCTGGTTCCTGCGCGACGACGAGTTCCCCCGCCTGGCCCGCATCTTCAACCTGCACCGCCGCTATCGCGACATCATGGTGAACGGCATGGTGCTCGACGCCGAACGCTACGGGCCGCTGGCGGTCGCGCGCGGCGACGGGGCCACGCGCCTGGTCACCCTGCGCAACCTCGGCTGGGAACCCGCCGTCCACCGGTTGAAGCTCGATGCATCCATCGGCTTCGCCGCGGAAGGTCCGGTCGAGGTGCGGCAGTTCCATCCCTGCGAGCGAATCCTCGGCACCTTCGGGCGGGGCGACGAGGTGGCCGTCGAGGTCCTCCCCTTCCGAAGCTGCCTGCTCCTGGCCGATGCCCGGCAGACCGGCGGCGTCGGGCTGCGCGGGTGCGACTACGAGGTGGTGCGCGAGGTCCCGGGCAAGGACGTCGTCATCCGGCTGCTCGGCCGCGCCGGGGAGACCTCCACGGTCTCGCTCGTCGCCGGCGGGAGGACGTTCCGTCGGGCCGCGCTGGATGCCGAGCCGGCGCCGGATCTCGCGGCCGGCAAGTCCGTCCGGATTCCGTTTTCCGGCGCGCGGGCGACCGCGCCGTGGCACCGGAGGATCGGGGCGCCCGCGGCGTGCGCGGTTCCCGCCGATGCCGAGGCGTTGTTCGAGAGCTCCTGCTTCGCCGGCGACAACGATCCGCTGGAGATCCGCTCCCTGCGGCGCTCCGGCCCGAGCCGGATCCCGCAGGTTCAGAAGGCGCGCCAGGCGTTTCTGGATCAGCCCATCATCGCCGAGCTGGGCATGCTGACCGCCTACCTGTTCGACGGGAAGACGAACACCTTCTGCGACATGCTGAAGTCCCGGGCGCGCGACCCGGGGAGCCGCCACCTGCGGATCGACCTGGGCCGGGTCGTTCCGCTGGATCACATCCTCCTCGAGACGCCGGCCACCGGGAACGTGCAGTTCGCCGCCGTCACGACCACGAACCGCGCCGAGGTGTCGCAGGACCTGATGACGTGGCGGCCGGCGCGGCTTGCACAGGATGGCCGGAACATCCGGATCGAGTCCGATCCCGGGCAGCCGGTCCGGTATGTGCGTGCGGACCTCGTCCCGGAGAAGCTCGTCGAAATCCGCGGCTTCGCGCAGGGCCGCGAGCTCGATCGGACGGGCTGGCGCGCGTCCTGGCTGTTCCCTCGCTACCGGGACGTGTGCAAGGCCTGGTCGCTGCCGTTCACCCTCGACCAAGCCGCTCCCGGGAGCTACCTGGCCGTCGCCTGCAACGGCGTACATGGCCGAGAGGGCGCCTGGGTGGCCATGCGCGTGGACGGCCGCCGGGTCGGTGCCCCGCAGCGCGCCCCGTCCTATCCCGTGAACCCGTGGGAGTATCCGGTCCGCCAGACCGACGGCAACTACAGCTACTTCATTCCCATCACCCCGGAGATCCTGGGCAAGCCATGCGAAATCGTGGTCCTGGCCTTCGACCCGAAGAACCTCGATTTCACGCCGGATGTGTGGCTGACCGCCCATCCGGTCCCGTATCAGGAAAGAACACTGACCCTGTCCGAATGATCGAACCATGAAATCCGCTCTTCTCACGCTGCTCATGCTGTCCGGCGCCTGGGCGAATGCCGCCGAGCCTGCCAACCGGCGGCTGAACATCCTGTTCTTCACCGCCGACGACATGAACTACGATTCCAGCGGCGCGTACGGCGGGCCGATCAAGGACCTGACGCCGCACCTCGACCGGCTCGCGGCGGAGGGCCTGCGGTTCCAGTACGCCTATTCCACGGTTGCCGTCTGCCAACCGGTGCGGCAGGGAATGCAGACCGGACTCTACCCGCACCGCAGCGGCTCGATGGGCTTCTTCCCCATCAAGCCCGGCGTGCGCACGCTCAACGAACAACTGCGCGACGCCGGCTACCTCATCTCGATGTTCGGCAAGGGACCGCACCACCTGCCGAAGGAGAAGTTCTGCGTCGATGTCGCGGATGACACGATCAGCCGGCACCCGTCGAAGCTTGCGGAGGCCACGCGGAAGTTCCTGAAGTCGGCTCGCGCGCAGGGGCGGCCGTTCTTCCACAATGTGAACTGCTACGATCCGCATCGGCCGTTCATCGGCATCCGGGGCACCAACGACCTTGCCGGCGGCGAGCCGCCCAGCCGGTGGATCCGGCCGGATGAAATCGGCGCCGTGCCGGGCTTCCTCGAGGACCTGCCGGACATCCGCCGGGAACTGGCCGGCTACTACACCAACGTTCGCCGCCTCGACGACGCCGTGGGCGCGGTGCTCCAGATGCTCGAGGAGGAGGGCTTCGCCAAGAACACGCTCGTCATGGTCTACGCCGGAGACCACGGCATGTCGTTCCCCTTCGCGAAGTCGAACGACTACGAGAACAGCTCGCGCGGCGCGCTGTTCATCCGCTGGCCCGGCGTGACCCGGCCCGGCAGCGTGGACACGCACCACTTGGTCTCGACCCTCGACTTCGCGCCCACGCTGCTCGACGCCGCCAGGCTGCCGCCCCTCCCCGGCATCGACGGCCGTTCGTTCCTGCCCGCCGTGAGAGGGGAGCCGATGGAGGGCTGGGACCGCGTCTTCACGTTCTACAACGCCGCCTTTGGCAATAACTGGCTGCCGATGCGCAGCCTCCGCACCCGGGACCGCGCCTACATCTGGAATGCGTGGAGCGACGGCACGCGGGAGTACCACACCGAGAACATGGCCGGCCTGACGTGGAAGGCCATGGTCGCGGCCGCCGCCACCAACCCGGCGGTTCGGGCGCGCACCGACTTCTACCTGCGCCGGGTCCCCGAGGAGTTCTACAACCTGACCGACGACCGGTGCGAGCGCAGGAACCTCATCGGCGACCCGGCGCGGCAGGCCGAGATCGAGTCGCTGCGCAAGGCGCTCCTCGCCCTCATGCGCCGGACCGGCGATCCCTTCGCCGAAGCCTTCGAACACCGCGAACGGAAGGACCTGGTGACCGAGGTCCTCAAGCGGCTAAAGGCGGAATACGAGGTGAAGCCGAAGCGTGATCAGGCGGAGCCATGAATCGCCGC
>VGWF01000142.1 GCA_016873715.1 Lentisphaerota bacterium | reverse complement strand
GATCGGCCGGCTCTTCCTGGACTGGCTTCGCGCCCATGCCGACGCCATGGCCCGGCTCGGAGTCCCCGCGTGGCGGCCGCACGCGCCCGACGAGCGCCTCGGCCGCGCGCTGCTGGCGATCGAACAACACCCGCTGCACCGCCCGTTCCGGGAGCGCGACCTGGCCGCCACGGCGGGCGTCAGCGTGCCGCACCTCCACCGCCTCTTCGCGCGCCACGCGGGGGCGACGCCGCGGGCACGGTACGAGGAGCGGCGGCACCAGACCGCCACGATGCTGCTTGCGCAGTCGGACCGCCCCCTGAAGGCCATCGCCTCCGACCTGGGTTTCAGCTCGCCCGCGCACTTCTCGCGCTGGTTCCGGGCCAAGTCCGGCTGCGCACCCAGCGACTACCGCGGACGCGGCGCCTCCGCGGGGACGGAGCGCCGGCCGGGCTGACCATCCCGTGTCCCCGGACCGTCTCGCCGCCTCCCCCCTCGCCCCGCACGGATGCCGAACCCGGACATACAGGGTGTCGGACTTAATTAACTCCGACACCATGCGTCACTCAACACGCGGCACTCCCACCCCATCCAGCAGCGCGCGACATCACGTCTGTCCTAGGAAAATCATCCGTAGATTCCGCCCTAGGCGTTCTCGGACAGGGTGTCGGAGTTAATAAACACCGACACCGTGGAAGAACCCACCGCGGGAGGAAGCCGCGGTGCAGTGGCCTTGAATGGGGGACTTCGCGCCGGAGATCCCTTGCGCCTGAGCCGACGCGGGGCGGTCAGCGCCGCGGCGGCGGAAGATGGCCGCACTCGCCGGAGACCGCGTGCGCGGCTTCCATCCAGGCCTCGCCGAACGTCGGGTGCGGATGGATCGTGCGGCCGACCTCGTGCGCAGTCAGTTCGGCGGGGATGGCGACCGCCGCCACGGAGATCAGGTCCGTCGCGCGCGGCCCCACCGCCGCCGCGCCGAGCAACTGTCCGCTCGCCGCGTCGGCGATCCACTTCACGAAACCGCCGGTCTGGCCTGCGGCGATCGCCCGGCCCAGGGCCGTGAACGGGAACCTGCCGACCTTGACCGCCAACCCCTTCGCCTTCGCCTCGGCCTCGGTCAGGCCGACCAGGGCGACCTCGGGCATCGTGAAGATGACGCCGGGCACCAGCGCCTCGTTCGGCTTCCCGCGGTGGCCACAGGCGTCCTCGGCCGCAATCGTTCCCTGCGACGTCGCCGCGTGGGCCAGTTGCGGACCGCCGTTGACGTCGCCGATCGCATAGATCCCCGGCACCGCCGTGCGGTTCCGCCCGTCGGCGCGGAGGTAGCCCTTTTCGTCCGGCCACAGCCCGGCGCGCTCCGGGTGCAGTCCGTCCGTCACCGGCCGGCGGCCGACGGCCACCAGGAGACGGTCCGCCTCGATCCACTCGTCGCCAACCTTCACCCGCGCGCCGGCCGGGCCGGCGTCGACGGAATCCACGCCCCGCCCCGTGACGATCCGGATGCCGAGGTGCTGCTCCATCGAGCGGCGCACCTCGCGGCGCGCGTCGGCATCGAGCAGCATCAGAACGTCCTCCAGCATCTCGACGATCGTCACCTTCGCGCCCAGCATCGCCGCCATGCAGGCCAGTTCGCAGCCGATGTAGCCGCCGCCCATCACGACGAGGCGCGCGGGCAGTTCCGCCAGGTCGAGGAACGCCCGGCTCTCGATGACCGCGGGCGCCTTCGGAAGGAACCCGGGCACGGCGGAGGTCGACCCCGTCGCGACGATGACCTTCGAGGCCCGCACCGTGGACTCGCCGTCCGCCCCGGCGACGCGGATGCGGTCGCGCGTCTGGAACGAGGCCTGGCCGCGAAGCTGGGTCACCCCGTAGGCCTTGAGCAGCGACAGGATGCCGCCCGCCAGCTTGCTCACCGTCGCCTGCTTGTGGGCGAGAAGCGCGGCATAGTCGATGCGCACGTTGTCCGCCCGCACACCGAGGGCCGCGGCGTCGCGCACATGCGCGGCCAGGTCGGCCGCCGAGATCATCGCCTTGGTCGGGATGCACCCCCAGTTCAGGCACGTGCCGCCCCACGCCTCGCGCTCGACAATCGCCGTCTTTGCGCCGAGTTGCGCCGCGCGGATCGCCGCGGGATACCCGCCCGGCCCCGCCCCGATCACCACCACATCGTAAGAGTCCATCTGGATCGCCCCCGCCTCAGGCCAGCCGCCGCCACAGCGCCGCATCCTCGAGCTTGGCGCGGATCGCATTCACGAAGCCGGCCGCCACCGAACCGTCGACGACACGGTGATCCGCGGAGACCGTGATCTTCATCACCGACCGGATCGCGATCCGTCCATCGCGGACGACCGGCGTCTCGCGCGTGCTGGAGACCGCCAGGATCCCCGCCTCACCGGGATTGATGATCGCCGTGAAGTTCTCGACGTCGAGCATGCCCATGTTCGAGATCGTGAACGTGCCGCCGCTCATCTCGTCGGGCGCGAGCTTGCCGTCGCGCGCCTTCCCGACCAGCGCGGCCGCCCGGTCGTGCAACTCGGCCAGGGACAGGTCGTCCGCATCGCGCACCACCGGCACCACGAGGCCGTTCTCCAGCGAGACCGCGAGCCCCAGGTTCACCTTGGAGCGCCACCAGACGGACCGCCCGTCCGTACCGCTGTTGAACGCCGGGAACTCCTTCAGCGTCAGGACCACCGCCTGCACGATGAAGTCGGTGACGCTGTACGGCGCGCCCCGGTCCTTCATCTCGCGGCGCAGCGCGATGAGGTCGGTCATGTCGACCGGAACCGTCACGAAGAAATGCGGGGTCGACGTGAAACTCTGCGTCAGCCGCTGTGCGATCACCTGCCGCATGCGGCTCATCACCTTCGGCTTCTCGTCGACGGCGCGCCGGATGTCCTCGACGCCGATCCGCCCGCCCTCCCCGGAGCCGCGGACCGCCAGGATGTCGATCTTCTCCGCGATGGCGAGTTCCTTCGCCGCCGGCGTGATCCGGATCCGGGCGTACCCGCGCTGCTCGAGATGGGCCTTCACGTCCTTCTCGAGCACCCGTCCGCCAGGCCCCGTCCCGCGGATCCCCGACGGATCGATCGCGGACTCCTTCGACAGCCTGCGCGCCCGCGGACTGATCTTCTGCGCCGCCGGGGCGGTCGGAGAGGACGGGGCAACGGAGGCGGGGATGGGGGTCGCGAGAAGCGGAACGGCCGCGGGAACCGGAGCGGCGGCCGCCGGTGCGGCGGCAGGTGACACCGCCGGCGTCTCCGCCGGCTTCGGCGGCGGAGGCGGCGGCGCAACGACCGCGGGGATCGCCTCGCCCGGCTGGCCGACGAACGCGACGGTCGCCTGCACCGGCACGGTCCCGCCGACGGGGACGAGGATCTTCAGCAGCGTGCCCTCGAAGAAGCTCTCGACCTCCATGTTCGCCTTGTCGGTCTCGATCTCGAAGAGGACGTCGCCCTTCGCGACGGGGTCGCCCTCCTTCTTCAGCCACCGGAGGATCGTACACTCCTCCGTGAACTGACCCGGTTTCGGCATGACGATGGCATGCGGCATGGCAAACCTCACAGGATCCGCCGCGCGGCGGCGAGGATGTCGTTGACGTTCGGCAGGAACGCGGCCTCGAGAATATGCGACTGCGGCGCGATGCCGTTGCGGGCTCCGACGCGGATCACCGGCGCGTCGAGCTCGTCGAACGCCTTCTCCATGATGATCGACGCGATTTCGCCGGTGAAGCTGCCGATCTGCACCGCCTGGCTGACGACGACGCAGCGGCCGGTCTTCGCGACGGAGCGCAGGATCGTCTCCTCGTCCAGCGGCACCAGGCTGCGGATGTCGACGACCTCGGCGCTGACGCCCTCCTTCGCGAGCGCGTCGGCCGCCTTGAGCGCGTCCAGGATCGCCGGCCCCCACCCCACCAGCGTGATGTCGGTGCCCGCGCGCTTGACGTCCGCGACGCCGATCGGCACGAGGTAGTCCTCCTCCGGCACGACGCCCTTCTCGCTGTAGAGCAGCTGCGATTCGACGAACATGATCGGGTTGTCGTCGCGGATCGAGGCCTTGATCAGCCCCTTCGCGTCGTAGGCGGTCGACGGGTACACCACGTACATGCCCGGGATGTGCGCGAACATGCTCTCCAGCGTCTGCGAGTGCTGGCCGCCGTAGCCCTTGCCGCCGCCGACCGACGCGCGGACCACGAGCGGCACCTTCGTCTGCGCGCCGCTCATGTAGTGCCACTTCGCCGCCTGGTTGCTGATCTGGTCGGAGGCCATCAGGGCGAAGTCCATGTACATCAGCTCGGCGACCGGGCGCAGGCCCGCCATCGCCGCGCCGGCGGCCGTCCCGCAGATGCAGGCCTCGGAGATCGGCGAGTTGAAGACCCGCTCGCGCCCGAAGGTCTCCAGCATGCCCTTCGTCAGCTTGAACGCGTTGCCGTACTCGGCGACGTCCTCGCCGTAGACGATGACGCGGTTGTCCCGCTTCATCTCCTCGACCATGCCTTCCTTGATCGCATCGCGGTAGTTGATCTTCCCGTCCTTGTCGCGCTTCACCTTCGCCGCGTCGGCGTTGAGCACCTCGACCTTGCGGAACGCCTCCGGCACGGTCTCGACGGACGTGTCGGTGTACATGAACTTGATCACGTCCTCCGCGACCGGGTCCGGCGACTCGGAGGCCCGCACCGCGGCGCGCGCGTTGCGGTCCACCACGCGCTTCGCGATCGCCGCCAGGTCCGCCTCGGTGGCGACGCCGGCGCCGAGAAGCTGCCCCTTGTAGGCCTCGACGGGGTCGACCGCGCGCCACGCGGCCTCCTCGTCCTTCGTCCGGTACTCCATGCGCGGATCGCCCAGCGAGTGGCCGAAGTAGCGGTAGGTCTCGACCTCCAGCAGCACCGGCCCCTCGCCCTTGCGGCAGAGCTCGGCGGCGCGGCCGACCGCGTCGCGGACCGCGAGCGGATCCATGCCGTTGACGACCTCGGCGTGCATCCCGTTGTCGGCGAACCCGGCGCCGCGGCGGGCCAGGTTGCGGACGCCCATCACCTCGTCCTCGGAACGGCCGGTCATGCCGTACTGGTTGTTCTGGATCAGGAAGATGATCGGCAGGCCGAAGGCGTGGTCCTTCGCAAGGTGGTTCGTCCACTGCATCTGCGTCGCGAAGTTGAGGGCCTCGAGCACGACGCCGTTCGCGTAGGCGCCGTCGCCGGCGAAGCAGCAGACGACCGCGTCGCTGCGCTGGTAGCGGAGCGCCATCGCCGCGCCCGTCGCGATCGGCACGCCGCCGCCGACGATCGCGTTGGCGCCGAGGTGGCCGATGCGGAAGTCCGCGATGTGCATGCCGCCGCCACGGCCCCGGCAGTAGCCGTCCTCCTTGCCGAAGAGCTCCGCGATCGTGCGGTAGGCGTGGTCCTCGAGGACCTCCTCCAGCAGCGCGGCGCCGCGGGCCTTCGAGCCCGGCACGCGGGAGAGGAGCTGCGCCTCGTCCATCTTCCGGATCGCCACGCACCCCTTGGCGATGCTGTCGCCGTGGCCGCGGTGCGTGCTGGTGATGCGGTCCATCAGCCGCAGCGCGCTGCACGCGCCGACCGCGGTGCCCTCCTGGCCGATCGAGACGTGCGTCGGGCCGCGGTAGTTGTAGTTCGGCAGCGGCTCGTAGGCGCCGGAGCGCATGCGGACGATCATGTCCTCGACCTCGCGGACCATCAGCATGTCCTCGAAGAGGTCCAGCGCGTCGGCCTTCGTCAGGCGCTTCGCCTTCAGCTCGTCCTTCAGCGTGCCCTTGTAGGCGTACGCCGGGATCTTCCCGCAGTCGATCGTGAACGGGGTGAAGTCGGGCTTCCGGTTGCTCAGGTAGTTCGGCATGTCGTTCGGCTCCTTCGTCAGATTCCAGGGTTCACGTTTCCATTCGGCCGCTCGAGGAGCACGCTCCGTCGTGCCCCCCTTCCCTGCGTCCTGTGACGCACCGGCGCCGACGGAGCGGCGCCCTCCAGATCAGAATGACGGACCGGAGCACCCGCGTTCGGGGTGCCGTGGGGGCCCCGTCGCAAAGGCGCCGGATGGTCGGACGGAGTCATGCTTCCACCAACGCCACGCCGGCGGCCTTCAGGACCTTCCGCCAGTCGCGGCCCACGCCACGGTCGGTGACGAGCACGTCGACCTGGTCCAGCCGGCCGGCGCGCGCGAACGAAACCTTGCCGAGCTTGCTGCGGTCGGCCAGGAGCACGACCTCCGCCGCCCGGCCCATCACCAGCTCCTTCGTGTAGGCCTCGGCCGGATCGGTCGTCGTGATCGACCCGTCCAGCCCCAGCCCCATCGTGCCCATGAAGGCGACGTCGAACTGCAGCGTCTCCAGCACGTGCCGCGTCAGCGTCCCCACCAGCGTCTGCGACAGCCGCCGCAGCTCGCCGCCGACCAGGATCGTCCGCGGCCCCTGGCCGGAGAGCTCCGTCGCCGCGCGCAGCGAGTTCGTCACCACCGTCAGGTCCGTCCGCGGCCGCAACTCCCGCGCCAGCTCAAGCACCGTGCTGCCGCCGTCGAGGTAGACCGTCGCCCCCTGCCCCGCCCGGCGCGCCGCCGCCCCGGCGACCCGCGACTTCTCCCGCGATGCCATCCCGGCCTTGTCGTCGAACAGCGGCTCCTCCAGCCGGCTCTCGACGCTCACGGCGCCGCCATGAACCCGCCGCAGCTCGCCCCGCGCCTCCAGCGCCTCGAGGTCGCGCCGCATCGTCGCCGCCGACACCCCCAGGCGCCGACACAACTCGGCCACGCGGATCGCCCGGGCCTCGCGCACCGCCGCGCGCACCCGTTCCAGCCGTTCCACCGCCAGTTCCCGGTCGTCGTCGCTCATGGCCCAGTTGATTGAACGTGAGCGAGTATAGACATCTCGTGATTGAATTCAATCACAATCTTGCATGCGGATTCCGCGGGGTTCGCGGACTCCGCGGTGTCCCGACCGGCGGGACGGACCGCCCCGCCCTACCCGACGGCCGGGAGGACGTCGAGGGCGGCGTCGAGGTCGGCGTGGCAGCGGCCGACCCACGCTTCGCCCCAGAAGAAGTGGCAGCTGGTCTCGGCGCGCAGCACGCGCCAGTAGGCGTCCTCGAAGCGGCGGGCGAGGCCGGCGTCCCCGGGCGAAGCCCGCAGGGCGCGGTCGCGGGCGGAGCGGACGGTCCGGCTGACCTCCTGCACGCGGGCCAGCGCGTCGCGCTGGGCCGGGGAGCCGGTCCACTGCACGAACCCGACGCCGCTGTGGTCGCCGGTGTTCCAGGCCCCGGCGCGCACGAGGACCTCGCCGTGGGCCCCGTGGCGGTCGAGGTAGTCGTGGACGAACGCCGGACGGACATCCCCGAACTCGCCGGCGCGGATCCCGTCGAGCAGCGGCCGGTGGAAGCGGTCCCAGAAGGTCTCGCCGGGCGTCAGGTTGCGGAACCAGCCGCCGTTGTCGCCGTCGGTCGCGGTGGTGACGAGCGGCTCGAAGTCGCACCACTTCGTCCGCTCGCGCACTTCGCGGACGAACCAGCCGGCGTCCATGCCGGACTCCTGCGCGATGGAGAGGTCGCGGTCGCGCGGGATCACGACGATCTCGCGGCCGCCGTGGCGGGCGACGTGCGGCCGGTAGCGGATCTCCGGCCACTTCATCGGCGTCATCGGCACGACGTGCTCCGCGTCGACGAGGACGTAGCGGTAGCCGTGCTCCGCCAGCACCGGGATCATCTCCATGCAGAACGCCATCTCGGGCGGCCAGAAGCCGGGGACGTCGCGCCGCCAGAAGAGATGCCCGCCGATGCCCTGCCAGCGGCGGACCTGCTCCACGCGGTCCTCCTCCGGGATCAGCGGCAGCACCGGGTGGTAGTAGCCCGTCCCGAGGATCTCGACGATCGCGCGGTTCTGCAGGTGCCAGAGCAGGTCGCCGACCTTGACCATGCCGTAGACGTCGGACTGGAAGCCGGGGTCGGCCAGCGTCTCGAGCAGCGTGCCGGACAGCGACACGTGGACGCGCCCGAGATCCTCCTGCCCCCACAGCGCGCGGGGGATCCGGTCGATCGCGCTCAGGATCTGCCGGACCTCCCACGGCTCGGTCTGCAGCATCTCCTGCAGGTTGCCCGACGGCTGGTGCAGGTTGAGCGCGAGCGCGTGGTGAATCGTCCGTCCGCTCACGACGCCGCCTTCCGCCGGTGCACGGAGCACCCGTAGTCGCCGGTCTTGTAGGCCTCGATGCGGCCGTTCTTCGCGAACGGCTCCGCGCGCGCGACGAGGGCGGCGACCTCGGCCTCGGTCATCGGCTGGAAGGTGCGCGCGACGCCGAGGTCCTGGCGGAGGTTGTCCATCGACATGATCCCGCAGACCAGCGACGTGACCGGCAGCGAGAGCGCGTAGCGGCGGCACTCGGTCGCGGGCACGCCGGTCTCGCGCGGGATGCGGCCGTCCTGCGCGCCGAGCGACTTCATGCCGAGCGGGGCGATGCCGCGCTTCACGAGGACCGGCAGCACCTCCTTCTGGAAGCTGAAGTAGTTCGGATCGAGGATGTTCAGCGGCATGAGAACGGCGTCGAACTCGAAGGGCGCGTCCTTCGCCGCCGTCCGCTCGAGCATCGCGAGGTGGAACTTGGGATCCTTGTGGCCGGTGAAGCCGATGTGGCGGATCTTCCCAGCCTTGCGCGCCTCGACCGCCGCGCGCGCGGCGCCGTTCTCCGGGTCGAAGATCAGGCCGGGATCCTCGTCCCACCGGATGCCGTGGAACATCCACAGGTCGAGCCGGTCGGTCTGGAGGCGCTTCAGGCTCTCGTCGAGGTGCCGCTTCGCGTCCTCGTAGGTGCGGCCGCAGACCTTGGTCATCAGGAAGACCTTGTCGCGGCGCCCGCCGGCGAGGGCCTTGCCCATGAACTCCTCCGACCGGCCCTTGTGGTACTCCCAGCAGTTGTCGAAGAACGTGAGGCCCTGGTCGATCGCCTCGTGCATGATCGCGACGGCCTCGGCCTCCGGCGGCCGCCCGATGTCCCATCCTCCGAGGGCGATCATCGGCAGCATCACGTCCCGGTGCCGCCCCATCGGCCGCCGGGGGACACCGCCGGCCTCCTGCGCGGCGAAGACACCGCGCCCCATCGCCAACCCCGCCGCCGCCGTCGCCAGGAAGTCCCGCCGCGTCACCAGGTTCATCGTCCGCCCTCCGCGCCCGCCTCCGGGCCGGCGACTACCATTCACCCGCCCGCCCGCCGGGGCAAGCTCCAAACGTGCGCGCCGCCGCCGCCCCGGGCCTCCTCCGCCTTCAGCGGAAGACGATCACCATCGGCTGGGCGGGATCCTGCATGCGGACGCCGGCCGGCGAGCGACGGCGGAGCGCCGCCGCATCGGCCATCGTTCGGAGGCCGAGCAGCGACCACAGGTCCGGCCCCTTCATCGCCGCCGCGTCGAGCGAGAGCAGCGTCGCCGCCGCGCCGTTGCGGTGCGCCGCGTTGGAGCGGAGCACCTCGCCGTCGACGCGCAGCACCGCCGACATGCGGAAGCCCTCGAAGAGCGTCGCCATCGTCGCGTCGAGGAGGATCGACGAACGGGCGCCGGCCGGCGCGCCGGCCCGGGCTCCCGCCCCGCGGGGGATCAGCTTCAGCACCGGCGTCGCGCCGGGGACGAAATCGAAGGCCAGCCCGCCGCCGTCGCCGGTCCGGCCGTCCGCGGCGGGGATCGTCCATCGCACCCCGCGGACATCGGGGAAGGCGTAGCGGGCGGCGAACCCGTTCCGGCCCTTCGCCGAGATGCGCTCGGCGGACACCAGCCTCACCTGCGGCCCGAGCTCTTTCGCGAACCGCTCGAGCGTCCGGCGGTCGACGAGCGTCGTGGCGTCGGTCGGCGTGAACAGCTTGAGCAGGTCCGTTCCGCCCGCGCCCATCGTTGTCAGCAGCAGGCTCGTCGCCTGGATCCGCGTCGCGGCATCCGCCGGCGCCACGGCGCGCAGGTCGATCGTCCCGCCCCCGTTCCGCGCCACCTGCACCACCGCCGTCCCGTCGACGCAACCCGCACCCGCAAGCGCCAGCAGCGGCGCCAGCGCCGCCGCCATCCGCCGCCGCAGGATTTCCAAGGTTCGGACGTTCACGGGTTGGGAGGTTCCAAGGTTCGGAGGTTCACCGTGCGGCCCGGCTGAGCCGCGCCTTCCATTCCGGATGCTCCCGCTCCAGCAGCGCGGCGGGCCAGTTTCCGAGCCACGCGTAGCCGTTGCGACGCTCGGAGCCGATGTCGGCCAGCGCGTACTTCGGCACGCCATCGCGGTCGACGAAGAGCGGCCGGCCCGTACCGAGTTCGTAGAAGCGCGCCCACAGCGGCGGCGCCGCCGGGTCCTGCACGACGACGCGGTCTCCTCCGACCGTGTCCACGCGGATGCCCTTCAGTTGGGCGCGCCGGAACCACGCCACGGCGCCGTCCACCGCCCGCACGACCTCCGGCGACGGACGGTCGAGGCTCATCAGCAGCCGGACGATGCCCACCGACTCCGACCCGCTGAGCGAGGGCAGCTCGTAGCTGCGGCCCGTGCGCGGCTCCAGCGTGACCTCGTCGTGCTGCGCGCACCACGCGGTGGGCTCACCGTCCTGCACGACCTGGCAGCGGAGGATGCAGGCGACGCCGCGCGAAAAGGCGTCGCCGCAGGCCTTCCGGCGCGCCGGGTCGAGGAACTCGAACGACGGGTCGGCCGACACCTCACGCACGAACTCCATCACGCGCACCATCGCCCCGTCGTTGAAGGTGATGTGCCGGTGATACTGCGTGCCAGGAGGAAAGAACTGGGGCCAGCCGCCGGCCGGGTACTGCGCTTTCAGGATGTGATCCACGCCGCGCTCCACCGCCGCGCGCAGCGGAGCGCCGCGCGTGGCGGCGAACGCCCGGGCCAGGAACCGCAGTTCGTCGGTGGTGGCGCCGTTGTCGAAAGTGCCCCGGATGTCCTTCGCACGATCCTTGCCCGTGTAGGGCTTGGCCGCAGGGTCCATGTTCTTGGGCCAGCTGCCCGCCTCGGACTGCCATGAGAGGATGTTGGACGTGATCCGCGCACCCTCCGCGCTCGCGAACCACCCGGGCGGCCGCTTCAGGTGGTCGCGCGTGCCGGCCGCCGCGGGCAGCGCACAGACTGCCGGCGCAAGCGCAACGAGACACAACGGGCCGAATCGAAAAACCCGGCCTCCCGGCATCGCCACCGTTGTCCGCCCCTGCCCGCCACGCATCCGCATGCCATCCTCCGATCCCGACACGCGTCGGGCTTCCGGCCGCCACCCTGCCCCGCCGCCCGGGGCGAGTCAACCGGCATCCGGACACAGGAAGGCACGAACACTGATGTCCGGCTTCTTTCAGGTTTCGGGTTTCATCCCTCAGCCCTTCCCCATCGCGCCGAGCGGAAGATGACAACCGAATGGGGGCAACCGAATGAGGACGGGGCACGAACACTGATGTCCGGCTTCTTTCAGGTTTCAG
>VGWF01000141.1 GCA_016873715.1 Lentisphaerota bacterium | reverse complement strand
TTTTCTTCCCGGTCTTCGGCGCCCACGCGCCGTCCGCGCCCGCGTGGAACCACGAGATCCTGCGCCGGCACTACGAGGCCTCCCTGGGGCACGTGCGCGAACGCTACGGCACCCTGGCGCACGCGACGGTCTACAGCCTGCTCAAGCTCCGGCGGCTCTGGTTCTTCTTCCTCGGCCCGCTGCTGACGCTGCCGCTTCTTTTCGTCCCGCTCCGCCGCGCGCTCCTCCCGGCCTTCGCCGCCTGCGCGCTTGCCGTGCCGGCCTGCCTTCTCTGCGAGCGCGCGGCGCCGCACTACTTCGCGCCGACCGCCGCCCCGCTGCTGGTCCTCGTCGCGGCCGGACTGCGCCGCCTGCACCACGCGCGGGCCGGCGCGCGGCCCGTCGGCGCGTGGCTCGCCGCGGCCGTCGTGGCGGGCGTGGGGGCGCAGTCGCTCGCCGCGCTCGCGCTGCCGGATCGCGGCAACACGACGGTGTCGCGCTTCATGGCCCACCGCGACGACCTCGCGCGCGACCTCGCGGCGCGCGGCGGACGGCACCTGGTCCTCGTCGAGTACGGCCCCGCCCATTCGCTCGACAACGAATGGGTCTACAACGCGGCGGACATCGACGCCGCGCCGATCGTCTGGGCCCACGCGATGAGCCCCGCGGAGGACGCCGCCCTCCTCCGCCACTTCGCCGGCCGCACCGTCTGGCGCGTCACGATCGACGACGACGCCGTGCGGCCCGTCCCGCGCCCGGAGGCGCCCCCGCCATGACGCGCCGCCGGCTCCTTCTCGGCATCGCCCTCGCCGCCGGCAGCCTCGCGGCGATGTTCGGTCCGTCGTTCGCCGACCACGTCCGCCTCGCGTGCGACCCGTTCCGGTTCAACGACGACGCCCGCCACTGGCTGCTGCCCGCGCTGCGCGACGAGGCGCCCGACTGGCGCGACGGCGACGCGCTCGTCGACTACCGCCGCGCGATGACGCCGCCCGGCCAGGCGCTCGTCCTCCGGCTCGGCTCGCGCCTGATGGGCATCGCCGCCTTCAGCAAGGCGCTCCCGCTCGTGCAGTACGCCGTCCTTCTCGCCTGCCTCGCGTGGTGCGCCGCGCGCCTCGGGGGGCCGGTCTGCGCCTGGGCCGCCGCGGCGCTCGGCCTCTCCTCGCACGTCTTCCTCTACCAGATGGCCGGCGGCACCGCGCGCTCGTGGGCCTTCCCGCTCGCCGGCGCCGCCGCCGTCGCCCTTCTCCGCGGCAGCGCCCCGGCGCTCGCCGCGCTGACCGTGCTGGGCGCGCTGCTCTACCCGCCGTCGATCGTCGTCCTCGGCCTCTCCCTCGCCCTGGCGCTGTACGGCGCGCCGATGCGGCCCGCTCGCAAGGCCGCCCTCCTTGCGCTCACCGCCGCCGCGTGCGCCGCCCTCCAGGTGCCGGCCCTGCTCCACGCCCCCGGGCGACTGCTCGGCCCCGCGGACGTCGCGGCCTACCCGGAGGTCGGGCCCGGCGGACGCTACGGCCACGACGACCGGCCGCCGTTCCTCAACACCGCCGCCGCCGTCGCGGACGCGTTCGGGCGCAGCCTGCAGGGCGGCGAGCCGGCGTGGATCCCCCCGCTCCGCCGTTCCATCGAGGCGGGCTCGTCCTTCGGACGCCCCGCCCCGGCGCTGATCGCCGCGGTTGCCGTCTTCGGCGCGCTCGCCGGATGGGGCACGATACTGCTCGCCCGGCGCGACCCGGCCGCGCGGCGGCTCCTGATCCTGTTCGCCGCCTCCGCGATCGCCTACGAGGCCGCGCGCCACTGCGCCCCGCTTCTCTACTTCCCGCAGCGCCACCTCATCCACACGATCCCGGTGCTCGCCGTGCTCCTGGTCCCGGTCGGGATCCGGGAGATCGTCCGCGATCGCGCCGGCGCGCGCGCGCCCGCGCTCGTCGTCGCCGGAACCCTGCTCGTCCTCGCAACTCTCGGCGGACGCGGCGGCGGCGCGAACGGGCTGACGGTCGACGCCCGCGCCGACCGCGCCCTCCACGCCGCGGTCGCGGCCCTTCCGTCCCAGGCCCTCCTCGCCGGCTGGCCCGACGGCGTGCTGGACGACATCCCGTGGCTCGACCGGCGCGCCGTGCTGCTCAACCGCGAGTGCCACGAGGCGATTCACAAGGATTACGCCGACGAGATGCGGCGCTGCATGGCCGCCGTGATCGGCGCCTACTTCGCGACGTCACCCGACCCGCTCCGGACCCTGCGCGAACGGTGGGGCGTCACGCACCTGCTCGTGGATCTCGCGCATTACGGGCCGGAACCGCCGCCCTACTTCGTGCCGTTCCGCGACGACGTCCGCGCCGCCCATGCGGCGATGCGCGAACGCGGATCGGAGGTGCAACGCCGGATGGCGCCGGCCACCCTCGCTCAGGACGGCACGCGCGTGCTGCTCGACCTGTCCCGGCTCCTCGACACGCGGACCGAGCCGTCCGCCGCCACCCCGTAGGCGATCCCCCGCCACACCAGCCGGCGCGCGAGACCCGACCGCGCGTGGCAGGCGCACGCGACGAAGAGCGCCGCCCATCCCGCGACCGCCCAGCGCAGGGCGCCGCCGGGCTCCGGGTGGACGCGCCGCAGCGAGACCGCCAGCGCCGTGAACGCGACGAGCGCCGCGACGGCCGGCACCGAGCCCGGGACCAGCGCCATCCACGCCGCCCCCGCCACGCCGAGGGCCGCGGCGTAGCCGAGCAGTCCGCCGACGACCCACGCCACCGGGAAGACCACGCGCAGGAAGTACAGCTGGCGGGTCAGCCACGCCGTCCACCCGCGCAGCCCGCCGGCGCAGGGCGTCGCCGTCATCGCGTCGGGCGCCACAACGACGCGTCCGCCGCGCTCCCGAAGCCGGCGCGCCAGGGAGACGTCGTCGACGACCTGCGCCGCCCAGAAGGCGTCGAGGTCCAGCGCCGCGAAGGTCGACCGCGTCATCGCCATCGCACCGCCCCACGGTTGCGCGAGGCCCGGCACGAGCTGGAGCAGCCGCAGCATGAGCACCGTCAGCGCGCGCCCGGCGCACGCGACGCCCGGGCCGATCGGGCGGAGGTCGTGGTAGCCCGTGGCAACCGCGCCGGGATGGGCCGCGACCGGCGCGGTCAGACGCCGCAGCCATCCGTCCGGCGCGAGGTGTCCGGCATCGCAGAACGCGAGCACCGGCCGGCCCGGGTCCGCCGCGCGGACCCCCGCCACCAGGTTCAGGTTCTTCTGCGCGCACGACGTCGCGGGGCCCGCGGTCGCGTGGATCCGTCGCCGGCAGCCGGGGGCGGCCGGCGCGGACAGGAGCGCGCGGATCCCCGGCACCGCATCGTCGGCGTCATCCTCCGTGACGAAGACGATCTCGAAGTCCGGATGGTTTTGGGCCAGCAGCGAGGCCAGCCCCGCGTGGACCGCCGCCGACCATCCAGCGACCGGAACGATCAGCGACACCGGCGCCGTCCCGCCGTCCGGTTCCCCCGGCGGACGGATCCTCCTCGCGCCGGCCAGCAGCAACGCGGCGAGCGCGAGAACCCCGGCCATCAGGCATCCTGCGATGACGCCATCCATGCGCGGCATCCAACCACCGAACGCGGCGAAGATCAACCGGGAGGCGCCCGCCCAGAATCGACGGCTGCGACGGATACCCGCCACACGATCGGCCCGGTACGCACTCGCGGGTTGTCGTCGCACACGGGGCGTGCCTAGAATCCGCCCATGAAGATGATCCGGCTCCTTCCGCACGCGCCCTCCGCGATCCTCGCGGCCGGACTTGCCCTCGCGTCCGCCGTTCCGCTCCGTGCGGCCTCGGTCACATGGATCGAGGCCGAGCGCTTCGACGATCCCGGCGGATGGACCGTCGACACGCAGTTCATCGACCAGATGGGATCGGCCTACCTCCTCGCGGACGGCCTCGGCACACCCGTGACCGACGCCGTCACCCGCGTCGAGCTGCCCGCCCCGGGCCGGCGTCGCCTCTGGGTCCGCGCGCGCGACTGGGTCCCCGAACACCACCCCGGACGCTTCCGGGTGATGCTCGACGGCCGCGACGCGAGTCGCGAGTTCGGCGCCTCCGGGCGCGCCGGCTGGACCTGGGAGGACGGCGGCGCGCACGACGTCGGCCGGACCGTCGAACTCCGCCTGCACGATCTCAGCGGAACCTACGGCCGCTGCGATGCGGTCGTCCTCGCCGAGGACCTCGATTGGAAGCCCCCGACCGACCGCGCCGCGATCGACGCGCTGCGGCTCGCCCACGGCGGCGTCGGCGCGGCGATCCGCGACGCGGGCGACTACGATGTCGTCGTGGTCGGCGGCGGGCTCGCCGGCTGCATGGCGGCGGTCGCCTCCGCGCGCACGGGCGCGCGCACGGCCCTGGTCCAGAACCGCGCCGTCCTCGGCGGCAACGGCAGCACGGAGATCCTCGTGCCCCCGGTCGGCGTCTGGCCCCGCGGCCGGGACGACCGCCGCGAACCGCGCGACACGGGCATCATCGAGGAGGCCGGCCTCGCCGGCGCGCAGGGCGACGCGGACACGCGGCACTGGTCGGCCCGCCTGCGGCGCATCGCCGACGCGACGCCGGACCTGTCGCTCTTCCTCGAAACCCACGTGACCGGCGTCGGCCTCGCGACCAACGCCGCGGGCGCGATCCGCGAGGTTCGCGCCATCGGCACGCGCACCGGGGCGCGGTCGCGGTTCGGCGCGAAGGTCTTCGTCGACTGCACCGGCGACGGCGCCGTCGGGGTCGCGGCGGGCGCCATTCACCGCCACGGCCGCGAGGCCCGCTCGATGTACGGCGAGTCGATGGCGCCGGAGGAGCCCAACGCGACGACGATGGGCAACTCGCTCAAGTTCGCGGCGCGGAAGACGGACGCCCCGCAGCCCTTCGCGACGCCGCCCTGGGCGACGGAGTTCGCCCTGTGCGACCATTTCCCCGAAGGCCGCCACCCGGCGTCGCCGAACCCTCCCCTCGGCTGGCAGTGGATGATCGAGCTCGGCGGCCTGCAGAACACCTACCTGGAGAAGGAGGAGATCCGCGACGACCTCCTCCGCCTGGTCTACGGCATCTGGTCGCACATCAAGAACGAGTGCCCGAAGCTGCGCGAGGAGGCCGTCCCCTACCGCCTCCAGTGGGTCGGCGCCGTCACCGGCATGCGCGAGAGCCGCCGCCTGATCGGCGACCACGTGCTCACCGAGAACGACATCGCCGGCCAGGTGCTGTTCCCGGACCGCGTCGCCTTCGGCGGCTGGGGGCTGGACGACCATTTCTCCGACGGCTTCTTCACCCGCGGACAGCCCGCCCGGCATCCCCACAAGGGCCTGCTGCACTCCGTCCCGTTCCGCAGCCTCTACTCGACCAACGTGCCGAACCTGCTGATGGCCGGCCGCAACATCTCGGCCAGCCACGTCGGCATGGGCTCGACGCGCGTCATGATGACCTGCGCGGTCATCGGCCAGGCCGCCGGCACCGCCGCGGCGCTCTGCGCCGAACGCGGCCTCACGCCCCGCGACCTCGGGCGCTCGCACGTCGAGGACCTCCAGCAGCAGATCCTCAAGGACGGCGCCCACATCATCGGCCTCCCCAACACCGACCCGCGCGACCTCGCCCGCGCCGCGACGGCGACCGCGTCGAGCGAGGGCGTCGAGCCCACCGGCGAGCGGATGGCCGCCGCCCACGCCCTCG
Source organism: Lentisphaerota bacterium (assembly GCA_016873715.1). GTDB lineage: Bacteria > Verrucomicrobiota > Kiritimatiellia > PWTM01 > PWTM01 > VGWF01. Next base: position 5,828 of record VGWF01000141.1, on the reverse strand, counting down.
ACGGCTTCGCGCGGGCGGCGGGCGGCGCCGGCCACGCATGGCGCGCCGACGCGACGCGCCCCGGCCCGCACTGGCTGCAGCTCGCGTGGAACGCGCCGCGGACGTTCAACTGCGTCCACGTCACGTTCCAGACGCGCGACCTGGCCCCGGCCGGCTTCCGCATCGAGGCGCCGGAGGGCGACGGCTGGCGCACGCTGGCCGACATCCGCTCCCGGCACCGCCGGCACGTCGTCCCCCTCGACCGCGTGACGGCCGCCCGCCTGCGCATCGTCCCCTCCTTCGCCGCCGGGATCTGCGAGGTGCGCGTCTACGACGAGCCCGCCCGCACCCTTGACATCGCCCGCCGGATCGCCGCCACGCGCGACCTGCCCTCCACGCCGGACGAGCGCTGGCCGTGGGAGACGCCGGAGGAGGCCGCGCGGGCCGCCGCCGCCGTGCCCGCCATGCGCGCCGGACTGGACTCCGAGACCGTTGCGAAGAAGTACGGCGCGATCGTGATGGACGACGGCGTGGCCGGCCTGACCGGCCGGTGGACGGCCTCGGCGCACTCGTCGCCATACATCGGTCTCGGCTATCTCAACGACGGCGACGAGGAGAAGGGCGCGAAGAAGGCGGTCTTCCATCCGCAGCTCCCCGGGCCCGGGCGCTACGAGATCCGGCTGGCCTACACGACGCTCGGCAACCGCGCCTCGAACACGCCGGTGACGATCTTCACGACCTCGGGGCCGCGGACGGTCCGCGTGAACCAGCGCAAGGCCCCGGCGATCGACGGGCTGCTCCACTCCCTCGGCGTCTTCGACCTCGCCGCCGGCCCGGAGGCAAGGATCGAGGTGTCGAACGGGGACACCGACGGCTACGTCGTCGTCGACGCGCTTCTGCTCATCCCCGCGCCCTGACGGCTCAGAAGCCGGGCAGCCGCTCGACCAGCGCGTACTGGACGACCATCAGCGTGGTCGCCGCCAGCGCGGTCAGGGTGACCAGCACGAACAGGATGTTCCGGGCGATGAGCCAGCCGACCGCGAGGCCCCGACCGGCATCGCCGCCGTACTTGTGACGGTGAACGGCGGCCCGCCCGTGCAGGCCGGCCCGCGCGTAGGCATCGGCGCCGCGGTCGGCCATGCCCTGGAGAGCGGCAAGGTCCGACGCCCTCGCGCCGAAGCTCACCCTCCGGATCGCGCGAAGCAGGGCGCCGACCGCCTTCGTGAAGAGGACGGCCAGCGAGGCGATCGTCAGGAGGACGAGTCCAAGGAAGACGTGCCGGAGATAGCCGCCCGTCTCCGCCACCGCCTCGACGCGCTCCCGGGCGAAATCGTCGAGGAAGCCTGCCGGATCGTAGCCCTCGAACCCGAGGACGTTGACGGCCAGCAGCGACACGAACAGCCCGATGGCGACGACGTGAGCCCTGGTCATGGGGATCATCCGACCCTACACCGACCCCGGTGCGATCACAAATCGGCGTGACTCCGAGCCGACGGGACCCCAGCTCGAGAAGATCCCGCCCGATGCCCGCGCGCCGGAAGGCGTGTCCTTGGCCACGGGACTACGCGGCGGAGCACGAGGTCCGCGCCGGCCGCTCACCGGCGCGCGGTGGCCGGCTACTGAAGCAGGCAGAACAGGTACTGTCCGGCGGTGAGCGGGGCTGAGATGAGGCGGTGGTCTGTTTGACCACGGATTGCGCGGATAAGCGCAGGTTAATTTCGTGTGTTCGGCTTGGTTCGCGGGTAGGATTCCGGTCGCAGCGACAAGGCCGGCCGTTGCTGCGAGTCCGAGAGATAGTTGGCCGGAGAGCCCGGAGATTATGAGCATTCTATCGCCGAACCGGACGCTGGAGGCAAAGCGGCGGGCGCACGCAGGATGCAAGCGTACGCCTCAGCCGTCGCTTGCCCCGGCCTTGCGTTCGGCGCTTCTTCGTGTTTCCACTCCAAACCAACACCACAATACCATGACCTCATCCATGATCCGCCTGCTCCTCATTGCTGCCACAGGTTGCTGCTGCGCTTGGGCCGCTGATACCACACCCCAACAAGACCGCGCGCGCCTGGAACAGGTGCTTTCGTCGAAGGAGTTCTGGGTGAAGCCGCCCAGCACTTCCTGGAATCCTCACGAGGTGGCTCTCCTCAGTCAGCTTGCAGCTTGCAGCCACGAACCAGCCGTGCGCTTGCGCGCCACAAAGCTCATTATCGATCTCGCCGGAAACGGGTATTCCACACCTCAGCAGGCTCCGATTGTCATTGCTGCCTTTCGCTACATCGAGGAGCGCGCTGACCAGCCCGCCGTTGCACGTCTGCTGGCCAGCCCGCGCCTGACCCACTACACAGTTTCCACCAAAGAGGACGGCAGCGTTTGGGTCATTCTTGAATCGATGGCCACCGGTTCGAATCGTGGTGGGGTCAACTTGGAATGGGACAAGGACAGGGCGCAGATTGCATCCCTTACCGCTTGGGGCGGTTTCGCGGCGGAGTGAGAGCCGACGAAACGCCGAACCAGCCGGCGCATCCAACGGCTAACGCCTCGATCTGACTTCGGGCTTCCCTGTCCGCCGTGGATGGCCCACAGGTTGGGCGCAAGTGAATCAGACGCAAAGGAGTGACATGCGTCGTGCTCACTGCATGCCTTTGGGGGACCAGGCGCCAAGGCCTGAACTTCGCGGTGTGGGAATTTGCACCCGAGTTGTGGCTGGCCACATGAGCCGGAACGTCATCGGCCGGCTCACCATGTGTAGCTCGGAGCCCCGCTTCGCCAGGGCTACGCAGGGAATATTCCGCTTTCAGCTGAGCTCCGAGCGAAGGGTGGTCGGGGCGGTGGGATTTGAACCCACGACCTTTTGGTCCCGAACCAAACGCGCTACCAGTCTGCGCTACGCCCCGAAAAAGAAGAGCGGGTAGTGTAGCCGGTCCGGGCGGAATCGCAAGCGCAATACACGCCCGGCGTTTCCGCTTGGAGGCCCGGAGAGGCCTTGCGATAGTGACCCGATGAAACGAACCGCGCTCGCCCTCGTTCTCGCCCCGGGCCTGCTCCTGGCGTCCGCCCGCGCCGCGCCCCCGACGCTGCTGATCGAGGCCGAGTCGTTCCAGATCGGCGGCGACTGGGTCTACGCCGCCGATCGCGACGCGCTGAACGGCGCGCTGCTGCAGGTGATCCCGCCCGCGCGCGCCGCGGGGGTGAAGCCGCCACCGGCGGTGGACGCGATGGCCGTCGTCGAGATCCCGGAGGCGGCCGAGTACCGCGTCTGGGTCCGCACGCGCGATTACGCCACCTCCCCGGGCACCCGCCGCTTCGCCGTCACGATCGACGGCGCCGCGCCGTTCCCGGAGGCCGGCAACCTCGGCCGCGAGGGCTGGGGCTGGCAGACGCTCGGCAGCCTGCGGCTCGACGCCGGCCGCCGCCGGATCGGCCTGCGCGACACCGCCCGGAGCTACGCCCGTTGCGACGCGATCCTCCTGACGCCCGGCGCCCTGGACCCGGCGGCCGTGCCGCCGACGCAGCTCGCGCGCCATCGCACGCTGCCGGTCCGTCTCCCGACCGACCGCGAGATCGCCCTCGCCCCGCCCGCGACGCCGCCCGCCGCGACCGGCACGGTCGCCGCGCTGGACAACGGCCTCGTCCGCGTCGAGTTCGCCGGCGCCGCGGACGCCGCGGGCCGCCCGACCGTCATCCGCCGCACCGTGCTGCCCGGCCGCCCGCCGCTCGGCGGGGCCGGCGAGACGCTCTTCCTCCTCCACGCCGCCGAGTGCCGCGCGAACCTCCGCACCCTGCCGGCCTGGACCACGCCCGGCGAGCCGCGCCGGGTGCAGGTCGATGGGGCCTGGATCGAGTCGCCCGGCGGCACGCGCGACCCCTTCGAGCCCGGCGCCCTCGTCCGCCTCGTTCCGCGCGCGGCGCGCACGACGGGGCCGGAGACCGTGGAGGTCGAGTACGAGGCCACCGGCGCGGACGGGGCGCTCGCCGGCGACCGCGCGACCGGTCTCTGGACGCTCCGGCCCGGATGCCTCGACGCCCGGTTCGAGCTGCGCGCCGTCCCCGCGCGCGACGGCTTCTGGTCCGCCGGCCTCTGCGCGTTCGACCCCGTCGACCGCGGGGCCGCGGAGTTCGTCCAACTGCCGCCGCTCTTCCAGTTCCAGCGCCTCCCGCCGCGCCCCGAGATGGTCACCAGCACGCTCACGCCCCACCCGATGGCACTGGTCCAGACGCGGCCCGGCGGCTCCAACGCGCCGCCCGTCTGCCTCGTCTCGTCCGCCGAGCCGGACCGGCTCCCCTTCCGGTGGCCGACGGCGTCCAACATGGTCTACGGCTTCTCGCTGCTCAACGCGAACGGAGACGTCCAACCCTGCGCCTTCTCGCCGGTGCTCGGCACGGAGGCCTCGCGCTGGACGGCCGGCGCAACGCAGTCCGTCGCGTGGCGCGTCCTCGCGCATCCCGGCGACTGGACCGCGGCGATGGAGCACTACGTCGGCCGCGTCGCGGGCGTGCGCGACGACCGCCGCCCGCTGGGCGCCTCGCTGACCGACGCGGCGCTGAACATGATGGACCTGATGCTCGACGACAGCGCGGGCGGATGGACGGCGGACATGAAGGGCTTCTACGACATCGAAACGCCCTCGATGGGCAAGCAGGCCGCGCCGCTGGCGGTGATCGCGGCCGCCCTCGTCGCGCGCGACGGGCGGGCCTGGCGCACGCGGGCGCAGCCGACGATCGAGTTCGTCCTCCGCTCCCGGGGGTCGGCGGTCGTCAGCACGGGTTTCGACGGCCGCCACAACGTGCCGCTTCCGAACCAGCTCGCCGTGCCGTCCGCCTTCTACGACACCGCCTTCTGGGAGGGCGTCCACGCGCTCACCGGCGGCCTCAACCCGTGGCTCGCCGATCTCGCCGCGCCGGGCGGAACGGCAACGCACAGCCGCGCCTACAACACGTCGCGACGATGGGTGTCGGACCTCGCCCTCCACCGGCTGCGCCCCGACCCGGGGCTGCTGGAGCAGGCCAAGCGCGGCGCGGACGAGTTCATCGCGAAGGAAATCCACGGACCGCAGACGAAGCCGGTCCCGTTCGAGATGTTCTACAACATCCACTTCTATCCGGCGTGGTGGGAGCTGCCCGACCTCTACGAGGCCACGGGCGACCGCCGCTATCTCGACGCCGCCGCCGAGGGCGCGTTCCACACGATCGCCGGCCTCTGGTCGCACCCGCGCGTGCCGGAGGGCGACGTGGCGATCCACCGCGGCGGACAGGAGCCGATCTACCACCGCGTCTGGTGGCGCGATGGCGGCACCTACCGCCTCGGCTGGCCGCGGCAGCCCGGCGACACGCCCGAGCGCAGCGTCCCGGCGTGGCAGGTCGCGACGGTCGGCCTCGGACTGGAGCAGCCGTCGACCTACACCTGCTACCCGCAGGCGATGAACCACATCCTGATGTCCGTGTGGTCGCCGAACCTCCTTCGCGTCCACCTCCACACCGGCCGCGAGGCCTTCCGCACCGCGGCGCGGAACAGCATCATCGGGCGGTTCGCGAACTACCCCGGCTACTACCTGACCACGTTCACGGACGTCATCCACGGCCCGCGCTACCCGTACGAGGGGCCCGACCTGACCTGCTTCTACTACCACCACCTGCCGGTGCAGTTCGGCTTCACGCTCGACTACCTCGTGACGCAGGCGCGCGTCGCGTCGGGCGATCGCGTCCGCTTCCCCTGGTCGCGCCAGCGCAACTACGCGTGGTTCGACTTCCGCGTGCCGACACCGGGCGCGGGCGAGGTCTACGGCGAGCCCGGCGCCGTACTCTGGCTCGACCGGCGCATCGCGCGGCCGGACACGATCCAGGCCGACTGGCTCGCC
>VGWF01000140.1 GCA_016873715.1 Lentisphaerota bacterium | reverse complement strand
CGGGCGAGACCGTCCGCCGCGCGCGGCGCCGCGTCCTCGCCCTGCTCCTGAGCGAGCACGTCGGCGACTGCGAGGCGCCGTGCCACCGGACCTGTCCCGCGCGCCTGCGAATTCCGCACATGCTGCGCGCGGCGCGCGCCGGCGACTGGGACACGGCCGCTCGGATCGCGACCGAGGATCTCGTCCTGCCCGCCACGCTCGGCCGCATCTGCCCCGCCCCCTGCGAGAAGGGGTGCCGCCGCGCCACGCACGATGCCGCGGTGGCGATCGCCGCCGTCCACCGCGTCGCCGGCGAGCACGCCCTCGCCGCCCGGATGGCCGCCACGCCCGGCGAGTCGTCCATCCTGAACGGCCGGCGGGTCGCCGTGGTCGGCGCCGGTCCGGCGGGGCTCGCCGCCGCCCGGCACCTGCGCCGCGCCTGGGCCGGCGTGCTGGTGATCGACGCCGCGCACGAGGCGGGCGGCGCCCTGCGGAGCGCCGTTCCCGAGGACCGCCTGCCCCGCGCCACGCTGGACGCGGAGATCGCAGCCATCGCCGCCGCCGAGGTCGCCTTCCGCTTCGGCGCCCGGATCGCATCGGCGGAGGACCTGCGGACGCTGCGCAATTCGGTCGACGCCGTCATCCTCGCCACCGGGCCGCAGGACGCCGCCGCTCTCGACAGGCTCGGGCTCGCCCATACACCGCGGGGCGTGAAGGTGGATCCGCAAACGTTGCAGACGTCCGAGCCCGGTGTCTTTGCCGCCGGCGACGTGATCGCCCCCTCCCGCATGGCCGTCCGGTCCGTCGGCGCGGGCCGCACCGCCGCGGAATCCGTCCTGCAGTTCCTGGCCGGCCGTCCCGTCACCGGCCGTCCCCGTCGCTTCAATTCGCGGATCGGCCGCCTGCACGACGGCGAGATCGCCGCGTTCCTGGCCGACGCGGACCCCGGCGAACGCTCGCCCGCGCCGGAGCGGATGGACGCGACGCGCGCCGCCGCCGAGGCCGCGCGCTGCCTTGACTGCGACTGCCGCAAGGCCGACTCATGCCGGCTCCGGCTCCATGCGGAGACGTACGACATCGATGCCGACGAATTCCGCGCCGGCGACCGGCCGCCGGTCGAGATCCGCCGCGACCATCCGGATCTCGTCTTCGAGCCCGGCAAGTGCATCAAGTGCGGGCTCTGCGTCCGCATCACCGCTCGCGACGGCATCGCTCCCGGGATGACCTTCCTCGCCCGCGGCTACGACACGCGCATCGCACCCTCGTTCGAGGACGGCCTCCTCGCCGCCCTCGGCTCCGCCGCCGCGGAGTGCGTCCAAGCCTGTCCCACCGCCGCGCTCGCCGCCCGCGCATGGGAGCCGGCCTCCGAGGCGCCGGGCGCCCGGGAGGGACGTTCGACGGCATGAAAGCCGCCGGGGCCATCCTGGTCATCGCATCGGCCGCCGCCGTCGGCGCGGTCGCCGCCGACTGGCCCGTCTTCCGCGGCGACCCGGCGCTGACCGGCGTGTCGGCGGAGGAGCTCCGACCGCCGCTCCGCCGCGCATGGTCCGTCCGCGTGCCGCGGGGCACCCGATCGTCGCCGGTGATCGCCGGGGGCCGCATCTTCATCGGCACCGATTCGAATCTCCTGGTCGCTCTCGATCTGAAGGACGGCCGCACCCTGTGGGCGCATGCCGCGCCGGACAGCATCGAGGCGCCGCCTCTGGCGGCCGGCGAACTCGTGATCGCCGGCTGCACGGACGGCACCCTGGTCGCCGTGAAGGCCGGCGACGGGTCGCGCGCGTGGAGCTACGCCGCGGAGGACAAGATCCTCGGTTCGGCCAATCTCGTCCCGCTTGCCGGCGGCCGTTCGCTCGTGGTCGCCGGCTCCTACGACAACAGGATCCACGCCGTCGACCTGTCGACCGGCAAGGCCGCATGGACCGTCGAGGCGGAGGGCTACATCAACGGATCCCCCGCGGTCGCCGCCGGGTTCATCGTCGCCGGCAGCTGCGACAACCACCTCTACGCGATCGAGGGCGCCTCGGGACGCGTTCACCGCCGGATCGACGCCGAGTCGCAGATCGCCGCATCGCCCGCCCTGTCGACGAATTTCGCCGTCGCCGGAACCTACGGAGGCGAGGTCATCGCCGCGGATCACGCGGCCGGCCGCATCCTCTGGCGCTTCGCCGACACCAACGGCGCCGCGTTCTTCTCGAGCCCCGCGCTCACGACCGACCGCGTGCTCATCGGCCGTCGCGACGGCCGCTTCTACGCGCTCCGTCGCGCCGACGGAACGGTCGCCTGGTCCTTCCGGGCGAAGGACAACGTCGACGGCTCGCCCGTCGTCAGCGGATCGCACGTGTATGTCGGCTCGGACGACGGCCGCCTCCATGCGCTGTCGCTCGCCGACGGTCGCGAGGTCTGGCACTACGAGGCCGGCGCCGCCATCGCGGGATCACCGGCCATCGCGTGCGGCCGCCTCGTGATCGCCGACGCCGACGGCTGGGTCCACGCCTTCGAACCGGCGAAGTGAGGACCGCCCCGGGGCCGCGGGGCCTCAGGTTGCCGCGGCCGGCGGATTCGACCACCGCGTCTGAAGGAAGAAGGCGCCGGGAGCGCCCGTGTTGTTCCGCACGGCAAACGGATACCAGTCCTCGCGGCGATGATACTGCTGCGCGTGATCCCACGAGTGGATCGAGAGCGACAGCATGTAGTTCCCCGCCATCAGCGCCAGCGGGTCCAGGGAGAGCCGGATCGTGCCCTCGCCCTCGATCGCGTCGACCGGGTGCCCCGCCAGCTGCGTGTTGCTGCCGAACACCTGGAACCCGTTCCCGGTCTTGATCGCGAATCCGAAGACCGGCCGGTCGATCCGGCGCTTCGCCCGCCACGACACGTCGACATGCATCGCCTGGCCGGTCTCGAGGACCCCCGCCTCGCGTCCGTCGGCGCCGCGCAGGGTCACGCCGGCGATCTCGGCCTCGCGCGATCCGAACTCCTGCGTGAAGACCGGGCCGCCCTCGCCCATGAACTCCCGGATGTAGCGCAGGATCGTCGGCGCCGGCTCGCCGCGCGCCACGATCGAGCCCTTGTGGACGAGGAACACCTCGTGGCAGAACTCCTCGACCGTCTGCAGGGCATGCGAGACGAAGAGCAGGGTCCGGCCGCGCCGCTGCAGATCGCGGATGCGGTCGAGGCAGCGGAGCTGGAAGGCGACGTCGCCGACCGCGAGCACCTCGTCGATCAGCAGGATGTCCGGGTCCGACTCGGCGGCGACGGCGAATCCGAGGCGGACGTACATGCCGCTCGAGTAGTGTTTCACCGGCATGTCGATGAACTCGCGCAGACCGGCGAACTCGACGATGCGGTCGAACCGCCTGCGGACATCCTCCCGCGGGATGCCGAGGATCGCCGCGTTGAGGAAGACGTTCTCGCGTCCGGTCAGGTCGGGATGGAAGCCGGCGCCGAGCTCCAGCAACGAGCAGATCCGACCGCGGGCCGTCACGCGCCCGCAGGTCGGGGTGATCGTCCCCGCGACGAGGCCCAGCAGGGAGCTCTTGCCCGAGCCGTTCGGCCCGATGACGCCCACCGTGCGCCCGCGGGGGATCTCGAACGACGCGTCGCGCAGCGCCCAGAACTCCGGGACGGGCACGGTGCGTCCGAGCCGCGCCAGGCTTCCGAACAGCGTCGGCGCCGCCATGCCGCGCACGCGGTAGCGCTTGCCCAGCCCCTCGGCGATGATCGCCGCTTGTCCGCTATCGCCCGCCATGATTCCCGTCGTCCCTCATGTCCGTCGCGCTCCCGCAACCCCGGTCATCCGTCCCCGGCTTCCCTCTCCCGCCTCCCCGCGTCCCGCGTCCGTCTTCCCTCCGCGCCTCACAGCAGATCCGCGAAATGCCGCTGGGCACGCCGGAACACGGCGACGCCCGCCCCCAGGAGAAGCGCGGGGATCAGCAGCCCCGCGGTCGACCAGAGGGTCCATGGAAGTTCCACGTCCGGCAGAACGCAGGCGCGCGCCGCCGTCAGAAGGCCGGTCATCGGGTTGAGCCACACGAGCGGCATCAGCCAGGGCCTGCCCTCGGCGAACGGCTCGACCAGCGAGAGATCGTACATCACCGGGCTGACGAAGAACCACGCGCTGAGCAGAACGCCGACGAGGTGCTGCGTGTCGCGGAAGTGGACGTTGGCCCCGGCGAGCAGCAGCGCCAGTCCCAGGTTGAACACCGTCAGCCACAGCACCACCGCCGGCAGAGCCCACAGCGCCCCCCCGATCCCCAGGCCGCCGGAGGCGCCGAGCACCGCCAGCACGGCAAACTGCACGATCAGGCTCAGCAGGAAATTGACCAGGTTGGCCCCCGTGACGGCGACCGGCAGGAGGATGCGGGGGAAGAACACCTTTCGCACGAGATTCGAATTTGACGTGATCGACGTCATGCCGCCCTGCACGCACTGCACGGTGTACTGCCAGGCGAAAACCCCGACGATGATCCCCTCGACCGACACGCCGCGGCCCACCAGGAGCCGGAGGAACATCACGTAGATGAACGCCATGAACAGCGGCACGAGGAGAGCCCAGAGGAAGCCGAACACCGACCCCTTGTAGCGCGACTTCAGCTCGCGCGCCACGAGACTCGCCAGCAGTTCCGCGGTCGCCCGCGTGAAGAGGCCTCCCGGGAGCGCCCTCGCCCCGGCCGGCGTGCTGACGATGCTCGGCTCGACCTCGTTCATGGTCCGTCCTTCGCCCCGGGCTCCGCACGGTCCACCCCTTCGAGGGTCAAGGCGGCCCGCGCCCGCGTGCTTCCGGGATCGAGCGCCTGGATCCGGACCTGCGCGGCCCGCCACGGCGGCCGGGCGGTGTCGCAGGCGGCCAGGAACGCGGAGAGGCTGTCGACCGGAACATCGGCGAACGAAAACGTGTAGCGACGGAAGCGCCATCCGTCATCCAGCGGCTCCGGCGCCGCCGCGGCGACCGTGGGGGCCGCGGCCCCGGGCGCGACGCGGCGGAGCATGGCCTCCGGGGTCTCGGCGATTCCGCCGGTCGCGGCCGTCAGCGCGGCAAGATACGGGGCCAGCGCGCGCGCGTCGTTCTCGACGTTCGCCAGGCTGCGGAGATCGGCCTCCCGTCGATCGATCCGGACGAGGTGCGCCGGGACGGCACGCGCCGCCCACAGGGTGCAGCCCAGGCCCGCGGCGGCCGCGGCGGCGGCCAGCCATCGAAGCACGGCCGGTTGGGAGCCCGGACTCACTTCCGATCCCCTTCGATGGTGAACGGGACGCGTCCGTCGACGGCCTCGTCGTTGCGCCGGATCCGCGTGCGGTAGCCCTGGAGACGAAGGAAATCCTCGATCCGTCCGCAGGCATCGCGATCGGGCGAGGTGCCTTCCACGCGGACGGCATCATCGGCAAGCTCGATGACCTCGAACGTCAGGCCCGACTGGCGGGCAAGCCGCAGCATGCCGGCGAGTCTCGGAACCGCCGAGGGCTCGAACAGGCTCGCCACGGGCGCCAGCGCCGTGTTCCGCCTGGTGACCGCGTCCTTCGCCATCCTCAATTCCTGTCCCCGCTGAACGCCGGCCAGCCGGCCCACCCGGCGCGCCTCGGACTCGAGCCGTCGCTGGACGTCCGCCTCGCGGCGCGATACCCAGGCCGTCAGGGAAACCTGGAACGCGGCGAGGGCCAGCCCCGCCACGAGGCAGGCCACGGCGGCCCTGCGTCCCGCGGCAAGCCCCCACGAAGCGAACCCGGCGTGGGCCAGGTCGCCTTGGCGCAGGTTGCACGCCGCCGGACCGGCCGACAGGACGCGAGCGGCCAGGGCCCGCGCCAGGAACGTCGCGGGCTCCGGGGCACGGATCCAGCGCACGTCGGTCCCCGCCCCGAGATCCCGTTCGAACGATGCAACGGCCTCGGGGTCTCCCTCGACCCGGGGTCCGGTCCAGATCCACTCGGCGGAGCCGTCCGTGCCGAGAACCGGACGGACGCGTTGCAGCATGGCCGCACGGTCGCCGTCCGACGCATCGGACGGGGCCGCGCCCAGCCCCTCGCGAAGCGTGACGACGGACTCGAGGTCCTCCCCGCGGCCGACGGCGAGCACGAGCCGGTCCGGAGCGAAATGGGCGACGACCCGGATCCCGGTTCCGGTCGCCGGACACTCGGACTGGGCGCGCGCCCACAGCGCCGGCGCCTCCGCGTCGAGGATCATCGGGTCGAAACCGGCGCCCTTCAGCGCCGCCAAGCGACGCTCGACGGCGGAACGGGGCGCGGCAACCGCGAGGGCGTCGACCCGGCCATCCGGCGTGCGACGGATGACCGGAAACGCGAAGGCGCAATCCTCCAACCGGAACGGAAGGCGGACGTCCAGCAGCGACGGGAGCACGCGGCGGGCGCGGGCGACGGACGGCATCGGCACGGTGAGCCGGCGCACGACCGAATCCCGCGCCGGAAGGGCCGCCGCAACGATCGAGATCCGGCGCGCCGCCGCAAGAGCCGTTTCGGACGCAGCGCCTTGCCCTGCGTCCTCCGTCACCGGACCGGTCCCAGAGAGGACCGTGGTGAACGCCAGGCCCCGGGGAGAACGCGCGGCACGGACGACGGCCAGGAACCCGTCGCCCGCGTCAATCCCGTAGCTGGAGGAAACCCGAACGCCCTTCATGATCCGGCGGATCCGGCCGCCGTAGCCCCAGTATCCCGGCCCCCGCGGCGCAAGTCCAGCCCATCCAACGCCGCCGGAACCCGCCACTCGCTTGACATCGGGGCGCGTCCACGTACCATAGCCACGTTTTTTTCAAGGCGCCAACGTAGCTCAGTCGGTAGAGCAGCGCATTCGTAATGCGCAGGTCGTCGGTTCGACCCCGACCGTTGGCTCCAGCATTTTTGCCCCTATTTCCAAGAAAAACACGGCTTTTCGGCCGTTCGGGCCACTCCGGAGCAAAACCGCCATTCGGCCCGATTCTGCCACATTACGCCCCCAAAGTGTGGCAGAGTTGTGGCAGACCTCCGGGGAACTCCACAGCCCCCTCAGGGGACCGATGGCTGCACCGGGGCGTCGAAGTCAACGGCCATGGCCCGGCCGTCCTGCGAGATCCGCCGCACGATCGCCCGAGCGGTGATGCGAAGGGACTTGTCCCCGTGCGCCAGCTTGCCGACCAGTTCGTCGGCCCCCACCTGGGAGGTCACGATCAGCGGTCGGTTGTTCCTGTACCGCGCATCGATCACATCGTACAGGACCTCGGCGAGGCGGTCGGTAAGCCGGATCTGGGTGATGTCGTCGATGAACAGGATGCGCGCCTGCCTGAGATGCCGGGTAAACGACGCCACTCCCACGGGGTCGCGGAGGGCGAGCGCTCGCACTCGGGTGGCCAGAGCGGACGCAGGAATATCGATGAGTTCCGACCATCCCACGCCATAGTCATCGTCCTCGTCGTCGCAGTCGCCACCGGTGTCCCGCCACATTGGATCGTCGGGGATGCTCTTCATGAGGCGGTAGAACAAGTGGTAAACGGCGCGCGTCTTGGCGGTCCCGACGTCACCGAAGGCAATGAGGTTACGTCCCATATCAGGAGACCAGGTCAGGACACGATCGAATGCCGGGGGGTTGGGAAGTCGTGCGCGATCCAAGCGATCGCTGAAGACCGCGGGGAACAAATCCTGTCGTCTGATGGCGTAGTACCGAAGGGTATGGATCCAAGCCTCGTGCAGCTTCTGCGCCTGGGCCAACGTCACAGCCTTCTCATCGAATCGCTTGGACAGGTGCTCTCGGAATTCGCCGAGGGTGAACTCGCGCCCTTGGTAGTGCAACTGGGTTCCGGACTCGTCGAGTCCGCGGCTGAAATGAGGATCAAAGCGAAGGCTCATAGCGCACGCTCCGGGGTAAGGGTAAAGGCCCGTGGTTTCTGTTCCGTGACCTCCCGCGCGACGGGCGGGTGCGTAAGCACCCCGCCGCCTGAGGAGCGCGGGTCTCTATTTGATGCCCCCCTTCGGGGGTTTTCTTTCTGACATGGACTTGGATGGCTGCAGTAAGAGTCCATCGGCGAAGCCTCCTGTGAACTGCTTTTCGACTGACGGGGACGGAACGAAACTCGCGGCGGGGTCCGGCCGGCCAAGGTCACCTCGTAAGGTGGCCAGCGGCCATTCGGCAGGCGGTGGTGCTCGGTCAGGCGGATCAGACCGGCGTCCTTCAAATCGCGCACGATCCCAGGCACGTGGCGTGTAGTCAGCCCGGTGGCCGCGGCGAGGCGGTCACAGGTCGTGGTGAACGTGCGGCGATTCAGGAAGTTCGCCAGCTCGATGAATGCGAGATAGACGGCTTGGCGGGTCGCCAGCTTGACGCCCGTCCAACGGCAGCGGAGGGCCTGCAGATCGGCGCGTGACACGGCGAACCACGTGTCCCCTCGTGAGGGTTTGCGTGGCGAAGCGTCGTTGGCCTCAGGCGTGTCGGCGACCGACGGCTCCGGCGGGGCATCCTGGCCCTGGCTCACGGATCGGACCTCCCGGCTGGTTCGTCTGAAGGACGCGGAAACTGGGGCACAGCGGAATCCGGCTTGGGCGCGGGGTCGACAAGGGACCGCCAGACGATCTGGCGGGGCTCGTTGTCGAACTCAAGCCGGGCCTCGCGGGGGATCAGGGGCATGATCAGCATTCGGAAGGCACGCACGGGGTCGCGGAGGATGTAGGCGGACAGTGCATCCCGGAGGCGCTCCAGCGTCTTGGGCTCCTCGAGCACCGAGTCGAGGAGCTTCAGCGCCCGCGCGCGCCCGTGCAGAGTGCCCTTGGGCTTGCCGGCCGGATTGCCGGACTGGCCGGGTCTCCACGGCTTCAGATTGCAGTGCGAATTCACTGGTCGGACTCCTCAACGGGTCGGCATGGCATCGACCATTCCGGCGGCCAGCAGCGTTGCGAGACTGTCCCGGTCATACACCAGGGTGCGCCGGCCGAGCCGGTAGAAGCGCACCATGCGACGCTCCCGCAGGCCCTTCAACTGGCGCGAAGTGAGTCCGGCGAACCGTTCGGCCTCTGCGGGCGAGAGTCGGGGGGGGAACGGGCTGGCCAGAGCTTGTACGGCGTCGTTCATCTTCACAGCCTGGCACGGCTCCATCGGCAAGGGGTGACGACCTCGGGCGGGAAGAGCGAACCCGGTGGCGCTGCCAGTTCGTACTCGATCGCAGCAGCCTCGATCACGGTCGGGCGAAGCCGGCCGTGTTCGATCCGGCGCATCCTGGCCTCGGTCAGGCCGGGGATCCGCCGTGCGAGTTCCGGAGCCGACATTCGCCGGGCTCGGCGGACCTCCATGCATCTCGTCTTCATCGTCTCATCTCCCTCTGCGGCCGCAAACCGGCCATCGTTTTTGTTTTATCATGGGAAGTCGAATGCGTAAGGGGGCAGACACTCTTTTTCTCATTCTATTTTTCACGCCGGCGAATCCGGACTTCGCCAGGTGTCCGGCGATATCTGCGACTCATGGCGTCGGTTTTCTCATGAGGCAAGACTCTGTCAAGGGCGCGAACATCGCCGCAGACGCGGCTTGCGCCGGGACCTGGACGACCGGCGGGAGTCATCGCGGAATCCAGAGCGACACCCGCGGGCCGACACTTCGTGGATGGCATTCGCGTCATGCGCCCCGTTCTCGCACGCGGGAAGACTCTGTCAACGGGCGGACAGCCGCCAGATAGGCTGCCAGGGGTGGCCAAACGACGGACCGCACACTTTGGGACGCTTGGGACGGGTGTTTCCACGTCGTCGCCCAGAACATGTAGTTTCGGAGGGACTTTGGGACGCTTGGGACGCATGTTCCAACCCCTCGCGCATCGCGCGCACGCGCACGCGCATAGCGTGGCTGGAGTTGGAAATACCCGTCCCAAGCGTCCCAACCGTCCCGGATCTGAGACGCGCGGCGGCCATCCCAAACACGCCGAACCGCGGCACGGCCCGGTCCGCCATCGCGTCCCAGGGACCGCGGTTACGCGGTGAGCGCGTCAGCAATCTGCGAGCACGCACGGCCCTTTGAGGCATCCCACCGATGGACTCTTACTGCAGTCATTAGAGTCCATGTTAGAAAGAAGACCCCAAAGGGGTCTTCATATAGAGAGCCCCGCGCTTCCAGCGGCGGGATGCTTACGCACCCGCCGCCTACGCGCGGGCGGAGCCCCGGGAAAGAGCCTGCCGCCTGCGGTCAGGGCTCCTCTGTCTCTGGGGCGCTTGGGGCGGGTGTATCGAAGTCGAAACGCAAAAGCTGTGCTTTTGGACCTTGTTTGGGGCGCTTGGGGCGCATGTTCCAAACCCTCGCGCATCGCGCGCGCGCGTGCGCACGATACGGTCCTGGAGTTCGGAATACCCGCCCCAAGCGCCCCAACCGCCCCAAGTCTGGCGGGGCCCTCCATCCGCCCATGGCGCGGACGTGCATCAGCCCCAGCTTGGTCATGCGGTACGGCGGCATGCCTGACACGACGGCATTTTGCAGGGTATTTCGCATCGGGAGATTCGGCACCAATCCGCGTGCAAGCACCGGGGGGTGCACCGTTACCTGACGCTGCAGGCGGAGCACGGGCCCTCCGTCCTGCCGATGCCGCATGCGTACGGCGTTCCGTACGGTCGGGGTCCCCACAGGCCCATCCGATCCGCCCTGCACACCTTGCATACCTTGCATACCTCGGCCAACCCCGGCGTTGTCGAAGGGGGGGGTACTTCAATCATGAGTTTGGAAATGAGGGGGGGTGAGAATTTCATATCGATCGGTTTGAGGTGTGCAAGGTATGCAAGGTGTGCAGAGGGCGGGTCCGCGGGCGT
Organism: Lentisphaerota bacterium; assembly: GCA_016873715.1. Lineage (GTDB taxonomy): Bacteria > Verrucomicrobiota > Kiritimatiellia > PWTM01 > PWTM01 > VGWF01. The sequence goes on along the minus strand of VGWF01000140.1, from coordinate 1,158 downwards.
CCGCGGTTGTCGGACCGCCCCCCCCCCACCCCGGCGGGCGCGGGGGCCGCCGCAACGAGGGCCATCAACCGCGTTGGCGGACCGTGATCGCGGCAGCGAGCCGGTCCGCCTCCGGAGGCCGGGGCCGCCGGTCGACGCCGGCCCCGGCCGTGCGGAGCGCGCCCGGCCGTCGCGGCGCGCGTCGTGGGTGGCGCCCTCCGTGTCGCCGCCGAGGAGAACCGAGGACGGGCGAGGGTCCCGGGGAGCCTGCGAACCGGGAGCCTGAAGACCGGCGGAGGTTGGACGAGTGGGCGACGGGCGCCACAGGAGCCGGTCAGGGCCGCGTCGGGCGCGAGTTCCCGGCGGAAGGGAAGTCCAGCGCCGGACGCGGCCCGTCCGGCCGGCGATCCCCGTCCACGGGCCGCCGGAGGGCCGGGTGAAGCGAAAGGCGAAGCGTCGAGACGAAGTCGATGGCGCGTTTCGCGAGCCCGGCCCGGAGCGCGGCCCCCTTCCCCCTGGCAGGGGGCATGGGGGTCGGCGCAGCGCCGGCGGGTGTCGGCGGGAATGCGACGGAACCGGTTCCGTCGAGCCGGGGAAGGCCGGGCCGCGAGGGGCAACGTGGGAGCCGCGGCGGCGACCGGACGCATAATGGGTCCGTTATGCGACGGTGCCCCGGTCCCGCGCGTCTCGTTCAAGGCTGCCGCGCGGGACGCGACCGGCTTCCCCGGCGTCGTTCCCGGCCGCCACCCGTCGGCGCGTGAAACATCCCCCGCCTCGGGGGCTTGGGGGCAACGGGCGACGGCGGAGCGTGTGAGCCGCAGGCGAGCCGCGCAGCCGGAGCTTCCGCATGGTGCGGAGATGATCGGGACTTCCCCGGCCCCCGCGACCAATGGTCATCGAGCCCTGGCTCGACGACCCCTTCCCGGACTACGACACCGAGCAGGTCGTGGCCTACGCGAACGGCTGAGCCCCGCGGCGGGGCCGGTTTGTCTCTCATCCGCGTTTGGACCTGACAAGCGCCCCCGTGCCGGGCCGTCCGGGGCATGCCCTGGACGGCCCGGCACGTTTCGCCCTCGTTCTTGCCTTCCCGTGGGCATTCGGGCAGTGTCCACACCATGAAACCGCTGCTTCAGGCCGGTCCCAACGGGTACGTTCCCGTGCCGCCCGAAAAGCGATTTC
>VGWF01000139.1 GCA_016873715.1 Lentisphaerota bacterium | reverse complement strand
GGGGCCGTCGCACGTGCGCGACACGTCGTGGATGTGGTTTCCCGCCAGCACGCTGCGGGGCTGCCGGCCGAGGGTGTAGATGCCGCCCATGTCGTTGAGCACGCCCTGACCGAGATGATGCAGGTGGTTGTTGAGGATCCGGTTGTCCCGGGCGGGCGTCGCGTTGGTGTTCCAGACCCAACCGGCCGACACGGCGGAGTAGTAGAAGTCCGAGACCTCGTTCCGCTCGACGAGCGTGTCCGCGCCGATGCCGATCCACACGCCGACCGCCGCGGGGTGCACGCGTCCGCCGCCCCCGATGCGGCAGTCGCGCACGACGCAACCGGTCGCGACGTCCTCCGCGCCCTGCGCGCCGATCTTCACGCCGCCGGCGCCGAGGTCGGCCATCTCGCAACGCTCGACGCGACAGGTCTGGCATCCGGCGCCGAACTCGATGGCGTAGCCGGCGGTGTGGCGGACGATGCAATCCTCGATCGAGACGTGCCGTGCCGCCGTTGCGACGAGGGCGCCGGGCACGACCGCCTCCGCCTGGCAGAAGGAGTAGCCGTTCTTCGGCAGCTTCCACGCCGTGTGCGCCAGCGTCAGGCCGCGGAACGCGACGTGCTCGACGAACCGTCCGGCCTTGCGGTCGCCCGCGAGCCGGACCAGCACATCGAGCCGCGGCGCGGCGCCGACGGTTGTCCCCGGGCGCTCGCCGGGCATCGGGATGTACTCCACCGCGCCGCCGGCCTGATCGTGCATCCAGTCGCCCGGTTGTCCGAGGGCGGAGGCGGTGTTCTCCACGCGGTAGCGCGTGGCCCCGGTGATCTTCGTCATGTTCCCGGGGCTCCACGTGCCGCCGCGCAGGCGGACGATACGCGCACCCGGATCGAAGGCGTCGACCGGCAGCCGCGACATGCTCCAGTTGTGGAACAGCAGGACCTCGACGCCGTCCCGCCGCATCCACGCCGGGTCGAAGTCGCCGTCGCGCGCCTCGAAGGCGGTTCCGTTCGTGACGGGCACGCCGCGGGCCGCGAAGAAGTAGCCGTCGCGCGGCAGGGTGGGGCGGAAGCGGCGCTGGTCGTTGACATGGAACTGCGCGAAGGACCAGCCGCCGTTGGTCGCGCCGTCGACCGCGGCCCTCCAGCGGCCTCCGCCCGCGTCCTTCCATCCGGTGACGGGAACGGCGCCGCTGAGGACCGGCGTTGCGTTCGGCGCGGCCTCGAAGACCAGCGGGGCGGCGGCCGTGCCGGAGTCCGCGGGATCGAGGACGAGCGTGCGTGGAAGGCGGTGCGTGCCGCCTCCGACGCGGACGACGATCGGCGTCGAGCGGCCCGGCTGTGCGGCGCGCAGGGCGCGCGCGGCGTCCCGCGCCCGCTCCAGCGTCGCGAACGGGCCGCCGTCCGCCGAGGCTACCGCCCGCGTGCCCGACGCCGCGTCGCTGCCGTTCGTCGCGACGTGGAAGTCGGCGCCGCCGGCCGCGATCGCCGCCGCCGCCCAGATCCCCGTGATGGTCGTCCGCTGCATGGTTCTCGCCTCCGCGCGGCATCCTAGCGGGACGGGCGGGCAAAGAAGAGTTGTAAGTTCCAGGCTCACGTTTCACGCGCCCGCCGTCCCGGTCGCGGGGACGCACGGGGCCGTAGAGGTACGGTGCGGCGCGCCTTGATTCGAGGATCTCCTCCCATTCTGCCTCGACCCCCGCCCCTCGCCCCTCCGTTCTCCGTCTTCCGTTCTTGCCGGAGGTTCGCGTCGCCGTCTATGCTCCGCCCATGGGTGCATGGGTGCGGGGCGTGATGGCGGGGCTGCGTCGTCTCCTGACGTCGCACCCCCGCTGGATGGCAGCGACGGCCGCCGGCTTCGGCGCGCTGGCGGGTGTCGGCGGCTACACGTTCCAGTACGCCGAGGGGCTTTCCTACCTCTCCAACGACCCGCGCGCGTGCGTGAACTGCCACATCATGAACGACCAGTACGACTCGTGGCTCAAGGGCAGCCACCACGCCGCCGCGACCTGCGCCGACTGCCACCTGCCGCACGGCTTCTTCGAGAAGTACGCCGCCAAGGCGCGCAACGGGTGGAACCACTCGAAGGCCTTCACGCTCCAGAACTTCCCCGAACCGATCCGGATCACGCCGTTCAACCGCGCCGCGCTGCAGCACAACTGCATCGAGTGTCATCGCGGCATGACGGGCGCGATCGCGGCCCACGCGGATGTCGGAACGGACGAGGCCCGGTGCACGGACTGCCACCGGTCGGCGGGACACATGCAGCTTCGGTGAGAGGAGACGGACCATGAAACGATACGTGCTCGGCTACCTTGCGGTGTTCGGCGTTGTCGCGGTCGCGGCGGCGGGCGTCACCGCGCTCCTCGTCAACATCCACCACCGGAAGGTCGAGGCGAAGGACACGATCCTCAAGATCGTCGACATCACCGAGGCCACGATCGACGCGAAGGAGTGGGGCAAGAACTTCCCGCGCGAGTACGACGGATGGCTGCGCACGTCCGACACGAACCGCACGCGCTACGGCGGCAGCGAGGCCTTCTCGCATCTCGACAACACCCCCGCGCTCAAGCGGACCTTCGCCGGCTACGCGTTCGGCGTCGACTACCGCGAGGACCGCGGCCACATGTACTCCCTCGCCGACCAGAAGCTCACCGAGCGAACGCACAAGTTCAAGCAGTCCGGCGCCTGCCTGCACTGCCACGGCGGGGGCATGAAGCAGGTCTACGTGGCCCAGGGCGGCGGCGACCTGATGGCCGGCTTCGTCAAGGTCTGCGCGATGCCCCTGACCCAGGCGTGGGACCTCGTCAGCCACCCGGTCACCTGCACCGACTGCCACGATCCCGCAACGATGGCGCTGCGCGTGACGCGGCCCGGCTTCCTGGTCGGCATCGCCGCCTTCGCCGCGTCGGAGGAGCCCGCGCCGACCATGCCGAGCGTCGAGCGCTGGCGCCGCGACGGGCGGAAGGGCACGTACGAGCCCAACGCGATGGCCACGCGGCAGGAACTGCGGTCGTTCGTCTGCGGCCAGTGCCACGTCGAGTACTACTGCGGCCCCAAGGAGACGCTGTTCTATCCGTGGAGCAAGGGCCTCAAGGCCGAGCAGATCGAGGCCTGCTACGATGCCCACACCTTCCCCGACGGCGCGCGCTTCCACGACTGGAAGCACGCCGAGACCGGCGCGGAGGTCATGAAGGCCCAGCACCCGGAGTTCGAGCTGTGGAACCAGGGCATCCACGCGCGCAGCGGCGTCGCCTGCGCCGACTGCCACATGCCCTACAAGCGCGAGGGCGCGATGAAGGTCTCCGACCACCACATCCGCAGCCCCATGCTCAACACGGCGCGCGCCTGTCAGACCTGCCACCACTTCGACGAGCACGAGATGCGGGCCCGCGTCGAAGCCGTGCAGGACCGCACCAAGGCGCTGATGGACCGCGCCGCCGTCGCGGTGGTCGCGCTGATCGACGACATCGTCCGCGCGAAGCAGGCCGGCGCCACCGACGAGACCCTCGCCGCCGCCCGCGCCCTCCAGCGAAAGGCCCAGTGGCGGCTCGACTTCATCAACGCCGAGAACTCCATGGGCTTCCACGCGCCGCAGGAGTCCGCGCGCATCCTCGCCGAGGCGATCGACTACGCCCGCCAGGGCCAGCTCTCGCTGGCCGCGCCGCGGCCCGCCGCGATGTGAGCGGCGGGAGCGAGCCACGAACCGCCCGGGGCACGACGGAGCGCGCCCCTCCACGATACTGAACCCATGGACGCAGGGCGCGACGAAGCGCTCTCGCGTCGTGACGCGCCGTCCCCCGCGATGTAGAGTAGGACCGCCATGAAGCACAGTCCGGCCATCCTGTTCGCCGCGGCGCTCGCGACCGGCATCGCCCTCGTCGGGTGCGAGGAGACCGCGACCGACAGCGCCGAGACCGGCGCCTTCGTCTCGCGCGACGTCCTCGTCGACGGCAGCATTGTGACCGTCTACCAGCAGACCGTCGTCACCACGAACAACACCGTCGCCACGCAGACGACCACCATCACCCAGCCCGCCGGCGGCGGCGCGACCACCAACATCACGATCACCCCGGTGGGCGGGACGATCAATCCGAACGCGACGAACACCATCCCCACCGGCGCGATGTCGAGTCTCTCCGCCCTGCCCACCAACGCCATTCCGCTCCCGGCCGGGTCGTGAACGGACGTGCGGCCGCCCTCGCCCTCGCGGCGGCCCTCGTCGGCTGCGCCGCACCGCGGGGCGCCGCCGCCGCTCCGGCGCCGGCCCTGGAGCGCGCGCCGTTCGACGACGCCGTTCTCCTCGGCTCGTGCACGAATCCGCGCGTGCGCGAGGCCTCCGGCCTCGCTTCCTCCCTCCTCCGCCCCGACCGGCTCTGGATCCTGAACGACAGCGGGAACAGCCCCGACCTCTTCGCCGTGACCACGAACGGCGCCGACGCAGGCACGGTGCGGATCGAGGGCCCCGACAACGAGGATTGGGAAGACCTCGCCTCGTTCCGCCTCGACGGGGCGCCCCATCTGCTGATCGCCGACTGCGGCGACAACCCGGGCCTGCGCGGCGAGTGCCTGCTGCACGTCGTGCCCGAGCCGGCCGTGCCCGGCCCCGCCGCCGTCCGCCCCGCGTGGACTCTCCGCTACCGCTACGAGGACGGCCCCCGCGACTGCGAGTCTGTCGCGGTCGACGCGGCCCGCGCCCGCGTGCTGCTGCTCTCCAAGGACGACCGGATCCCCGTCCTCTACGAGCTGCCGCTCCGCCCCGCCGGCCCGGCCGCGGTGCAGACCGCCCGCCGCATCGGCGAGCTGCGCACCCTTCCGCCGCCCGTCCAGGGCATGGCCCGCGGCATCCTCGCGCGCATCGGCTCGCTGACCACCGCGATGGACCTCGCCCCCGACGGGCGCCGGCTCGCCGTGCTGACCTACGAGCACGCCTACCTTCTCGAATGCGAAGCCGACGGGGACTGGGCCTCCGCGCTGGCGCGCCCGCCGCGGCGCATCGAACTGCCCGACCCGCTGGACAAGACCCTCCGCAAACGCGAGGCCCTCTGCTGGACCGCCGACGGCCGCGCGTTGCTCGTCACCGGCGAACAGGTGCCAGCGCCGATCTTCCGAGCCGGCGCGTGGCGGCTGGAGGCGCGGCCGGAGCCGTGGACGTTCGCGGGCTTCGAGGGCGCGAAGGACCTCAGCGGCATCGCCGCCGCGCCCGGCGGCCCGGCGCTGGTCGTCAGCGACGAACCCCACGCCGCGCAGGCCGCGCGCATCGACGCGACCTCGCGCACCGTCACTGCCGGCCCGCTCGTGCCGCTGCTTCCGGAAGGCGCCGAGGCCGATCTCGAGGGCGTCGCGGTGTCCGGCGACGGCCGCACTTTCTACGCCACCGGCTCGCACGGCGCCGGGAGGAAGACGGGCGATGTCGAGCCGTCGCGCCGGTTCGTCTTCCGCATCCCGTGCCCGCCGGCTGACGGCGGCGAGTTCGGCCCCGCCGAGGCCTCCGCCGCGCTGATGGACTGGGCGGCGCGCGACCCGGTCCTCGGCCCGTACGCCGGCCGGCCGCTCCAGCGGAACGGGTTCAACCTCGAGGGCCTCGCGTGGCGCGACGGGCGGCTGTGGTTCGGCGTGCGCGCGCCCAACCTCGACGGCGATGCCTTCGTGATCGAGACGGATCCCGCGGCGCTCTTCGCGGGGGGCGCGGCGACGGCGACGCTCCACCGCGTACACATCGGCCCCGGCCTGGGGCTCCGCGAGCTGGCCGCGGTGCGCGACGGGTTCCTGCTGCTTGCCGGCGAGGCCTGCGCGGAAGCGAGCAAGCAGATCCCCGATTCGATGGCCGCCGCGGCCGATCCGGGCTTCTCGTTCTTCGCCTGGCGCCCCGGCGCGGCGTCCGCCGTGCCCATCGGCCGGCTGCCCGACGCGCCCGGCAAGGCCGAGGGGCTCCTGGTCCTGCGCGACGATCTCGCGTCCGTCGATGTGCTCGTCCTCTTCGACGGCCCCTCCCAGGGCGCCCCCCGGGTTCTCCGCCTCCACCGGCCGTAGGGGCGGGGAGGCGGTTCAAGTTGGCTCCCGGCTTTCCACGTCGCGTTGGCTGTCGCGTTCGGGGTGGCGTGCGCGCCGCGGTGTGCCTTTGCCTTGATTCGAGGATCTCTCCCCAGGTGGACCTCGGACCTTGCCTTCCGACCTCCGCCCTCTGCCTTTCGCTCCTCGCCCCGGCCCGGAAAAGCCTTGCCGTGGCCCCGCCAGCGGCTATCCTGTACCGCCGTTTTCGGGCGGAAGGGTGGCTGAGTTGGTTTAAGGCACTCGACTCGAAATCGAGAGAGCGCTTAACAGTGCTCCGTGGGTTCGAATCCCACCCCTTCCGCCATTCGACGCGCCCCGGCTGGCTCTTCCCGGCTCTTTCCAAAGACGGACTACTCCCCAAACGGCACCATCGCAGTCCTTTTCCTCGCGGCCTTTCGGTCCCGGGGGGCGAACAACCGGCGTGGCGTGGAGCGCTACATCTTCGGCCGGATCTTCCCGGCGGCCAGCCTCTGCCGCACCGCCTCGAAGACGAGGATCGTTGCGGCGGCGGCGACGTTGAGCGAGTCGCACTGGCCGAGCATGGGGATCCGGATGCGTTCGTCGGCACCGTCCATCCAGAGGCTCGTCAGGCCGTACTGCTCCGAACCGACCACGATCGCCACGCCGCGCGCCAGGTCGCAGCCGGTATGGAGCTTCTCCGCCGACGGCGTCGCGGCGAGGATCCGGATTCCGCGCGCGCGGAGCCACGCGAGGGACTCCTCGCTCGTCGCCTCGACGACCGGAACGGTGAAGATCGTCCCGATGCTCGCGCGCACCGCGTTCGGGTTGAACACGTCGGTGCAGCGGTCGCACACGATGACGGCGTGGACGCCGCCCGCGTCGGCGCTGCGCAGCATCGTGCCGAGGTTGCCCGGCTTCTCGACGTGCTCCATCACCAGCAGCAGCGGGTCCGGCGGCAGCGCGAGGTCGTCCAGCCCCCGGCGGCGCGCCGGGGCGACGGCGAGCAGCCCGTCCGGCCGGTCGCGATAGGACATCTTGCGAAACACCGGCTCGGTGCAGTCGAACATCTCCGCGCCCGCGGCCGCCGCGGCCGAGAGGAGCGCCTCCTCGTTCGTGCCGAGGAACAGCGGGCGGCAGAAGAAGAACGCCGCCGGCCGAACGCCGTTGTCGAGCGCCCGCTTCGTCTCGCGGTAGCCCTCGATCAGCATCAGGCCGGTCTCGTCCCGCGCGCCGCGGTCCCGCAGCTTCACGACCTGCTTCACACGCTCGTTCTGGAGGCTGGTGATCGGTGTCGCCATGCGCCGCAGTATAGCCGATCCGCGCCACCGCGGCGGAAGCACGAAACCTCGGATTTCACGGAGGCGCCCGCAGCCGGAGCCCGGAGCCCCGGCCGGAGGATGGCAAACGACCGTCCGCGACTCGATACGGAGTTCGTCCCTGTCGCCACCTCCTTCCGCGGGTTGTCGAGGAGGCGGATACCGGACGAGTCCGTTCCGGGGTGATGTTGCCGCACGCCATGGCGTGTGGTTCAATACTCTCACGATAGGAATCACACCATGCCCACAGCCGCCGACAGAGTCGCCGCCGAGGCGTTGGATCTTCCCGTCGAGGCGCGAATCGGCCTCGTTGACCGGACTCTCATGAGTCTTAACCTGCCCACACGCCCTGACGTTGACCGGCTTTGGGCGGAGGAAGCGGAAAGACGGGTTTCGGAGATCGATCGGGGAGAGGTCAGGCCCATTCCCGGTGAGGAGGCCTTCGACAGGATCCGGCGGAAGTACGCGACGTGAGATTCCACTTTCACCCTCGGGCGGACAGGGAGTTCGACGAGGCCGTGCGGTACTACGAGGACTGCCAGCCGGGTCTCGGTCTTGAATTTGCCAAGGAAGTCTACGCGACAATCGAACGTATCGCCGCGTATCCGAGCGCATGAGCGGAGATGTCGAAGAACACGAGGCGCTGCCTCACGAGTCGTTTTCCCTTCGGAGTGATATTCCAGGTGAAGTCCGGCATGTTGCGCATCATCGCCGTTACAAACCTGCATCGGCGACCTGACTGCTGGAACGACAGAATCTGATCTGGACGCCTACCGCACACCACGAGGGGTACGCGAACGCATTCACCTGCGCCCCGATTCGCCTGCCTTTCTCCAGGACCGGCCCTCGCCCTCCGTTCGTCGCCATGCTGCCTATTCGGTTGTCCCCATTCGGTTGTCGTCCTCTTCGCGGCCGTTGCGGCCTTGGTGATGCCGTCCGGCCGGGGCCGTCACTTTCGCGTGAGGAGCCAGGTTTCCTGGCGGGGCGGCTCGAGGTAGCCGGCGCGGCCGTCGCAGCGCGGATCGAGGGAGTGGGGGTCGAAGCCGTTGACGGAGCCGTCGGCCATGGCGAGGTTGGCGCGGCGGCCGTGGCGGAAGTGGAAGTGCGGCGGAGGCATGTTGTCGAGGACGTACCACTCCTCGAGCATCGGGTTCGACCCGGAGGCCGGCGCCTGCCACGTGTTGATCTGGATGCAGTCGCCCCAGGTGATCGTCCGCCCCGGGTGCGTCAGGCCCTCGATCGAATGGACCCCCATGCGCGTCATCCCGGGCAGGCCGGACAGCATGTAGCCGTTGATCCCGTAGCCGTAGCTCGGGATGCCGAACTTCCGCTTGAAGTAGGCCGCGCGGTAGGGCAGCGCCGGGCAGATCTCGATGCCGCCGGTCTGCGCGAAGTAGGGCGCGAGCCGCGCGCGGCTCTTGTCGAGCGGCCGCGCGCCCTCGGCCCCGCCGCCGCCGGGCTCGAAGCCCCAGTACCACAGGACGCCGCCGGGCACGTCCTCGCGGAACGGGAAGAACCGTCCGTCGTGTTCCGCGAGGTACATCGTGAAGGCGCCCTGCACCTGGCGCAGGTTGCTCGCGCAGGCCGACCGCCGCGCCCCGTCGAGCCCGCGCTTGACCACCGGCGCGATCAGCAGCATCAGGATCGAGATGATCGCGATGACGACGAGCAGTTCGATGAGGGTGAAGGCGGCGCGGCGGGGCGGAGGAGCGGCGGCGCGAGGGATGCAGGGATGACCGGATGAACGCATGAACGGACAGGGCGCGGAGCGGGCCCCCGCACCCACCCCCCCAGCCATCCATCCGTTCATCTGCGTCCCCCGCCCTGCGCAGGCGTCAGGCGTCGGGCGAGGATTCAGCCGCGCCCCCGCGCCGGCGGACGTAGGCCCACAGTCCGCCCAGCCCGGCCAGCAGCAGGCCCGCCGCGCCGGGTTCGGGCACCGTATAGGTGACGTTGTCCACCGCGACGTAGGTCGGGGTGTTGATGCCGAACGCCCCGACGTCGCTGGAGTCGAGGGTCATCTTGAGCTGCCGGACGGTCGGTCCGAGCGACGAGAGGTCGATGTAGGTCCACGCGGAGATGATGTAGCGTTCGGCCGGGATCAGGGACCGGTAGTCGGCCAGGTAGAAGTCGATCGCGCCGAGGCTCCCGTTCGATGCGTCGAAGCCCTGCAGAATCAGCTTGTACCAGTCGCCCGCGTCGAAGGGCAGCACGCCGAAGGCGGCGTCGCCGTCGCGGATCGTCAGCGCGGTGTAGGTCGTGTTGTTGACGTGGAGGCCGTTGACGGTGACGTCCGACGGGAACGTGATCGTCATGTCGACGGCCGGCGAGTATCCGTCGTCGTAGCCGACGGCGTAGGTGGCGCTTCCGCCGGCGCCGCTGCCGGAGTAGGACGAGAACTGGTTGGTCCAACCGGGCGTGGTGGTGTTGATGCGCGTCGACTGGGCGAAGCCGTTCCAGCCGGTGAAGGTGCCCCAGTCGGTCCAGGTGTTGGCGAATGTCGCGCCGCCGCTCGTGAAGCCGGGCGTGAGGTTCTCGCGGTTGGTGTTGGCGCCGAGGCCGAGGTCCTCGAACGAGATGACGGCCGCGGTCGCGGGAAGGGCCAGAAGCGCGGCCGCCACCGCGGCCGCCGGAAGAAAGAATCGCTGCATGATGTCCGCTCCTTTTCGCGGGAGTGGCTCGATCGCGGCCGTTCCCGCGGGCGGACCCTCGCGCCGGCGCATACGCACGGCGCGGCCGCACAACCGTGCGGCGGATCCAACCCTCCCTCCCGCGGGGAATGGCCGGAAGGCATGCACCCGGACTCGTCTTCTGGCTCCCGGCTTTTCTACTCTCCCGCCTTCCCGTCCGGACCGCCCGCGGGGTGTCCCGCGAACGGCCTCCGGCAGTGGCCGAGGGATTTCGTATCCGGTTACAGCGGCGCGACCGCGTCCGATTCTCACGGACTTCCGTGCGCCCGGGTGCCTGTCTCCATGACTCGAAAGAACCGCGCGGAGAATAGGACCGCCGGCGCGGCCCTGTCAACCGCGCGGCCGGCGAGACGGGAGAGAAAAAAAAAGGGGGGGGAGGTATGGCCGTGTGGCCGTGTGGCCGTGGGGCGGTATGGCGGTGTGGCGGTGGGGCGAGGGACAACGCGGGCTTGTCAGTGCGCCTTCGGGATAAACATGAACACGAGAGAACGGACCTGGAGGGCGCCGCTCCGTCGGCGCCGTGCAGAAGGCACTCGAAGCATCCTTCCGTGTGAAGTACGCATGGACACGGCCGCGACGGAGCGCGGCCCTCCATATCTCGTTCCGTACGCGTGGGGCGGTGGGACCGTGTGGCCGTATGGCGGTGGGGCCGTGGGGCGGTGGGCCGGGCTTGTCGGTGCGCCTTCGGGACAAATATGAACACGAGAGAACGGACCTGGAGGGCGCCGCTCCGTCGGCGCCGTGCAGAAGGCACTCGAAGCATCCTGTCGTGTGAAGTACGCATGGACACGGCCGCGACAGAGCGCGGCCCTCCATATCTCGTTCCGTACGCGTGGGGCGGTGGGACCGTGTGGCCGTATGGCGGTGGGGCCGTGGGGCGGTGGGCCGGGCTTGTCGGTGCGCCTTCGGGACAAATATGAACACGAGAGAACGGACCTGGAGGGCGCCGCTCCGTCGGCGCCGTGCAGAAGGCACTCGAAGCATCCTTCCGTGTGAAGCGCGCATGGACACGGCCGCGACGGAGCGCGGCCCTCCAATCTCATTCCGCAAGCGTGTGGCGGTATGGCCGTATGGCCGTGTGGCCGTGGGGCGGTGGGCCGGGCTTGTCAGCGCGCCTTCGGGATAAATATGAACACGAGAGAACGGACCTGGAGGGCGCCGCTCCGTCGGCGCCGTGAAGAAGGCACTCGAAGCATCCTTCCGTGTGAAGCACGCATGGACACGGCCGCGACGGAGCGCGGCCCTCCAATCTCATTCCGTACGCGTATGGCGGTATGGCCGTGTGGCCGTGGGGGGGTATGGCCGTATGGCGGTGGGGCAGTGGACAACGCGGGCTTGTCAGTGTGCCTTCGGGACGAAGCGGAACGGGATGGAGTGCGGGCCGCCGGCGGGCGGCTCGGTGCGGAGAAGGACGGGCTTCCCGTCGAGCGCCGGGACGACGGGGATGCCGCGGAGCGCGACCTGCAGCGAGCCGTCCTCCAGCGTCCGCACCTCGGACCGGATCGCGGGATCGGGGGTCTCGATCGATACGATCCCCAGCCTGCCGGCGCCGCCGGGCCGGACCAGTGCGTAGCGCGTGACGGGGCCGGGCTCGCCCTCGATGAGCACGAGTTCCGCCGGGGAGACCATCACCTCGCGCCGGACGGTGGCGGTGGCGGCGAAGGCGATGGACTTCGCGCGCGGATCGGTCGTCGTCACGTGCACGCGCGTCGCGAGCCACGACGCCCCGTCCGGGTAGGGCGGAACGGTCCGCGCGGTCACGCGCCACGTCCGCCCGGTGCCCGCATCCTCCGCCGACACGGCGAGCCAGGGCGCGTCGGACGTGACGGCGGTCACGCGCGCCGTCGCGGCGCCGTGGAAGGTCAAGGCGACGGTCTGGGTCGCGGCGGCGCCGGGGGCGACGGTGCCGAACATCGCGGCGGTGGGCGTGAGTTCGAACGGGGACTCGACCTCGCCGCGGATCCCCAGCCGGAACAGCGGCGCGCGGGGGGG